>NZ_CDSBKO010000001.1:0-314927 GCF_977115655.1 Aquimarina sp.
GCGGTAATCTTGTCGAACATAACTGGCTCTTTACGACCATCTCTTTTTACTACATGCATTTTGTTCTATTTTTGAAAATATTAGTTTTTTAAAACAAGAATTATCCAAATTTAATCTCTCAAGAGGATCTGATTTTATAGGCCTGCTTCAAAAACAAAATATATTTTTTTAAAGCATGCCTCGTATACTTGTTCCGAGGTTGTTGATTCTATGCTAAAATTTATCTCATGCATCGTATACCAGTTGTGTGTTTGTAGAGTTAAATTTTCTTAAACTATTTTGGTACTTGCCATAAAAAAGGCAAAATTTTAACCGAAAGCGTTTCATATTAAAACTACATCATCCTTGGGGGGTAATAGAAAGTATACTTAGACTGTTTGTATTAGAAGGGGTAAAAGAAACAAAATCTGATTTAAAATCAAGATTAACCCCTGTTTTCTATACTAATAATTTGTTATTGCATTTTTTCATTTTGTGTTTTCATAGATTGGTTAATAATTAGCTAAAATTATCTAAAAAAAATGTAAGAAAAGTTATTTTTTTTATTGTTCACAAAAAATTAACTAGAATAAAGTAAGAAATGATCAAAAAATAACTAGTGTGTTTTGGTATCGATAATTAAACTTGAAATATTTATGTCTAATTTTAAAAGCTCTTTTATCCTCATTGATCGTCTGGTTCACCAAGGCTTGCCTTAATAGCTATATGTATTTAAGCAATATACTTAGGGAGCTTGCTCCCGACCGGGGTATTGGTTTATTGTAATAAAAAAACAAAGAGGTATTTTAAAATATGTTAAAAACTTGTTTTCTCTTTTTGATAAAAATGTGATTTCTTTGCCATCGGGAAAAAACAATCATAATTGGAACATAAGGAAAAAGAGCATATTAAAACGTATACTCGGTATAATTTTTTTAATAAAACGTACTGTGTTTTTAAAGGTGCTTCGTTACGAGAAATATCAAGAAGAAAACCTGCTTACAGAAGCGAATCAGGGAGTACATATTACTATACAAAACAAGGAGTTTACAGGTTGTCTAATCATTGGGGCAGAGCAGCAAAATGTCAATGGCGTTTGGTTTCGGATTTTCCAGCAGAGATAGATGATTTAAGGTTAGGATTTGCAAATTGGGAAGATTTTAGGGAAAATCTCGACCCAGATGTAGATGCATATTATATTTCTGTGGATTTTGATACCAAAAAGGTAAGTTATATGCATAAGGATAACCCGAGTTATGATACAATAGCTGTACTAAGACCTGCAGATGCTACTCGTAAGCTTATTAAACAAATTAAAAACCTGTTGGAAACCCACAAATGGGCCAAATATTATGATTTTGAAGATCTGGAAGAGTTTAGGGAAGAAGTGATAACCAGATTGATTAATAGTGATGTCACTTTAAATGAGTTACGACGCGAGTTGGTATAAAGTGCAACCAGATAAAAAAAGGGATAAAAGCTATTTTTAGCTTTTATCCCTTTTTTACTCCCTCATTGAGAGTCTAATTCCTTCTGGACTTACTTCCTGAAACAAAATATTTTTTTAGAAGCATAACAACCTCGTGGAACCTGCTCCAAAGTTATTAATTTGAAGAAAGCATTGCAAAAAACTTATCCATATTTGGTAACAAAACAATTCTTGTACGTCTGTTGATAGCCATATTTTCTTTAGTATCGTTTTCTACCAAAGGCTTATAACTACTTCTTCCCGATGCGATTAATTTGGCCGGATCAACAGAGTAATTTGATTGTAATTTTCTAACGATAGATGTAGCTCTCTTTACACTTAAATCCCAATTATCTTCTACAACCGCATTATTAATGGTTCTGGAGTCTGTATGACCTTCTACCATAACTTCTAAGCTTGGTTCAGAGTTAATAACATCTGCTAATTTTTTTAATATACCATCCGCTTTATTGCTAATTTTATAGCTTCCACTATTAAATAGCATTTTATCTGATATCGATATCATCACTACTGTGTTATCTATATCGATAGAAATATCTTCATCATTTTTAATATCATCAGATAATGAATTTTTCAGATTATGTGAAACGGCAAGATTCATAGAATCTTTTAAAGATGTGGCACCTTGTAATTTTTGTTGATCAATTTTGGACAAGGTCTGTCTCATTTTTTCCTTGGTTTTGTTTGATATTGCTACAATATCGTCCACCATCACCATTTTTTCATCATTTTCCTGGGTCAAAGAATTTATTTTTGCGTTATAGTCTGCTACTCTGGATTCTATTTTAGCAAACTTACCTTCTAGCTCTTGTTTTTCTACTGTAGTTTTTTGTAAAGTACTTTGTGTATTTTGTAATTCTTGCTCTAAAGCAACATACTTTTTCTTAGATACACAGGATGTCATAATTAGTACTCCGGACACCGCAACTAGTGTTATTGATCTTTTCATGGTTATTCAATTAATTATTAGTTGTTACATTAACTACAACTAATTTTATTTATTGTAACTCTGTTTATTAATATTTTCACATGAATTTCTTAAAAAATGTTAAATAATAAAAGGGAAATATTAACCTGTAAAAAGCATATAATTATATTAATCAGCGGGTCAATTAATAAGATATTGATTTTCAAAAGCATAAGATAGTTGCTGTAAAATAATTTTGCATTATTAACATTATGTTGTAATAACGTGTTACTTTTACAGTTATTTATTTAAAAAAATATTTATGCCAACAAACTGTTTCTATTTAATTAATAAAGTATAATAATTGATGTTTTTAATTAATAAAAAGCTTTTAACTTCTTTCCTGATTTTCTTACCATTCTTTATCGTATCTGCACAAGAGACATTAGCACAAAAAGAAAACATAGTAGTTGAGCATAAAAAAATAGTGGTACAAGGAAAAATAGTATGTCTGCCAATATATCCAAAAAATTATAATTATTTTGTTGAAGATGAGATTAGTGATGATGATTTACTGATGGAGAATATAGAAGAGTTTACTACAAATTGGGATAACCAACAGTTTAATCCCTATTGGGATGAACAGCTTACTTTTCCTTTTCAGTTAGAATTTAAGGATGAAGATTTTTCGTCTCCGGTTGATGGTAAAATGGTAGTTACATCTCGTTATGGATGGAGAAGGGGGCGACCCCACCAGGGAATCGATATTGATTTACATGTTGGAGATAGTGTGAGATCAATTTTGGATGGAAAAATAAGATATGTAGGATATCATGGGGGACATGGCAATACAGTAGTAATCAGGCATCATAACGGTTTGGAAACCGTATATGCGCATCTCTCGGAGATATTGGTCAAAGAAAATGAAGATATCAAAAAAGGAGAAGCTATAGGAAAAGGAGGGGTTACCGGAAACGCAAGAGGAAGTCATTTGCATCTTGAAGTTAGATATAAAGGAAAGAGTATTAATCCGGAATATCTGTTTGAGTTTGCTAATGATACCAAGGTTAGATCTGATGTTCTTTTTGTTACTAAAAAATGGGCTACTCCCAGATATCATAAATCTACTCGAAAAAGCAACATAGTATTGCATAAGACTATAGAGGATATAGCAAAAATTGAAGAAGAACAAAAAAAGATTTATACAGTACGAAAAGGAGATACTTTAAGCAGGATAGCAAATAAATATGGTTTGGCTATTTCAGAAATTTGTAAAAACAATGCATTAAGATCTAATTCTGTTTTAAAAATCGGGCAACAAATAATAATAAATTAAGAGTACAGAATCAATAAAAGTTTTGAGGGTCTGAAAAGTCAAACATCTTCTTTTTTATTATGAATTTTCTGAAAAAATTAGCTCTAAAAAAAGCTTCACCGAAAGAAGCAAAGAGTTTTTCAGAAGTAATTAATGGTAATTCAATCCGGATTATCCACGTCATTAAGTTACACTGTATCTTTTGAGGATTAAATATCTGTAAAAGCAAAATACCTATAAATACAATGATTTTCTTAGTTTTAGCATAGCAGTTTGTCCTGAGTTTATCGAAAGGAACTATGGTTATAAAAAATCAAATGTAATGGTTGTGTTTGCGGTAGATTAAAGGGATCAAGACCAATTGTTGTGTTTATGCAAAAATTAAAGGTGTAATGCCATTTTAACTTTGAAATAGCACTAATAAATTATTTCTTATTCATCTATTCTTCGTTAAAAAAGATAACCGTAACTACAGCTATGCTTGATACCAGATCAAGTCAGGCACAAGCTTTTTGCCTTGAATACTTAAAAAGTAAATTCAATTTCTATACGCACTATTTCAAAGTTAAAATAGTATAATAGATTTTCTATTGCATAATCCGGATTCAACTAAATTTTACCAAAAATTACTTTTCAGACAGCCCTATTTCCTGAGGCTTGCCCGCAGAAAACAAAATATATTTTTAGAAAGATACCCTTGTTGGTTTTTTATAAGCTACCCGTTTTTCATTTCAGGGTTATTTATATATTTATAAATCATTTCTAATAAATGGCTTTTGTTGTATGGTTTTATTATATAATCATTTAAGCCAGCTTGTACTATTTGTCGGTTTAACTGGGTAATATCTACTGCTGTTAAAGCTATAATAGGGACTTTTGTGTTAAACTCACGTATTCTCTTTGTGGTTCCTATACCATTTAGTTTTGGCATATTAATGTCCATCAAAATTATATTATAGTCATTTTTTTTGACTAATTCTATAGCATCAAAACCATTATTTACCGTTGTGCAATCAAAATGCTCTTTAGACAGTATTTTGTCGGCAACCAGAAGATTTAATTTATTGTCATCTACAATTAAAGCTTTTAAAGGAGCGCCAGAACAGGAGCCAGAACCTTGATTTGTTTCTTCAATGTCTGGTGTTTGTTCTTTAAAATCAACGACAAGTGCATACTCTGATCCTTTATGGGTGTTTTCTGGAATAATTATTTCCCCGTTGATGGACTGAGCAAGAATGTTTACGATTTTTGAATTAATACCAGTACCCAAATAAGTTCTTTTGGTATTTTTAACATTAATGAATTCCTGGTAGATAGATTTTTTATCCTCTACAGATACTTCATCGCCATCATGATTTATTTTAAAAGAAATAGTAGAAATATTGTCTTTTTTCTTAATCAAAGTTACAGAAAAATAAACGTTACCGTTTTTAGTAAATCGTAATGCATTACTCATTAAATTCATAAGTATTTGAGAAAGAATCCCAAAATCCCCATTAATCATTTTATCTATTTCCGGATCAAATTCAAAATGCAATGTGTTATCACTATTCTCAGTAGCATAGCTAAATGAATTTACAAGGTTTTGGATAACTTCTTTTAAGTTAAATAAAGTATTTTGTGCTGTAACTTCTTCAGAATTTAAAAAATTGATATGTAAAACATTATTTATAAGAGTGAACAGATAATCGCCTGAGAATTTTAAAGACTTTAGATTTTTATCATTTTTTAACTCAGGGTATTCTTCTTCTAAAAGATTAGCTAATCCCATTATACCATATAGAGGGGTTCTTAATTCCTGACTGAGGATTGAGATAAGATCCTGTTGTAAATGAAACTGCTTATCCGTTTCTTCAAACAAGGATTGTAATCTTATATCTTTTTCCTTAAGCTCTTTTTTGGTTTTTATATTTTGAAACCATAAAAACAGAAATATGGCAAAAAGTATTGCTCCTGCGATATAATATAGCATGTCGTTTTTTAAGAACAAAATAAGAAATATAGAGATTATCTAACAAGTATGAAGGTGTGTTTTTTCACATAATTTTAATAAATTAAAAGATCCTTAAAAAACAAGTAATTAATATTGTTTTTGTGTTAAAAAAAACAATTAATCTTTAAAATAATGTTAAAAAAATAAATTACAACATATTTTTAATTTCAAATAATTTACTATTTAATGATTATTTGGAGAAAAAAACGTAATTATTGTATAATAATACCGTCCTTTAAGAATAAAAAATGAGTTAATTTATATTTTAAAACGAATTAACAGTATTGAAAAAGTATAATATTTATCTTTACGTTATATATGTAATGCAGGAGCTATGAAAACTAAATTGTTTTTCTTTTTTTTATTATGTCTGGGAAATGTTATCTATGCACAAATAGAAAATAATTCTTCTTTGCGGATACATAATGAAAGTGAATTAAAGACAAATAATTTTAGTTTGTCTAAAGGCTTGTCTTCTCCAAATTTTAATTCCCCTCTATACACTCCTCCAAAAGAATTAGAGGAATACAGCAGACGTACTTCCACTTTTGATATAACAGGTAAGACTGATCTTTTAAAGCCAGAGGCTGAAGCTACTCCAAAATCATTTAAAGCTGAAAAAGAAATTAAAGAAGAATATAAAAAAGATCAATATTTAGGCGGTTTTAAAAGTAATGGTGAGTTTGTGCAATTAATTTTTCGGGATCATGGAGCAGTAGATGGTGATGTTGTTAGGGTTTTTGTTAATGATGATATTATTGTAGGTAGAGTTTTCCTTACCGGAGCCTTCCAGTCAACCAAAATTACACTTCTGAAAGGATTTAATAAAATTGAAATCCTTGCCTTAAATGAAGGGGAAGCAGCCCCTAATACTGCAGAATTTCATCTTTATGACGATCAGGGAAAATTAATAACAGGTAATGAGTGGAATCTTACCACTGGGGTTAAAGCAACCTTAGTTGTTGTTAAAGATTAGGGCAATATTTGTTTAATCCACATTAGTTTGATCCCTCATTAAAAGCCTAATACCATTTTAACTTTGAAACAATACTAATAATTATTTTTTTATCTGTTTTTTTGTTAAAAAAAAAAACATAACCATAACTGTCTTATAGTTAGTTATATAGAATCCCTGTATGCTTGATAGAAGATCAAGTCCGGTACATGCTTTTTGCCTTGAATATTTAAAAAATAGATCCCATTTCTATACACACGATTTCAAAGTTAAAATAGTCTTTAATTTCTCGGAGTTTGCCCAGAAAAAAAATATATTTTAAGAAGCGTATCTCGTGCATTTGCCTGGGTTATTGATTTTTTCTACTTTTTTATTGACTTTCTTAATTCAATACATATCTGGATTAAATAATCGTATATATCATAAAATATTTTAAACAATGTTTTGTGGTTTTTTTGTGTCTTAAATCACTTCGCTAATAAGAAAAAGCAGATCTGTGCAAATTAAAGAATGTGAATTTATATTTTGTTATAAGAACAGTCAACATCCTTAGGTAAAATAAAAACTTCAATAAAGGAATCAAATTAAGAAGTTTCTATAAAAAAATATAATGAAAAAAGGGATAGTAAAAAGTTTGGCATCCTCTTTTTTGTAGTATTAAAAAGCCTTTTTTTTGAGTGTAATTATCTGTTATATATATGTATAAGATTGTTCTTGTAGGATATTTGCATATATAGTATTAGTATGGGGTATTATTCAATATAAAATTTATTTTCATTAGTATAATTTTATTTTTTTAACACAAACTTTATTAATTATGAAATTTTATTTAAAAATACTAGTGGTATTGTTATTGTTTTATGGGGCGGTAATACAATCTCAGGAAGCACCTGATGAACCATGTTCATTTGATCAAGTAAGAAAACAATTTTATGATGATAATCCTGAAGAATACAGAAAATCGATTGCTTTTGAAGAAAAAGTTAAGCAAGAAACTTTATTAAAAAATGCAACTTTTAATAAAGCCGCAGGTAGCTATATTGTACCGGTGGTTTTTCATATCTATGGGGCAAAATATCCCAATGATAGTGATGGAAACATTAGAAATGTTACAGACGAAAGGGTTATGCAAGCTTTAAAAGATATTAATGATGATTTTAAAGGGTTTAACGATGCTGTTGATCCGGCATTTAAAAATGTTGAAGGAGGTATGAATATAGAGTTTAGGTTAGCTCAGGTAGATCCTAAAGGTAATACAACAACCGGTATTATTTACCACGAAACAAAAGAAGGATTTGGTCTGAACAGTAACGATGCAGAAATAGCAAAGTATGCCTGGGATAATTTTAAGTATATGAACATTCATATACAAGAAATTATTAAATCCGGAAGTACAACACAATCTGGTATTGCCTGGTTTCCGGCAAGAAACATGTCTGAAGAAGGTACTGCGAGAGTTGTTTATAACGGAAAGTATATACTTTATGCTCCACCAGCTTCCTCGCTAACGCATGAGTTTGGGCATTTTTTAGGTCTTCATCATACATTTGATAACGGTGGATGTGTTTCAGGCGATGATAATGGAGATAAAGTAGCAGATACCCCTCCAACAGATTCAGGAACGGCTTCAGAGCAAGGAGGCAGATCATGTAAAACAGGAGTTAAAAATTGCTTTGGTAATTTAATAAATCATCAAAATCACATGGATTATAATCCATGTGAATCTATGTTTACCAAAGGACAAGTTACCAGAATGGAGTCTTTTATGGACCATGAAGCTCGAATTACTTTGTGGCAAGATACTAATCTAATAGCCACAGGGGTTAAACAAGCAGATTTAGGTCCCAGAGTAATTTTTACCTATCAAAAAAGCGAAGATAGTGCAGTAGATCAGGCTTTGGCTTTTATAGAGGGGTTTAAAAATAATAATGGAGATATACTCAATAAAAAGAGGATAAAAGCAGTAAGTGGAGCTAAGTTTGCAGTTACAGGACAGATGCAGGAAGGTGTTCATTTTACAACTTCAAATGTTCCAGCTGGTTTAATAACAAAGATTACTGTAGAAGACAGTGAAAATGCATACATTACGTTTTCGGGCAATGCAATTAATCATAGTAAAGCAGATTCTAAAGAAATAAAAATAACTCTGTTAAATCCTTCTATTGTAGGAGGAGTTAATACTTTGTATTCTAAAACGGGGGTTTATGATATAAATTTTATAGATCCGTACAAGCCTTATTACGAAATGTATTCTCCTGCCATAGTAACAGGGCGCTCTGTTCAAAACTATTTTGATGTTATTCCTTCTCAATTCAATTCGTTGGTTATAGGCGGTCAATTTAGAACACGGTTACGTTCGTATGATGGAAATACCATTACTATAGACAATAATGCAATGGAGTTTGATATATTATGTAATACAAATACAATAAATGTAAAAAATCTGGCAGAAGGAACTACTATTAATACTAATATTTCTGGAACCTGGGTAGGAAGACAAGCAGTTGCAACATCTCCTCCCAGAGTAGCCGGGGCTGGTTATAATGCATGGCATGGCAAAACAGGATATGCAGCAATTAGAGTGCCTACAATAACAGGAGATTATGTGTATGGATGGCTAAAAATAACCGTTAAAGCAAATGGAGAATATGGAGAGTTAACCACTTTTGGGTTAAATCCGGATCCGGGTAAATCCATTCAGGCAAAAGTAGCTGTACCCAATTTGGTATACTCTGGCGATCGTTTTTTAGAATCTGTCAAGAATGATGGCACAATTGGTAATGAAATTACGGTACAGGTTAAGGATGCATCCTTATCTGTTTCTGGTACTTTGGTTTCTGGAACTCATTATAACATAAGAAATGTCCCTAAAGGATTAACATTTGTAGCCAAAGTAATAAATAATAAGCAAATTAACCTATCCATGAAAGGTATTGCAACAGAAAGTGACTGGGCTCATTATCAAGGATTTGTAAAAAATATAGAACTAAAATTTAAAAGCACAATTTTTTCTAATGGAGCAGGCTCTCAGGTAGAATTTAAAGAATACCCTCTTAATGTAGAATATATAGGAAGTGCTTATACAAAAGTACCTTCACCAATAAAGAGATTTACTGTAGGAAATGCTAATGAAAACGGAAGTGTTACAGTATTACCGTGGACATATAACCTGGAATTTACATCGGTATCCTATCAATTTCAGGAATATTCGGCAAGTAATTCTGGTAATGAATTTCCGGGAGTAAAATTTATTACATGGAGAAAAGATGCAGTAGCAAATGCTAATTATGAACTTACCCCATTAAGTGAAGGAACTGTTATAGGTATAAATAGTTCCTGGAAAAATGGAAGAGAATATAATGAAGGAAGAGGGCAGCACATGATAGATTCTGAAACTTATAAGGCATGGAGAGGAAAAACAGCTTATGCGGGGATTAGAATAAATAGATCGGGTAGAATGCATTATGGATGGGTTAAGATAAAAGTAGATACAAATGGGAGAACATTTGAAATCCTGGAATACGGACTGCAAGGTATACCCGATACCAGTATAAAAGCAGGAAGTAAAGATTCTAATGATGTAAAAACATATTGCGATGCCAAAACAAATAATGGTACAGAAGGAATTACCAAAGTAGAATTTGCCGGTATAAATAAGTCCTCATCGAGAGATGCCGCGGGATATTCTGATTATACAGGAAATACTGCTTTTGTTGCTCAAGGAAAAAGTTATCCCCTAAAAGTAAATGTTGTAGGATGGAATGGGGGCTCTGCAGCTAAAATTCATGCGTGGTTTGACTGGAATCAAGATTATGACTTTAATGACCCGGGAGAGGCTATAGTGGTAACCAAAACATCTAATGCAGTAGGTGAAATAACAGTAAATATACCTGCCAATGCCAGATTGGGTGTTACCCGTATGAGATTAAGGGTTGATGATAGAAATAGTAACCAGCCTTGTGGTACTTCTATAAACCGTGGAGAGGTAGAAGATTATCAAATTAGTATTGGTATAGCGAATGCATCATGCACAGACGGGGAACAAAATGGGGATGAGACAGGCATAGATTGCGGCGGTTCTTCTTGTAGCGATTGCATACCAGATCCAACCTGTAACGATGGTATCAAAAATGGAGACGAAACCGAAGTAGACTGTGGTGGAGAGTTTTGTGAGCCTTGCGAGATCTTTACAGAAGTTTGTGCTGCAACTGCAACCGGAACCGGAGATGGTATTGATATTAATAAAGTTTCTTTTGGGACAATAAATAACAGTTCTACAGGAGATGCACAGTATACAGACTATTCTAATATTTCTACAAGTCTTACAAGAGGAACCCAGGTATCATTAACTGTAACAACAAAGAACACTTGGAACCCTACTACGGTTGGAGTTTGGATTGACTGGAATAATGATAATGATTTTAGAGATGATGGCGAGCAGGTGTTGTATGTAAAAAATATCGATACAGGTAATTATACAAGCACTGTAACTGTACCAGCATCTGCAATAGGTAATACTTCATTACGTATGCGGGTACGATCCGGATATTATCTGGATATTTTAAAACCCTGCGGGACTATAACCTCTATAGGAGAAGTAGAAGATTACAGGGTATCTGTTGGAGGAATTATTACTCCAACCTGTACAGATGGTATTCAAAATGGAAATGAAACAGGTATAGATTGTGGAGGTTCTTGTTCTCCCTGTCCATCAAACGGAAACTATTGTGACGCTTCTACTACACAAAACACATTACATATTACCAATGTATCGTTTGGAAGTATTAATAATTCTACAGCTCATTCTCCATATTCAAACCATACCAATATTTCTAACAGTATTGAAAAAAATCAGGCAACACCATTAAGTGTAACATTAAATAATAATGGTTGGACATATAATGCAGTAGGGATATGGATTGACTGGAATAACAATGGGGATTTTACGGATTCGGGTGAAAAGGTATACTCCAGGTACGCAGCAGGTCCTTATACCGTAAATATTACTCCGCCAACAGCAGTGATTTCTAATACATCATTACGAATGAGAGTTAGGGTAGGGTATGGAAGTGAATCTAAAATAACTCCGTGTGGTATAGATACCTATCTGGGAGAAGTAGAGGACTATACCATTATTGTTACTGGAGATCCAATGCCTACGTGTACAGATGGTATCCAAAATGGAACAGAAACCGGAGTAGATTGTGGTGGTGATTGTTCTCCTTGTTCAACTAATATTACCTACTGTTCTGCAACGGGTAATAGCGGGCCAGAAGGCATAACTAATGTTGTTTTTGCAGGGATTAATAATAGTTCGACAAGAAATACTACAGGTTATGATAATTTTACCTCTGTATCTGCAAACGTAAATGCCGGAACACGCCATAATCTAAGAGTAACAATAGCAGGTTATAGTGGAGGAACAAATGATGAAATATATTCATTTTTTGATTGGAATCAGGATGGTGATTTTGCAGATCAGGGAGAGAGTTTTGCTCTAACCAAAACAACTGGTCTTATAGGGGATGTATCTGTAACAATACCACAAACAGCAAAAACAGGACTAACCAGAATGCGTTTGTTGGTTTCCTATTATGATAACGAAAAAAATCCATGCGATACAGGTACAAATGATGTACGTTATGGAGAGTACGAAGATTATACAATTAATATTACAGAATCCAAATCACTGTTTTTTGATAACTCATCTTTTACAATATCCCCAAACCCCGTTTCTGATGGGATATTAAATTTGAATTTTAATAGTAAAGAAACAGGATTGGTCAAAATACAAATGTATAATACCAATGGTGTCAAAGTAATGCAACATAATGAGTTTAAAGGCTCAGAACAAACCAAGTCAATTCAATTTAGTAAACAATTAAATAGTGGTTTATATTTGGCAAGAATCCAATTAGGAAACAAAGAACATACAGTAAGAATTATAATTGAATAATTTAGTATTCAAAAATAGTTTTATAAAAACGGAAGCTTTAAAGGCTTCCGTTTTTTTTTGAAATAGTCAATTATCTGGCGGCAAGCCCAAAGAACCGCTTAGCGAAAACTTTTTGTTTCATTTTGAAGCAAGCTTTGAAGAATAAAACCCCATAATGTGTGATTAAATTGGTATTAGACCCTCAATGAGGAGGTAAAATAAAGAAATAAACAAAATGTGTTTCTTTGCAATCAGAGTATTCCATTTTCAAAGGGAGGTACAATAAGTTAAGTAAAAATATAATAAGATTGATGAACAAAATAGATTATATAGAAAGTGAAATTGAAAAACTTCGATTAGAGCTCAAATCTCATAGATTGTACAACAGTTTATCTTCCTTAGAAGATATCAGGGTTTTTATGGAAAATCATGTTTTTGCTGTTTGGGATTTTATGTCTTTGCTTAAGGCACTTCAAATAAAATTAACAAGCATTTCCATACCTTGGTTACCAACAAACAATCCAAGTTTGTCCAGATTCATAAATGAAATTGTCTTTTCAGAAGAAAGTGATGTTAACGAACTGGGAGAAGCAAAAAGTCATTTTGAGATGTATTTGGATGCTATGCAACAAATTAAGGCAAATACAGCTACAATAGACTTGTTTATTCATAATATTAAATCAGGTAATACTATCGATCAGGCATTGTATAATGTTCAAGCCAGTAAAGCTGTTCAGGACTTTGTTAAATTTTCTTTTGCAGTAATAGCAACAAAAAAACTTCACGTAATTGCTTCTGCGTTTACTTTTGGAAGAGAAGACATAATACCAGATATGTTTATAGAAATTTTAAAAAATGCAGATTCAGAAAATAACCTATACAATAAATTGACCTATTATTTAGATAGACATATTCAATTAGATGGGGATGAACATGGACCTCTTGCTCTTAAGATGATTTCAGAATTATGCGGAAGTGATCTGGAAAAGTGGCAAGAAACCTTAGATATTGCTAAGCTGGCTCTTCAAGAAAGAATAAGATTATGGGACTACATAGCGGATTTGATAGAAAAGAGAAATAATAATTAAAAAGGAATAATAAGAGATGTATAATAAAAATAGTGAAGATATGCGAATCCGGTAATTAACATAACTTAAATGTTAATTTTAATTTAATTTTATGTTAAATTTGATTTAAAACCTTAAAAGTACTACTTTTAAACCTTAACTCAACTTTAACAAACATGAAAAAAAAATTGGTTCGCCCCATTTTAATGGGATCATCTTTATTTGCGTTATCATTATTTATGTACAATTCTTTAGAACAAGATAATTTTAAAGAAAATAATGAAACTACCAAAATAGTCAGTTTAAGAGAACAACACTCCGGGTTCTTAAACAAAAGTCCTTTTACAGAAACCCTGCAACTTACCAAAAAAGAAAGAAAAGCCAAAGGTCTTCCGCCAAATAAATATTTTGAGCAGATGTGGGAATTAACTATGAACCCGGCTACAGGAAAAATAGAGCCGGAAAATATCTATGCGGTTCAGGAACGGTTAAAAAACAGAACAACCAAAAGGGCACCGGGAGATGCTCAAAATAACCCTTGGATAGAGAGGGGGCCTAATGATATCGGAGGTCGTACAAGAGCTATTTTATTCGACCCTAATGATGCAACTAACCGAAAAGTATATGCTGGTGGAGTTAGTGGTGGATTATGGGTAAACAATGATATAACATCTGCAGCATCACAATGGGCAAGAGTACAAAATGTACCAGGAAACCTTTCTGTAACCTCTATAACTGTAGACCCAAGAAATAACAACACTTGGTATGTAGGTACAGGAGAGCAATACACTGCAGGAGCAGTTGTCGGTAATGGAGTATATCGCTCTACAGATGGAGGGACTACCTGGCAAGCATTAAATATTCCTGCCGCCGGTGGTGGTAATATCAATCATAATGCAAGTAATTTATTTGTTTCGGGTATTTTTTATGTAAATGATATAATTGCATGGAATAATACAGCACAAAATCGTACAGAATTATTTGTAGCAGTAGGAGCCCATATATATGGAAGTTCATCTTCTCCAAAAAATTGGTTGGGATTACAAACAGCAGGAATGTATCGATCTATAGATGGTGGAGCAAATTGGAACAGAGTAGAATCTGCCAATATGAGATACGAATTTAATGGTAATCCGTATTATTTTATCCCAAATGATTTTGAAGTAGGAGCAAACAACACGCTTTGGATGGGTACTATTAACTCTGCTTTAGGAAGTGGAGGAGGAAGAGTGTTTAGCTCTGCCGATGGTGCTACCTGGACAGAGGCAGCAGCCTCTCCATTAAGAGATTCTAATAGAGTAGAACTGGAGGCTTCAGCTACCAATGCCAATAAAATATATGCATTAACACAAGGAGTAGCACCAGATCCGACCAATGCTAATTTACTTAATGAACCCGTTCATATTTTTCGTTCGTTAGATGCTTTTGCTACTGCTCCTACAGAAACAGCATTGCCAAATGATGTAGATAATGGTATTCCTGCAAAGGATTTTACCAGAGGGCAATCTTTTTATGATTTAATGATTGAAGCAGATCCCACCAATGATAATATCTTGTATGTAGGAGGGATAGATCTTTTTAGATCTTCAAATAGTGGTAATGCATGGAGCCAGATATCAAAATGGTCTAATAACAATAACCTGGCAGGATTAAGAGCTTCTATCGTACATGCAGATCAACATGCAATGACTTTTAGACCAGGAAATTCAAATCAAGCAATTTTCGGTAATGATGGAGGTGTATTTTATGCAAACAGCTTATCTACAGCCGCTAATAATAATGTATTTGGAGCCAGAAACAATAACTATAATGTAACACAATATGTAAAAGCAGGTATAGGCCCTAATGGAGCAGGTGATATTAATGGTATTTTTACTGCAGGAGCACAAGATAATGGATCCCAGGCTTTTAGAAATGTTGTGGCTGGTATAAATGGCTCAGAAAACTTAACAGGAGGAGACGGTTTCTATACTTTTGTGGATAAAGATGGTGAATACATGATTGCTACCTATACCAACAATGTTATATACAGATTTAATTTACCTTGGGATGGTCGTAGCAGAATACAAGGAGGAGCTACCACTCTTGTAAATGATCCTAACAGTGGAGATTTTGTTAACCAGATGGGGTATGATGACAATGCTAATTTTTTATTATCCAATGCCTCAGCTTATAATACTGCAACCAGTTCTTGGGATTATTTTGTAAAAACAATAGATGTTGCAGGAAATAGAAATGCCAACATAACTAATGCAGCATTAACAGCCAAACCAACAGCGTTTGTGGCTTCTCCGTTTGCAAATAACACCTGGTATGTTGGTACAGCTTCAGGAGGTTTATTAAGATTAACAAATGTAGGAGTAGGGGCTGCTAATTGGGCAGCTGTAAATACTCCTTTTGTTGGATCGGTATCCTCTGTTCGATTAGGGGCTACTGCAAATGATATTATGGTAACAATGCATAATTATGGAGTAACCAGTGTTTGGTACTCATCAGATGCAGGGGTTAATTGGGTAAGTAAAGAAGGAGATTTGCCAAACATACCTGTTAGAGATATTTTACAAAATCCATTAGACAGAACCGAAGTTATTTTAGCTACTCAATTAGGAGTATGGGTAACCAGAAACTTTGATGCAGTAAATCCTAACTGGGTACAATCTTATAATGGAATGAGTGATGCAAGTGTTACATCTTTTGACTATTGGGAGATCAATGGAGATAGAAATAACAACACAATTATAGCTTCTACTTATGGTCGTGGGGTATTTACAGGATCATTTGCAGCAAATGGGGTACAAGATAATCAGGCACCAACAGCACCAACAAATTTAATTTCTTCTAATGTTACGCAAACAACAGTTGATTTAAACTGGACTGCATCTAATGATAATGTAGCAGTAACAGAATATGATGTATATCAAGATGGAGCTGTTATAGCAACAGTAAATACTACAAACAGAACAGTAACCGGGTTAACAGCTAATACTTCTTATGCTTTTAAAGTAAGAGCTAAAGATGCTGCAGGTAATGTATCTGCAGATAGTAATGTAGTTAATGTAACTACAAGTGCAGTTCCAGCCGATCCATGTAATGGGGGAACCATATTAACAGCAGACTCCGGAAGCTTTGAAGATGGTAGTGGCAATCAAAATTATGCTAATAATAGAAATTGTACCTGGTTAATTAAACCTGCTAACGGAGGTACTGTAACTCTAAATTTTGATACCTATAATACAGAGTCTGGATATGATTTTGTAACAATATATGATGGAGAGAATGCAAATGCAACTCAATTAGGTAGATTTTCTGGAGCTTCACTACCAAACCAACTAGTTTCTACAGGTAATGCTATGTTTGTTAGGTTTACAACAGATGGTTCTGTTACTGCATCCGGATGGTCTGCAAGATATACCTCTAATGTGCAAGTAGCAGCAACTTGTAATGATGGTATTCAAAATGGAAATGAAACAGGTGTAGATTGTGGAGGAGATTGCGCCCCTTGTAATGTAGTACAACCAGGTTGTGCAAACGGTATTAGTGCATTTCCTTATAATGAAGGGTTTGAAGGTGGATTTGGAAGTTGGACTCAAGGAGGGGGGGATAATTTTGATTGGATTCGCCTTTCGGGAGGAACTCCTTCTCAAAATACAGGACCAACGGCAGCACAAGAAGGTAACTTTTATGTTTATGTAGAAACTTCAACCCCTAATAACCCAAACAAAACCACTATTCTTAATTCGCCATGTTTTGATTTAACCGGAGTAAATTCGCCTGTTTTTTCTTTTAGGTATCACATGTTAGGTAATGCAGTTGGAGAGCTGAAATTAGAAGCAAGTAATGATGATGGAACTACATGGGCATCTGTTTGGAATAAATCAGGAACACAAGGAAATATATGGAACACAGCCAATGTTAACCTGAATGCTTATGCCGGAAGGTCTGTGAAAATGCGTTTTATTGGAACTTCCGGAAACTCCTGGCAAGGAGATATGGCTATAGATAATGTTTCTTTAACAGTTGCAAACGCTGGTCCTGTAGCAGGAAGAGCAAACGAAACTCTTGCTGATTTTACTCTGGAAGAAAAAGAAAAAGAAACATCTCTTAATGTAAGTTTTTATCCAAATCCGGTAGATGGAAACATTTTATATATAGAAACAAAAATAACATCTGAAATGAGTTACAGAATTATGAATATAACAGGTCAGATTGTTAATCAGGGAGTTATCAATAATAATAGTGTGAACGTTCAGGAATTATCTAAAGGAGTGTATATAATAGAATTAAGGACAGATACAAATAAAATAGTAGAACAATTTATCAAGAAATAACAGATTTAAAATTGTAATTGTAGTAAAAGAGGGTAGATGAAAAGTCAAACACCCTCTTTTTTATTGTGATTTTTTAAAAAAAAATAATTTTCAGAGAAGTTTTTATCGAAAGAAAATATCTTTTAAAAAAACAAATATTTTTTAGAAATCATTAATAGTAATCTATATACTGATTCACTCCATTTTTGTCTTTTCCTTATTTCGTAGCACTGCTATGAAGTGCAAAAAACACTTCAATGGATCAAAAAATAACAGTTTTTAGCCAGAATTAAAAAAGTTTAAACGACTTCACAGTATAATAACAAACAACAACGCCTTCATCTATTTTTTGAAGGCGTTATTATATATAGTATGTTTAGTTGGATTATAATTGGTATAAGAACTTATAAATAAAAAACTATTCTTTATTTTTAAGCTTTAGAGCCTGTTTGGTCCATTTATCCCGTTCGATTCTACCAGGAAAAAATTGAATTAAAGTAGTAACTGTTTCTATATCTTCTTTTGTAAACTTGCTAATTTGATCAAAAGTGTAAATACCTATACTATTTAGTTTTTCTTCAATAAACGGTCCTACACCACTTATTAGCTTTAAATCATCTTTCTGGGAAGCATCTGCTTTACCAAAGCTGTCAAAATTTAATTTTGGCTTTTCTTGATCGTTTGCAACAGATATTCCTCCGTGATCTCTGGTTTTAATAGCTTTAATATCATTGTTTGAAATAGGATCGTCCAGATTTATAGACCCGGAGAATGTTGAATTAGCTTTTATATTTGAGGCATTTTTAAGTAATGCATTTCTTTTTTCACAATCATCCAAAGCCTTTTTGTATTTATTTTTAATTGTCCATCGGGATAATAACCAACCTAATAAAAAAGCTAGTAATAATAGCAAGAATAGACACCACCAGTTTGTTTCATTTAAAAAATCCAGCATAGTTGTTATGTATTTAGTTTATTGTTATTTCAATTCGTCTGTTTTTAGCTCTGTTTTCTTCACTGTCATTTGGAGCAATAGGATCAGACTCTCCTTTAGATAAAGCTTTAATTTTATTTTCAGGAATACCTTGCGAAATCAAATAATCTTTTACATTGTCAGACCTTTGTTGTCCATACCATAGGTTAGATTCATCGGTTCCTACATCATCAGTATGCCCGATAATAGTAACAAACTTATTTGGGTATTTATCCAGATAATTTTTTAATTCTAGTGTATAATTAGATAAAGTAGCATCAGGTTGAAAAGTTTTTTGACCAAAGTCAGAATACAATGTTCTGTTGGCAATACTTTTTTCTACTTCAACAACTCGGGTTTCACTTAAGGTTTTAAAATTTAATTCTATTCCTCCTTCATAAGTACCATCATTAGAGTACTGATAGGAATAAGGTTTGGGTTTGGATATAATTCGATCAGGATTAATACCAGCTTCAACAAGTATGTTTTTAATAAAGTTAGCTCTGGCGGTACCTGTATCAATACTGTCGTTGTTTTCATCATTATTTTTGTAGCCGTATATAACAAGCTCTTGATCCTGATGTTTGCCCAGATAATTTGCAATTTGCTTATCAAACCCTTCTAAAGATTTAGGGATAAATACATCTGCATTTGTATTATTGATCTTTAGGTTTTCTACATACCTAAAAACCTCTTGGCTTTGCGGTCCTTTTGCATATAAACCTACCGTTTTTGATAAAGCAGCAATGCTATCCCCGTATGCTTTTTTTGCCAAAGCATCTGTATAAGGATTTATTTTTTCTTCTGTATAAGTAGTATTTATACCAGTATCTTTTCTGCACCAATTACACGAGTAATACCATCGCATTGCCAGACAGGCAAATAACAGGAAAATAAAAAAAGAGAATAAGTTTTTCATAGGCGTTGATTAAGATTAGTTTCTTAAAGTTATAAAAATGTTTATAATCAACCTATTATAGGCTCTAAATTCTATAAGATTAATAGAACAAAAAAGATAAATAACAAAAAAATAAGTTTAAATGCTTTCCATGAAAATAATTTTTTATAAATTCGCCACAGATTTAAAGAAAAAAATGAAAAATATATTCGTACATCATCATCATTCTTACATTTTCGCTCATGCGTGGTAGGTATGGTATGTGTATAACACAATAATATTTAAAAACCCGTTTGAGTAATTCAAACGGGTTTTTTCTTTTAAAACTTGTTTTTGAATTGGTCAGACATTAAACAACCAAATGACTATGTCAAAAATTAAAATTGCAATCCAAAAAAGCGGGCGTCTAAACGAAGATTCTGTTACTATATTAAAAGACTGCGGGATTTCGATAGATAATGGTAAAGACCAATTAAAAGCTGAGACACGCAATTTTCCTATGGAGGTTATGTTTTTGCGTAATGGGGATATTCCTCAATACTTAAGAGATGGCGTTGTAGATATTGCTATCATAGGAGAAAATGTGCTTATCGAAAAAGGAAAAGATATTAGTATAGCAGAGCACCTTAATTTTTCTAAGTGTAAAGTTTCTCTGGCTGTTCCAAAAGAGTTTGAATATAATTCGATCAAGGATTTAGAAGGTAAAAAAATTGCAACATCTTATCCCAATACCGTTAACGAGTATTTAGATAAACAAGGGATATCTGCAGAATTACACCAAATATCAGGGTCTGTAGAAATTGCACCAAATATAGGATTAGCAGATGCTATTTGCGATATTGTATCCAGCGGTAGCACACTATTCAAAAACAATCTAAAAGAAGTAGAAGTAATACTTACCTCAGAGGCAGTACTAGCTGTTTCTCCTAAAATATCCAACGAAAATAAAAAACTACTGGAAAAATTACAATTTAGAATTAGAGCAGTTTTAAAAGCAAGAAATTCTAAATATGTGTTGCTAAACGCTCCCAATGATAAAATAGAAACCATTGTTAATATATTGCCGGGGATGAGGAGCCCTACAGTATTGCCATTGGCAGAAAAAGGATGGAGTTCTATTCATACCGTTGTAGAGAAAAATAAATTTTGGGATATACTAGACGAGTTAAAAGCTGAAGGAGCAGAAGGTATACTGGTTTGCCCGATCGAAAAAATGGTATTATAAAAATCTCTATAATTATAAAATGAATAAAATATATAATCCAAATAAAGAAACCTGGAGCGAAATCCTAAAAAGACCTACACAAAGTGTAGCAGATATAGAACAAATTGTTTTGGATATCTTTAAAGAGGTTGATATTGAAGGAGATACAGCTATACAGAGATACACTCAAAAATTTGATAAAGTTACATTAGATTCTGTTTTAGTATCCGAAGAAGAAATCCAAACTGCAAAAAATAATATATCTCAGGATCTGAAAAATGCTATACTCTTAGCAAAATCTAATATTGAAGCTTTTCATGCTGCACAAAAAACAGATAAAGTTTCTGTCACAACAACAGCAGGGGTAAAATGCTGGCAAGAAAAAAGACCAATTCAAAAAGTAGGACTATATATTCCGGGAGGAACAGCCCCTTTGTTTTCGACTATTTTGATGTTAACTGTTCCTGCCAACATAGCAGGGTGTAAAGAAATAGTTTTGTGTACACCTCCAAACCAAGACGGTGAAATACATCCGGCTATATTATATACAGCAAATCTCTGCGGGGTAACCAAAATATGTAAAGTAGGAGGCATTCAGGCAATTGCAGGAATGACGTTTGGTACACAAACGATCCCACAGGTATATAAAATATTTGGGCCCGGTAATCAATTCGTTACAGTAGCAAAACAGTTGGCAACCAAGTTTGGTGTAGCCATAGATATGCCGGCAGGCCCAAGTGAGTTATTGGTGGTTGCAGACGATACTGCCAATGCTTCTTTTGTGGCATCGGATCTATTAAGTCAGGCAGAACATGGTGAAGACAGTCAGGTTATTTTGGTTTCTACCTCAAAAAAAATGATAGAAGATGTAGAAAAAGAAATTATAAAACAATGTAGTGTATTACCAAGAAAAGAAATAGCAGAAAAAGCAATAGCAAATTCAAAACTCATATATGTAATAAGCGATCAGGAAGCACTGGAATTAATTAACGAGTATGGGCCAGAGCATTTTATCGTATGTGTAAAAAATGAAGAATTTTATATTGATAATATTGGTAATGCAGGATCTGTATTTATAGGTAATTATACTCCGGAAAGTGCAGGGGATTATGCATCAGGAACCAATCATACCTTACCAACTAACGGGTATGCAAAACAATATAGTGGCGTTAATCTGGATAGTTTTATGAAATCTATGACATTTCAGAAAATATCTAAAGAAGGAATACTTAAAATAGGAAACGCTATTGAGTTAATGGCTGAAGCAGAAGGCTTGCAAGCGCATAAAAATGCAGTAACATTAAGGTTAGAAAAAATAAACCTTCAAGGTTTGGTAAAAAAAAAGAAATGAATAAAATACAATTCGATATAAAACAACTGGTTCGCAAGAATATTTTACATCTTAAAGCCTATAGTTCAGCCAGAGATGAGTTTACAGATTTTGATGCCAAAATGATTTTTTTGGATGCAAACGAAAACCCGTATGAAAACGGAGTGAACAGATATCCCGACCCACAGCAAAAAAATCTAAAGGCAGTATTGGCAAAACAAAAAAATATATCCAATAAAAACATACTTCTGGGCAATGGTAGTGACGAGGTATTAGATTTGATATTTAGAGCATTTTGCGAACCTGCAAAAGATAATATTATAACGTTACCACCAACATACGGGATGTATACGGTGTTAGCAAACATTAATAATGTTGAAGAGCAACAAGTGCAACTGGATAAAGATTTTCAACCAAATGTAGAAGAAATATTCAGGAAGATAAATACAGATTCTAAGGTGATATTTATATGCTCTCCCAATAACCCTTCTGGTAATTTAATCGAGCAAGATCGAATACAGCAAATTTTGGAGAGATTTAACGGAGTGGTAGTAATTGATGAAGCATATATCGATTTTACAAATAAAAAAAGTTGGATATCGGCTATTAAGCAGTACCCAAATCTTATAGTAACACAAACGTTATCCAAAGCCTATGGTTTAGCAGGTACCCGATTAGGTATTTGCTATGCTTCCGAAGAAATAATTAGTGTTTTAAATAAAATTAAACCACCATATAATATAAACGAGCTAACCCAGCAACGAGCATTGCAACGAGTTATAGAAGAACATAATGTTAAAAACGAAATAAAAAGTATTATAGAAGAGCGTGCTAAACTGCAAGAAGCACTATCTACAATATCTTTTGTAGAAAAAATTTTTCCCAGCGATGCAAATTTTATTTTAGTAAGGGTTGATGACGCAAACAAAAGGTATGATCAGCTAATTAAAGAAGGAATCGTAGTACGCAATAGAAGCACACAGCCTTTGTGTGAAAACACGTTAAGATTTACAGTAGGAACAGCTAAAGAAAATAAAATAGTAATAGAAGCTTTGAAAAAAATATAAATAAAAACAGGCACGATAAAAAAATAGTAAACACACAAGGCAATGATTATTTTAATCATCGAAGCCTCCATTTAACCTCTGAAAAAATACATATAGACACATGAAAAAGAAAGTATTATTTATAGATCGTGATGGCACGATCATTAAAGAAACAGTAGACGAGCAAATAGATGCATTTGAAAAAATGATATTTTATCCTAAAGCATTTACATATTTAGGTAAAATAGCTCAAGAATTAGATTATGAACTGGTAATGATTACGAATCAGGATGGTTTAGGTACTGATGCTTTTCCAGAAGACACCTTTTGGCCGGTACATAATTTTATTATAAAATCTTTTGAAAACGAAGGCGTAGTATTTAATAAAGTCTTTCTGGATAGAACTTTTCCGCATGAAAATGCCAATACTCGTAAACCAGGAACAGGTTTGTTAACCGAATATTTTTCTGAAGAGTATGATTTAGAAAATTCATTTGTAATAGGGGATCGTTTAACAGATATAGAGTTAGCAAAAAATCTTGGATCTAAAGGTATTTTTATTAATGATAATACCAATTTAGGAACTAGCGAGATTACTATTAAAAGAGAAGAACTAAATAATTTTATAGCTCTGGAGAGTAATGATTGGCAAAAAATATATGAATTTTTAAAACTAAAAGACCGTAGAGCAGAGATTTCCAGAAAAACTAACGAAACCGATATTTATATAAAACTTAACCTGGATGGTACCGGTAAAAGCAATATTAGTACAGGATTAGATTTTTTTGACCACATGTTGGATCAGATTGCACGTCATGGGCAAATGGATTTGGATATTAAAGTTGCAGGAGATCTGGAGGTAGACGAACATCATACTATCGAAGATACAGCAATAGCTTTGGGTGAAGTTTTTAGTAAAGCTTTAGGTAGCAAATTAGGTATAGAACGTTATGGCTTTTGTTTGCCAATGGATGATTGTTTAGCCCAGGTAGCTATTGATTTTGGAGGACGTAATTGGTTGGTTTGGGATGCAGAATTTCAACGTGAAATGATAGGTAAAATGCCTACAGAAATGTTTTTTCATTTTTTTAAATCTTTTACCGATGGTGCAAAAGCAAACCTAAATATTAAAGCTGAAGGTACTAATGAACACCATAAAATAGAAGCTATTTTTAAAGCTTTTGCCAAAGCAATAAAAGTAGCAGTAAAGCAGGATCCGGATAAAATGATTTTGCCAAGTACCAAAGGAGTCTTGTAAATTGTCTGAATTTTTTAATAAAAGTAAAAATTGATTGTAGAGAAAGAAAATCTAATGATAAAAATTGTAAGAACAAATTCAGAAAATAAAGATTTTATAGAACTGGTAAAACATTTGGATATAGACTTGGCAATCAGAGATGGGGAAGAACATTCTTTTTATGCGCAATTCAATAAAATCGATCTAATTAAATATGTTGTTGTTGCATATAGTAATGACGAAGCGGTTGCTTGCGGAGCAATTAAAGAATACAATAGCGTTGCGATGGAAGTAAAACGGATGTATACACTGCCAAAAGCAAGAGGAAAAGGTATTGCTTCTAAAATACTGTTAGAATTAGAAAATTGGGCAGCAGAACTATCGTATCAAAAATGTTTGTTAGAAACAGGAAATAAGCAACCAGAAGCTATTCATTTATATAAAAAGAATGGATACAAAATAGTTGCTAACTATGGTCAATATGCCGGTGTCAAAAACAGCGTGTGCTTTGAAAAAATAATAAAAAATTAGTATACCCATATAAGTCAGCATACTAAATAGCTATAAAATATAAAATATGAAAATTGTAATTATTGATTATGGGGCAGGAAATATCCAATCTATAAAATTTGCAATACAGCGATTAGGGTACCAAGCTATATTAAGCAATAATCCAGAAGAGATTAAAGCAGCAGATAAAGTTATATTTCCAGGGGTAGGAGAAGCGAGCAGTGCCATGCAAAAACTTAAGGATTCAGGATTAGATCTATTAATTTCTGAGCTTAAACAACCAGTTTTAGGAATTTGTTTGGGAATGCAATTAATGTGTAATCATACTCAAGAGGGAGATACCAAAGGATTAGGCATCTTTGATGTAGATGTAGTTCGATTTAATAAAGATGTAAAAGTACCACAAATAGGATGGAATCAGATAGAAGCTTTGGATTCTCCTTTGTTTAATGGAATTAATGAAAATGAATATATCTATTTAGTGCATAGTTATTATGCACCGGTAACAGAAGATACCGTTGCACAAACTAAATATGGAGTTACATACAGTACAGCTTTACAAAAAAATAATTTTTATGGCACTCAATTTCATCCCGAAAAAAGTAGTGTAGCAGGAGAGAGAATATTAGAGAATTTCTTGAAGTTAAAAAGTAGAAATTAGAAGTATAAATGGAGCAAATAAAAACCAAATAAATATTCTTCTTAATTCTTGCAAAGAAATTCGAAATATGAATTATTCACTTCAACGAAGCATCAAACAAACCTAATACTTAAGACTTAATACATATTATATCAAAAAAATATGAGAATAATACCAGCAATAGATATTATAGACGCAAAATGCGTTCGGCTCTCTAAGGGAGATTATGGTACAAAAAAAATATATAATGAAAACCCTTTGGAAGTTGCGAAAGAGTTTGAAGCACACGGAATTGAATATTTACACTTGGTAGATCTGGATGGCGCAAAATCCAAACACATAGTTAATCATAAAGTATTAGAGCTAATAGCTTCTAAAACCAATTTAAAAATTGATTTTGGAGGTGGATTAAAAACAGATAAAGATCTAAAAATAGCTTTTGAAAGTGGTGCAGATCAAGTAACAGGAGGTAGTATTGCTATAAAAGACCCTGTAACTTTTACATCCTGGATACAAAAATTTGGGACAGATAAAATCATCTTAGGAGCAGATGCTAATAACGAAAAAATAGCAGTAAGTGGTTGGCAAGAAGAAAGTGATAAAGAATTGATTCCTTTTATTAATGAGTATCAAAACCAAGGTATAACCTATGTTATTTGTACCGACATAAGTAAAGACGGGATGCTACAAGGACCATCTTTTGAGTTGTATCAAAGAATTTTAGAAAAAACAAATAATATTAAATTAATCGCATCGGGAGGAATTTCAACCTTTGATGAATTACCCAAATTAGCAGAAATAGGTTGTGAAGGTACTATTATAGGAAAAGCAATTTATGAAAACAGAATTAGCCTAAAACAATTAGAACAATATATTTTAAGTAAGTAAATGAAGCTGTCTAAAAAATCAAAATTTTAAATATTGTAAGTCTGAGTCTGTCAAAGACTAATTTATAACTAGTAGATTAAAAACTTCGACAAGCTCAGTTTGACAATTAGGCTACTGCTTTTTAGACATCTTCGTTTATTGATTATAAATATAAGAAATAAGTATAGTTTGAATTCTTATACTGAAATAGATTAAAAAACATTCAAAACCGAGTGAAAAACACTCAAATTTAAGTAAAAAAGTAGTAAATCATGTTAACAAAAAGAATTATACCCTGTCTGGATATAAAAAACGGACGAACAGTAAAAGGGATCAATTTTGTGGATTTGCGAGATGCCGGTGATCCCGTAGAACTTGCTGAAGCCTACTCAAAAGCAGGAGCAGATGAGTTAGTGTTTTTGGATATCTCGGCTACAGAAGAAAGAAGGAAAACGTTGGCAGACTTAGTACTTCGGGTTGCCGAAAAAGTAAACATACCTTTTACAGTAGGTGGTGGTATATCTTCTATAGAAGATGTGGATATATTATTGCAAAATGGTGCTGATAAAGTTTCTGTAAATTCATCTGCAGTAAAAAATCCACAACTAATTAATGATCTTGCAGCAAAATTTGGATCGCAATGTATAACGGTTGCTATAGATGCAAAACAGATTAACGGACAATGGATAGTACACCTTGTAGGAGGTAAAGTACCAACAAATTTAGATTTATTGGATTGGGCAAAAGAAGTCGAAAAACGAGGTGCAGGAGAAATTCTTTTTACATCTATGGATAACGACGGTACCAAAGATGGATTTGCCAACGAAGCATTATGCAAACTGTCTGAAGAATTAAATATTCCTATAATTGCTTCAGGCGGAGCAGGTAATATGCAACATTTTGTAGATACTTTTACAAAAGGAAAATCAGATGCAGCATTAGCAGCAAGTGTTTTTCATTTTAAAGAAATAAAAATTAAAGATTTAAAACAAACATTGCGGGACAACAAAATCCCCGTGAGATTATAAATAAAGTTTCAAAAATTAAAGTATATAGTATTTTGAAATAATTAAAAGAAACCATGAAAATAGACTTCCAAAAAAATAAAGACGGACTTGTTCCTGCAATTGTACAAGATGCAGTCACTAAAAATGTATTAATGCTTGGATATATGAACGAAGAAGCATATAACAAGACAATAGAAACCAAAAAAGTTACATTTTATAGCAGATCAAGAAAAAGATTATGGACAAAAGGAGAAGAAAGTGGTAACATTTTAAACCTTGTTGACATAAAGAGTGATTGCGATCGGGATTCGTTATTAGTTTTTGCAAATCCGGTAGGTCCAACTTGTCATACA
The DNA here is from genome assembly GCF_977115655.1 of Aquimarina sp. Lineage (NCBI taxonomy): Bacteria > Pseudomonadati > Bacteroidota > Flavobacteriia > Flavobacteriales > Flavobacteriaceae > Aquimarina > Aquimarina sp. The sequence goes on from NZ_CDSBKO010000001.1 coordinate 28,013, forward strand.
GGAACAGATACATGTTGGAATATGGAGAATAAAAGTTCTTTTGGTTTTTTATCTCAATTAGAAAAAGTTATCCAAAATCGAAAAGAAAACCAAGAAGATACCACATCGTATGTAGCATCTCTGTTTAGAAAAGGGATTAACAAAATAGCTCAAAAAGTAGGAGAGGAAGCTGTAGAAGTTGTAATAGAAGCAAAAGACGATAATAAAGAATTGTTTTTAAATGAAAGCGCAGATTTGTTGTTTCATTACTTAATATTATTACAGGCAAAAGAGTGTAAGTTACAGGATATTGAAGAAATTTTGAAATCGAGAATTTAGAGTATATATAAATTTAAAAGAGAAACTATTTTTACAATATGGTTTTAAAGTAAATATGTATATATTTGCATGAAATTTTCCTACCCTTTCATATCCAAATTAATTTTTGAGATATATCATCTGTCTAAATCCAAGGATTTTAGATATTTAATGTTCATTAAAAAAAATCGATTTTGAAATATATTAGTAAGGTATCTATTTCTATAATAGTATTATTCGTAAATGTACAGATAACCTATTCGCAATGTAATCAGGCTCTTCCAGATATTAATAAATGTAATATGGAAAATATAGATTTTGATACCGATGGAGACCCTGATGGTATTATTAATTTATATACAGAAACAGGAACCACTATTACAGATGGTGTATGGAACATTGCGCCAGAGTTTAATATAGCATTTGATCCTGCAACAGGTAATTTATCGATGTGGGCATTACAAAATTCTACTACAGTGGCCACTCAAAACGATTATGCATTCGAATTGAAAAATGCAACCTGTGGAGACACACCGTTTAGGACAGTAAGATTAATTTTAGGTCCGTATTCTGGTGTTGCATTGCCTAGGTCCGGAACACTAAATGTAAATGCACAAGGTTGTGATTCTGAGACTTTTGATTTGTTTACAGCTTTTGTCCAAGATGATAAAATACCACCACCACATAGAAATGGAACCTGGACGTATAATGGTACTAGTCCAAACTTTAGAGGTTTTAATGATAAAGGTTCAGGTTTTAATGCAATTATACCATATCAACCCGGATTACCCAGAGTAGATCAGGAAACATTTGAATTTACATATCGTGTTCCTGGTATAACACCTTGTAGTCCATTCGAAGAAACAACAGTTAGGATTGCTATAGTACGACAAGTAGATTCAGGAGAATCTGGTCCTATTATTATTTGTGAAGACGATCTTTTGGCAGGAGTATATGATGTAGATATTAACTTAAGAGATGATCTTTATCTGCTTAATGAAGATATAGAAGGAGTATGGCTTCCGGATTTAGATCCTACCAATCAAATTTCAGACGCTCAGGACTCTCAAATTAATCTAAGACAACTATATAATACACTTATCGATGGGGGCAATAATTTAAGGTTTGGATGTGAGTCTTATGAATATAAATACATGGTCGAACAACGGTCTGGTGTTTGTGCAAATGATACAACTACAGTTAGTTTTACACTTTACGAACAATTACGACCTTTTATACAACCAAATGCACCACCTAAGATATGTAGCAATTTAATTCCTGGAGATTTTGAATTATTTGATTTGTTAGAATTTACAGCAGAAGGAGCTTTTAATTTTAAATATAACGACGATTATTATGTTAATTGGAATGTGGTTTCCAGTCCGGATGGTGGTGATTTGGGAGTAAGTAAACAACCTTCAGCGGTTGAAAACCCTCGACCTGCCGATTATAGGTATCGAGGAAAAATAAATACACATCTGGCGACACCAGGAATTTATGTATTCGAATATGCGGTAAGCCCAACCATAAATTGTCAATCTCAACCAGAAATTTGTAACCCGTTTGCTTCTCCTGGCGAAATTAATTATTGTGAGCATCCATGTGATATAATGAGTGCCCAGGTAACTATAGAAATTCTTCCTTTTGAATATGCAGGAGAAGACACAAAAGACATTAGCTTATGTGAATCCTTAGGACAAGTAGATCTTAGGAGTTTACTTAACACAAATGGAAGTGTTATTTCAACAACTGGGGTTTGGACAAATCCAGCGGGGGATATAATAGATAATACATTTGTTTTTCCAAATTTAAGCAGTAACCAAACATTTGTGTTTACATATACTACGACAAGTGCCGGAGGCTGTGTAGAAGCAGCAAATCTAACATTTACCATATATAAAGAACCAAATGCAGGAGAAGATGCAGCCACGACATTGTGTTCAGATAATTTAACAATAACCCTTTTTGATTTGTTGGGAGGTAATCCGGATACCACAGGTACTTGGGAAGGTCCATTTGGGTATACATCCTCGGATCATTTAGGTACGTTTGATATAACTAATGATATGTTACCAGTATTAGGCGCAGGAAACTACTTGTATACTGTTCCTGGTAATGATGGTTGTTCTACAGCAGATACATCTACAGTGATTATAACAATTGTAGAGCCATTAACTATAGGTAATGATCGTAGTGAAACTTTTTGTAAGACAGATGGAAGTGTTAACTTATACTCGCTTTTAGACAGGGATACACCACGTACAGGTATTTTTGAAGACACCGATAATACAAATGCTTTAACGACAGAAGGTATAGTACAATTCGAAACTTTAACAAACAATATCTACAATTTTAGATATGTGATAACAAATACACAACCATGTGATCAATCTTCCTTAAATGTTTCAATTCAGATAGTAGATTTGCCAATTCCGGTTGTCCCTGCACAAGAATTTTGTATTCTGGACGCCAAACGATTAGAAGATATCGAAGTAGATGTGTTAAATTATAATTGGTATACCACATTAGAGAGCAACACGCCAATCACGGATAATCCATTACTTTATGATAATCAGGTTTTTTATATAGCCACAGTAGATACAGATAATTGTGAGTCTGAAAGACTAAAAGTGGATATTGATATTTTGAACATAGGAGAAAGATTTGTAAACGGAGAATTGTGCACGCTTGACTTTCAAGACGGAGTTTCTCCTAATGGAGATAATCAAAATGATACGTTTGATTTATTAATAGATGGAGTATATAATATTCCTGAGGCATTCCCTGATTTTGACTTAAAAATTTATAACCGATACGGTAGTATTGTTTATGAAGGAAATAGTAATACAGAAGAGTTTAGAGGAGAAAGTAATATATCGGTAAGATTAGGAGACGATCTTCCATCGGGAACCTATTTTTATATTTTCACACCAAATTTTGAAAACAACTTACCAATTCAAGGAAGTTTTTACCTAAGCAGATAAAATAATGAAGTTAAAATTAATTTTTATACTAACTGTAGTTTTCTGCTCGGTAACACACGCCCAGCAAGAACCTCAATACTCACAATATATGTATAATATGAGTACCGTTAACCCTGCCTATGCAACAGGGCAAAGCGGTTTGATTTCTACAGGTATTTTGTATAGAAAACAGTGGACAGGAATAGAAGGATCTCCCCAAACAGCAAATGTTTTTGCTAATATTCCTATGAGTCAAAAAATAGAACTAAGTGTAAATTATGTAAATGATAAAATAGGGGATGCTATACCGGTTACTAATGATTATGCAAATGTTGATTTTGCATACATAACCAGAATTTCAGATAAAGCAAGATTATCCTACGGATTAAAAGCCGGGATTAATAGTTTTAAAATAAATCCTTCGGGTTCTGATGTGGCAACAGATCCTGCGTTTGCAGATAATACATCTACAACACAGTTAAATATAGGAGCAGGATTATATTTGTTTACCAATAATTTTTATGCAGGAATCTCTTCTCCAAATCTTTTACCGAGCGATATAGATATTGATGGGATAGGAGTAGCACAAACAAAAACACATATATATGGTGTTTTTGGATATGTTTTTGATTTTGTCAATGAAGTAAAATTAAAACCATCTATGGTTATTAAGCAGGTTTTAGACTCTCCTTTAACCTTTGATCTTTCTATAAATTCACTAATTTACGATAAGTTCGAATTAGGAATATCTTATAGATATACAGACTCTTTTATTGCATTGGCAGGCTTTAATATTACCCAAAACCTAAAAGTAGGATACTCTTATGATTTTAGTGTTAGTGAGTTAAGCGGTTATAATAATGGTAGTCATGAGATAGTGTTGCTCTTTAATTTTGACCTTTTGAAATACAGTAAAAAATATTCCTCTCCAAGATTTTTCTAAATGATAAAGACTAAGATATTACTATTAATAACGGTACTGATTACTCAGATAACTTTTTCACAAAGTAAAGGCAGAGCAGATCGTTTTTTTGAAAAAGGAGATTATTTAAACGCTTCTTTAGAATACGAAGGAGAATTAAATAAAGAAGGATATACAAAACATATACTTCAAAATATTACCACGTCCTATTATAATACTTTTAAATTCAGACAAGCATACCGATACCTTAAAATGTTAACATCTGGCAAGTTTTATGACAAAGATAAAACGTATGATAATAGATATAACTTTATGATGTACCAGGTTTTATCTGCATTAGGCGAATATGAAAAATCAATTGATTTTTTGTATCTGTATAAAACGAATAATACAATAAGAGATTTTAGTAAATCAGAGGCGATATCTATAATTGAAGATTTTAAATTAAAAGATGATGATTATGTTATAAAAAGCGTTTCCTTTAATTCTGAAGCATCAGAATTTGGGGCAGTAAAAAGAGATAGTGTAATATACTTTACAACAGATAGAAGTCCTTATAGCCCTTTAGATAAAAATTATAAATGGACACATCGCCCATTTTTGGATATCTATAAAGTTACAGTAGATCAAAGCAATAACCCAATAACAAAAGAAGAGACTATTTCAAAATCGATAAACTCTAAACTTCATGAAGGTAACTTTTGTTTTACAGTAGATGGTAATACCATGTATTTGTCAAAAAGTAATTCTGAAAAAGGAAAAAAGAAATTTGACAGTATTCATAATAATTCTGTTCACTTGTACAAAGCTATTAAAGTAGATGGAAAATGGTCAAAACCAGAAAAATTAGAATTTAATGATATCCATTACTCTATAGAGCATCCAGCTTTAAATGCAGAGGAAAATAAATTATATTTCAGTTCTGATATGCCTGGAGGTTATGGTGATTTTGATTTATATTATGTAGATGTTAATCAGGATGGAACCTATGGTAACCCTGTTAATCTTGGACCAACAATTAATACAGAAAACAGAGAACAATTTCCTTTTATTTCTAACGACGGACACTTGTTTTTTTCCTCTAATGGTCATTTAGGATTAGGCATGATGGATATTTTTGTTTCAGAATTAAAAAAAGATGAGTTTACACGACCAGTTAATCTGGGAGTACCTGTTAATTCTAGTTTTGATGATTTTTCTTTATCCTATTATAACAAAACAGATGGATTTTTTGCTTCTAATCGTAAAAAAGCAGGAGATGATATATATTCCTTTTCTCAGGTAGGAGATATTTTTCCGAAAGAATACAGGGCTTATTTTGAAATAAGGGATTTTGCCACAGATAATTATATAGCAAACTCTGATGTGATTTTATTGAATAATGATAATGAAATGATTTATGAAAGTCAATTAGATTCTATAGCAAGTTTTGATCTTAAAATATTTCCTGGCAGATATAATTTTAAAGCCTCGGCAGATGGTTACAAAACAAGAACCAAGCCTTTGATTGTAAAAGAAAAAGAAGAAGAGACCTATATAGTATATTTGGATAAGTCCGGAAGTAAAGAAGACGTTACTTTTAATGAAAATGGAGAACAAATAAAAAAATCTACTAATGATACGATAACCATTGTAGAGCGCACTGTAATAAACTCTTCGGATACAAAAAACAGAAAAGAAGAAATTACTAAGGACAGGCTTAGAGAAATTCTTTTGGCAGATAAAGATGGACCTCCTGTAATAGAAAAAAATGGGAAATTGTATTTTGATATGCCACCGATTTATTTTGATTACGATAAATGGAATATACGCGCGGATTCTAAAAAAGTATTAGATAAACTGGCCTTAAAATTAGAAAGGTACAAGACAGTATATATCAATATAAGTTCACATACAGATAGTAGAGGGACAGAAACATATAACCAGGTTCTGTCTGCAAAAAGAGCAGAGTCAACCCGTAATTATCTGGCACTTGTAGGGTATGTAAATGCAAGAAGAATGCAGTTTGTAGGGTTTGGAGAATCAGAACCTTTAATTGATTGTGATAGTAAAACTTGTACAGAAGAAGATCATCAAATAAACAGAAGGAGTGAATTTGAAATTATTGAATTTTAAGCAATTAAAGATATCTTGTGTTATCCAAAACAGAAACTAAGATATTAAATAATTGTTTTCTAATAAATTAAATCGTAGTTTTGCACTCCTTTTTAGCGAATAAGAGAATTAAAAAGGGATGAGTTAATCTTTAATTAATGCTTCTGTGTAATTTTCGCGTTGATTCTCAGTGATATACAGAATACAAATATTTATCTTCAATGTCTGAAGAAACAAAAAACACAGACGTTCAGGAAGTAGAGAATGAAGCGATAGCTCAATCTCCGGTACAAGTAAACCCTGAACAATTCTTAAAAGATTTTAACTGGCATAACTACGAAGAGGGAATTGACCCTATCGAAGATTCTAAATTAGAAGAGTTTGAACAGTTAGTAGCAGAAAATTTTGTAGACACCTTAAATGATGAGGTAGTAATGGGAACAGTAATAAATATTACTGATCGTGATGCTATCATCGATATTAACGCAAAAAGCGAAGGTGTTATTTCATTAAACGAATTTCGTTACAATCCTGACCTTAAGGTAGGAGACAAAGTTGAAGTTTTAATCGACGTTCGTGAAGATTCTACAGGGCAATTGGTATTATCACACCGTAAAGCCCGTGTAATAAAAGCTTGGGACAGAGTAAATGGTGCTCATGATAGTGGTGAAATAGTAAATGGTTTTGTGAAATGCAGAACTAAAGGAGGTATGATTGTAGACGTATTCGGTATCGAAGCGTTCTTGCCAGGTTCTCAGATTGATGTAAAACCAATTCGTGATTATGATGCGTATGTTGGTAAAACAATGGAGTTTAAAGTGGTTAAAATCAATCACGAATTCAAAAACGTTGTAGTATCTCATAAAGCTCTTATCGAAGCAGATATTGAAGAGCAGAAAAAAGAAATTATTGGTCAGTTAGAAAAAGGTCAGGTATTAGAAGGTACTGTTAAGAATGTTACTTCTTACGGTGTATTTGTTGATCTTGGAGGAGTTGACGGACTTGTTCATATTACAGATCTTTCTTGGTCAAGAATCAACCATCCAAATGAGATTGTTGAATTGGATCAAAAGCTGAACGTTGTTATTTTAGATTTTGATGAAGCTAAAACACGTATCCAGTTAGGTCTTAAACAATTAAAACCTCACCCATGGGAAGCTCTTGATAAAGATCTTAAAGTAGGTGATAAAGTTAAAGGTAAAGTAGTTGTTATTGCAGATTACGGTGCTTTTATTGAAGTAGAAGAAGGAGTAGAAGGATTAATTCACGTTTCTGAAATGTCTTGGTCTACACATTTACGTTCTGCTCAGGATTTTGTAAAAGTTGGAGATCAGGTAGAAGCTGTAATCCTTACTTTGGATAGAGAAGAACGCAAAATGTCTCTGGGTATAAAACAATTAACTCCAGATCCTTGGACAGACATTACCAATAAATATCCTGTAGGTTCCAGACACAATGGTATTGTTCGTAACTTTACAAACTTTGGAGTATTTGTAGAGCTAGAAGAAGGTATCGATGGATTAATATATATATCTGATCTTTCATGGACTAAGAAAATTAAACATCCTTCAGATTTTACAAGCGTAGGAGATAAACTGGATGTTGTAGTTCTTGAATTAGACGTAGAAGGACGTAAATTAAGTTTAGGCCATAAGCAAACAGAAGAAAATCCTTGGGATAAATACGAAGTTGATTTTGCTGTTGGAACCAAACATACCGCTAAAATTGGAGAGATTGTTGATAAAGGAGCTACAATCGACTTTAACGAAGATATCATTGCTTTTATTCCTGCTCGTCATCTTGAAAAAGAAGATGGAAGCAAATTAAAGCAAGGAGATGAAGCAGAATTCCAAATAATTGAATTTAATAAAGAATTCAAGAGAGTGGTTGCTTCTCATACATCTTTATTTAAAGAAGAAGAAGCTAAAATTGTTAAACAAGCCGCTAAAAAAGCCGCTAGTAGTACTTCTTCAGAAAAAACTACTCTTGGTGATATAGACGCATTAGCAGATCTTAAAGCTAAAATGGAAAAAGGAGAGAATTAATTTTCTTTAAACTTTTATACATAATTATAAAAAAGGTTGTTCGTAAGAACAGCCTTTTTTAGTTATAAAAAATGTAAAGGCACCAATGAAGTTTTATTTTTTACTGTTATTACTAATACAATAATCGTAAAATTTCATTACTTTTGTACTCCAGATATCTATTTGGAGATTATGAGTCAAAAACTACTACTTAGTGCAAAAGAAATTGATATAATTCTGCACCGTTTGGCTTGTCAATTAATAGAAAATCATACGCATTTTAAAGATACCGTTTTAATAGGAATACAACCAAGGGGAGCCTTTCTTGCAAATAGAATTAAAAGCATTTTAGTTGAAAAATACCAGGTTAAGGAAATAAACCTGGGATACCTTGATATCACTTTTTATAGAGATGACTTTAGACGAGGAGAGAAAATTTTGGAAGCAAATAAAACCCATATTGATTTTGTGGTCGAAGATAAGCGTATAGTATTTATTGACGATGTTTTATATACGGGCAGAAGTATCAGGGCAGCTTTAACTGCTATGCAGTCTTTTGGGAGACCGCAAGAAATAGAATTATTAACACTAATAGACAGGCGTTTTAGCAGGCATTTACCAATACAACCAAATTACAGGGGCAGGCAAGTAGATGCTATTAATAAAGAAAAAGTAAAAGTCCTTTGGATAGAAAATGATGGTGAAGATGCCGTATATCTGATAGATAATTAAACTTTTGAATAAAACAGTTTGTTAAAAAAATAAATTAATACGAATGAGCGAATTAAGTGTAAACCACTTACTAGGAATAAAATATCTTAACCAAAAAGATATTAATCTAATCTTTGAAACGGCAGATCACTTTAAAGAAGTGATTAACAGACCAATAAAAAAAGTTCCTTCGCTTAGAGATATCACAATAGCTAATCTTTTTTTTGAAAATAGTACTCGAACCAGATTATCTTTTGAATTGGCAGAAAAAAGACTCTCTGCAGATGTAATAAACTTTTCAGCAGCATCTTCTTCAGTAAAAAAAGGAGAAACACTTATAGACACTGTTAATAATATCCTTTCTATGAAAGTCGATATGGTTGTTATGAGACATCCAAACCCTGGTGCAGGTGTGTTTTTATCCAAACATGTAAATGCAAGTATTGTTAATGCAGGAGATGGTGCCCATGAGCATCCTACACAAGCTCTGTTGGATTCCTATTCTATTCGGGAAAAACTAGGCGAAGTAAGAGGGAAAAAAGTAGTAATCGTAGGAGATGTATTACACTCAAGAGTTGCACTTTCTAATATATTTGCTTTAAAATTACAAGGAGCAGAAGTAAAAGTATGCGGGCCAAAAACACTCATTCCAAAATATATAGGGAAACTTGGAGTACAAGTAGAGACTGATCTTAAAAAAGCACTGGAGTGGTGCGATGTAGCAAATATGTTACGCGTGCAAAATGAAAGAATGGAAATAAGTTATTTTCCTTCTACCAGAGAGTATACACAACAATTTGGAGTCAATAAAAAATTATTGGATAGTCTGGATAAAGAAATTGTAATTATGCACCCAGGACCAATCAATCGTGGAGTAGAAATCACGAGCGATGTTGCTGATTCTAATCAAGCCATTATATTGGATCAGGTACAAAATGGAGTTGCAGTGAGAATGGCTGTAATTTATCTTTTAGCTTCAAAAATTAAATAATACTATTTATGATTTTTAATAAAGAAGGATCAACGACTATTATAACACAAGAAAAAACTACTATCGTAGAACTTGTTAATGGTATTGAAAGCAAGTACGATTCCCTGAAAAACGATAACATTATAATTAATCTTTTTTCTCTAAAACAAATTTCAGTTAGTGATATCAACGAGTTTTTATTATTATCAAAAAAATATAAAACAGCCAAACGGTCTTTTGTTATTGTTAGCGATAAAATAGCTTATGATGATGTTTCTAACGAAATAACCATTGTTCCAACATTACAAGAAGCTTATGATCTGGTTGAAATGGAAGAAATAGAGAGAGATTTAGGGTTTTAAAAAAGACTAATTTTGTAATCATCCGGTTTTTATTTCGTCTGATGTATTATGAAAAAATTAGTACCTCTTATATTAGTATTCTTATTTGTTTTTTTTAATAACGATATAATTATTGCTCAGGATTGGAAATACGATCTTCAGGAAGCAAAATTACTGGCAAAAAAAACAGATCAAAACATTGTGCTGTTTTTTACAGGATCAGATTGGTGCCCCTCTTGTATAAAATTAGAAAAAAATGTTTTTTCCAATGAAGATTTTAAAGCTTTTGCAAAAGATAATTTTGTATGGCTTAAAGCTGATTTCCCAAAACGAAAAAAGAATAAACTCTCTGTAGACCAACAAAATAAAAATAAGTATCTGGCAAATGAGTACAATAAAAAATGGGTGTTTCCTGTGATTTTAGTCTTGGATAAAGAAGCAAGAGTACTTGGGGTTACCGGTTATAGAAGAGGCTTTGGATCAAAAGAATACATATCTTTACTAACCTCTTTTGATTCTTTTAATCATTAAAATAGGATTTATGCATTAGATTGAATTATATTCACGACCCATATACTAAAAAATAGAAAAAATAATTTGAAACTTACAATCTTAGGTTGTTATTCTGCAACCCCCAGAACATTTACCAACCCTACATCACAAGTATTAGAAATTAATAATCATATTTTTTTGATTGATTGTGGTGAAGGTACCCAAGTAGAATTAAGGCGAAATAAAATTAAATTTTCGAGGATTCAACATATTTTTATCTCTCACCTTCATGGAGATCATTTTTATGGATTAATTGGTTTAGTTTCAACATATAGATTGCTTAACAGGGATACACCATTACATATTCATGGTCCCAAAGGCATAAAAGAAGCAATTATTTTACAGCTGAAACTTTCTAATTCATGGACCGATTACCCATTACATTTTCATGAATTAACAAATGCAGAACCCGAAGTTGTTTTTGAAGATGAAAAAGTAATAGTTAGCACAATACCATTACAGCATAGGATATATTGTAATGGGTTTTTGTTTAAAGAAAAAGCAGGAGACAGAACCTTGTTGATAAATGAAGTAGAGAATTATAAAATTGATAAGGCATATTACCGTTCAATTAAAAAGGGGAAGGATATTGTTTTGGAGAATGGTGTTGTGGTTTCTAATGAAAAACTTACATTACCCCCTAAACCAACTAAAAGTTATGCATACTGTAGCGATACTAAGTATGATGAAGCAAAAATTCCTTTAATTAAAAATACTACTGTTTTATATCACGAATCTACATTCTTAGAAAGCCATAATCATTTATGCACAAAAACCGGGCACAGCTCGGCTATTGAAGCAGCAACCATAGCAAAGAAAGCAAATGTTGGAACCCTGATATTAGGGCATTATTCTACTAGATATGAAAATATCGAATTGTTTAGAGAAGAGGCTAAAACAGTTTTTGATGAAGTAGAAATAGCTGATGATGGTAAAGTGTTTGAATATTGAAACAGACAGCTATTGTTTTATTTATATAGTTTCTGGTTTAGAATTATTATAAATTTGTAAAGTATAAATAATAATTTAAAATATCGATGAACAGAGATCTTACAACATACCGAAAATCTTATGAAAAAAGTTTTTTAGAAGAAAAAGATCTTCCAGAATCTCCTTTTACACTTTTTTCGGAATGGTTTAAAGAAGTCGAAGCTGCCGGTGGAGTAGAAGAAACCAATGCAATGACGGTAACAACAATAGGATTAGACGGTTTTCCCAAAGCACGAATTGTATTATTAAAGCATTTTGATGAAAATGGTTTTGTTTTTTATACAAATTACGATTCAGAAAAAGGAAAGGCTATTGCAAATAATAATAAAATCTGTATTTCTTTTTTTTGGCCAAATCTGGAAAGACAAGTTATTATAAAGGGGCTTGCTCAAAAGATAAAAGAAGAAGTCAGTACCCGTTATTTTTTATCCCGTCCCAGAGGAAGCCAATTAGGGGCTTTAGCATCTTGCCAAAGCGAAGTGATTTTGTCAAGAGAGTCTTTGGAGAATAAATTAAAATCCCTAGAGGAGCAGTATAAGGAAAAGGAAATACCCAAGCCAGAATTTTGGGGCGGTTATTGTATAGATCCTGTTGAATTTGAATTTTGGCAAGGTAGAGCAAACAGATTGCACGATCGTATAAGGTTTTCTGCTAAAGAAAAAAATAGTTGGTCTACAAGTAGATTGTCTCCTTAATTTTTTATTAAACAGTAAGTTACATTATTACAAAGCTGGATCTTCTATTCTTTTGGTACTGGTCTTCAGAGCAATCTTTGCCATCTTTACAGTTGTTAACAGGTTTGCTTTCTCCAAAACCAACATAAGAAAGAATCCTGTTTTTAGAAATATTTTTGCTTAATAAGTAGTTGTATATAGATTCTGCTCTTTTTTGAGAAAGAGTAAGATTGTAATTTTCATCACCTCTGCTATCCGAATGGGTTTCAATTTTGATAACCATATTAGGATAGTCTTCATTCATAATTTTAACAACCTTATCCAGTTCAAATTCTGCTTTTTCAGTAATATCCCATTTATCAAAATCAAAATAAATCTCATTTAAGTTAATAAGATCATTTATCGTTTTATTTAATATTATATCCGATTTTAAAGATGATTTATCTGGTGTTGCTTTTGAAGGCAAAATACCATCTGGAGAAATACCACCATTTTCTGTATTGTTAGATTTTTTTATCTCATCGGTTTCTCCGGGTATTAATGCTGTAAACCCACTATCCATTCTTTTTTTGGGGATAGATACCAAACGATTAGCATTTGGGCAATTTAAAGTGCTAATATCTATAGCTAATTTAAACTGGTAATAATCTGGCAAGCTGCAAGAATTAATATGATTATATCCTTTAGAGTATTTTACAGTTTCATTTAATGTTCCGTTAAACTCTGCGGTAACAGGCTGATCAATCACCATTATGTCATCTAGTGTGCTAATACCTTCACAACCAGTATCTACGATTACATTATAGCTAATTTTAAAAGGTTCGCTATCCGTTTTTACCATTTTATCAGGTATAGCAAAGCTTAAAGTTCTGGATTCTTCGTCAAACTTGACTTTAACTTTTTTGGAAGGTAATATCATAGATTTTTCTGAAAAAATAACATTCTTAGGTAAAACATCTTTGATAGTAGTATTTCTGGCATCGTCATTACCATCATTATATATGGTAAGATTATAAGTTATTTCCTGATTGGGAGCCAAAAGATCCTCAGGATGTATATAATCATTAGTAGCAGTATATTTTGATCTTTTCACGATATGAATTGCTGGTTCATATATTTCAATACTAAAAGCAACAGCCATAACCGAATACCCATCATTGTTGGTCGATAATCTAAAATTAGCCTCAGTTTGATTATTGCCAATAATACTGTTTCGTGTATTTTTTATATCAAATAAATCAGCGTCATATCCTAAAGTATTTTCACTGGCAGGTACTCTGGATGTAACATTTTTGCCATTTTCAGTAATATTAGCGTTAAAAAAATTGTTCATGGGGTTAATACCATCAGCAAGACTTTTGTATTTATTTGTTTCATTGGACATTACTTGAAAACGGTCTCCAATAATGCCTTTATCTCCTTCATAAGCTATAACCCCTATTTTTCCGTGAACAGATCCATTAGGTATAGTTTGAAAATTATTAAAAGAAAAAGCAACAGGTTTTGCTTTGGAATCAATATTTACAAAACCATCATATACATAAAATCTTTTTCTGGGTTTAGTATCATCCTCATAAATAACTATCATTGTCCAACCTCCGGCAAGCCCGTTCCCTAAAGTAGGATCATCATTTACAGAAGTTGTGGTGGCAGGAATATTAGCCACAGTGTACGTTCCTATAGGGTTTTCTAAATTTAATATATCCGCAGTTATATCTTTATAACAAGAATATTGCTTAAACAAAGATTCATTGTCATGATAATAATCATGAATTATTTTTCCGTCATTAATAGTGGTATAGGATTCTTTTCCCGGATATTTTATTTTAACAGAGGTAATATCGTGTTTTCTGTTTGCATCTGCATAAGCCGCTGTCCAGTATAAACCAACATGCTTAATAGTATTGCAGTTAAAGTCGATATCAAAATCTGCGCTACTGGAATTAAAAGTTGAAGGGTCATTATCGATATCAATAAACCCCATTCGGAACTGATTATTTAAACCACCCTCATTATAACTCTTATTAGGATCAAATACATTAGATCCATCATCGTTGCTAACCTTACCCAAAATCGTATTCGAAACAAATTTAAAGTCTCCTTTTAGAGTAAGTTCTGTCCGTTTCTTTAAAGGCACCTCTACTTGACTATATGTAATTGAACAAACAAAACAACACACACACGTAAGCAGTGATAAATTTTGAAGCCTGATATTTTTTAATCTCTTGGTAATCAATTTTTCCACTTTTTTGTTTTTAATAACCCTAAAATAATATTATGATAAATCTGTACTCATAATGTTTGGGAGAAACACTCTGATTTAAGGGAAAACCGTATGTAAATTTATATTTTAACATTTAATTAAAGGAGAAAAAAATGATGTTTTCGATGTAAATGTCATTTTTGTCGATTAAAATCAGATGTATATAATATTCATTTTCATTTAATTAGCAAAAATCCTACTCTTTTTCAACAACTGTTCGTTAATAAAAATTTATTTAGAATTAAAAGAATCGATCTGTGTCAGAATACATACAAAATACATATTTTTATATCCTTAATATTAAGATTTTTGAAATCGAATCCTTAAACTTGTATAAAATAACTTCGTTTTTATAAAAATAGTATCAAATACATGAAAACTTTATATATAATCAGACATGCAAAATCTTCATGGGGGTTTAATTTGCCTGATGATCAAAGACCACTTAATGAAAGAGGTTTAAAAGATGCAGAATTAATTGGAAAACAGTTAAAAACAATAGTAAAACCAATAGATAGAGTTTTGTGTAGCCCGGCAAAAAGAGCACATAGTACAGCAAAAATTATATGCGACCAATTAAATATATCTGAAGATATATTTTTTTTAGAACCAGATCTTTATGATTTTGAAGGATCCAAAGTAATTAATGTTATCAAAAATTGCGAAAACACAATTCAAACTTTAATGATATTTGGACATAATCATGCTTTTACTTCTATTGCAAATTTGTTAGGAAACGTATATATAGATAACTTACCAACTACCGGGGTTGTTGCTATAGAATTTGAAGCGGAAAACTGGAAGGATATAAATGTAGGAAAAAACCTTCTAACTATTTTTCCTAAAACCCTCAAATAATGGCAGAAAAGTATACAAATCAATATATAAACAGAGAATTAAGTTGGTTACAATTCAATGCAAGAGTATTACAAGAAGCTTCGGATAATACCGTGCCCCTATTAGAAAGGTTACGTTTTATAGGTATATTCTCTAATAATTTAGACGAATTCTTTAAAGTTAGATATGCTACAATTAAAAGAATAGACCTTGCAGGTAAAGATGGTAAAAATGTTCTTAAAGGAACAACGGCAAGTAAACTGCTGGAAAAAATAACAGCAATAGTTATTAAACAACAAGAAGAAAGCCTTAAAGCTATAGATGTAATAAAAGAAGAACTTAAACAAAGAGGTATTTTTATTATCGATGAAAATCAAGTAACACTCGATCAGGATGCATTTGTACGCAATTATTTTGTTAGTAAGGTTAGCCCGGCTCTTGTAACCTATATCCTTAATGATTTAGAAAAATTTCCCCATTTAAAAGATAGTGTAGCATATCTGGCAGTAAAATTGGTGCTCAAAGAAAAAATACCAAAAGAAGGAAGGATTTCAAAAATATTGCAACAAACTACTAAAGAAAAAATATATGCACTTATAGAGATTCCTAAGGATACAGATAGATTTGTAGTACTTCCTGAAAAAAACGGGAAACAATATATTATTATTTTAGATGATCTGATAAGATATTGCATGCATATAAATTTTAGTATTTTTGATTATATAAGTGCCTCTGCACACATGATTAAAATTACCAGAGATGCACAACTGGATTTTGATAATGATTTAAGTAAGAGCTTTATACAAAAAATTTCGAGCAGTGTAAAATCCAGAAGAGATGGCGAGCCGGTAAGATTTGTATACGACCAAACTATAGAAAAAGACACCCTCAATTTTTTGATGGAAAAAATGGGGGTGGATAATACAGATAGTATTATACCAGGAGGGAAATATCATAACCGAAGAGATTACATGGATTTTCCGGATCTTGGAGATGAAAGTTTGGTTTACCAACAAATGAAACCTTTAGCAATACCAGATCTTGTTTTACAAGGTAGTTTGTTGGATAAAATTGCTAAAAAAGACTTTTTGCAATATACCCCGTACCATACATTTTCATATACCGTAAAATTTTTAAGAGAATCTGCTATTGATCCCAAAGTAAAGAGTATAAAAATAACAATTTACAGGTTGGCAAATATCTCGCATATAGCCAGTTCTCTTATAAATGCAGCAAAAAATGGCAAAAATGTTTTGGTTCAGATCGAGTTACAGGCACGTTTTGACGAAGCAGCAAATATTAGATACGCAGAACAAATGCAAAGAGAAGGTGTGAATTTAATTTTTGGTGTAACAGGATTAAAAGTACACTGTAAAGCATGTGTTATTGAAAGAGAAGAAAGAGGAAAACTAAAAAGATACGGGTTTATAAGCACAGGAAATTTTAACGAATCTACAGCAAAAATATATACAGATTATACCTTGTTTACAACCAATGAAGATATCTTAAAAGAAACAAACAGAATTTTTAATTTTTTTGAAATAAATTATAAAACATATCGATATAAACATTTACTGGTCTCTCCCCATTATACCAGATCATCCTTGGTAAAATTAATAGATAAAGAAATTGGCAATATAAGTAAAGGTGTGCCTGCAAGTATCAAACTTAAACTTAACAGCCTAAGTGATTATGATATGATCGACAAGTTATATGAAGCAAGTAGGGCAGGAGTAAAAATAGACCTGATTATTCGGGGTATATGTTGTTTGATACCAGGGATTCCGGGAATGAGTGAAAACATTAGGGCTATAAGTGTAGTAGATAAGTTTTTAGAACACCCAAGGCTATATATATTCCAAAATGGAGGAAACCCAAAAGTCTATATATCTTCTGCAGATTGGATGACTCGTAATTTAGATAGAAGAGTAGAAATATCTTGCCCTATTTATGACGAAGATATTAAATTAGAATTAATAGATACTTTTAATATATGTTGGAGTGATAATGTCAAAGCCAGAAAACTTTCTAAAGATCAGGATAATGCTTACATTAGAAACGATAAAGAAAAAGTAAGATCGCAAATAGCAACTTATGACTATTACTTAAAAAAACTTGGAAATTAATTATTTTGTTAAAGATAGAAAAATACGGAGCTATTGATATTGGCTCTAATGCAGTAAGATTGCTAATAAGCAGCGTTCATCAAGAAGACGGTAAAGCTACCAGATTCAAAAAAACAAGTCTGGTTCGGGTACCTATTCGTCTTGGAGAAGATGTTTTTAAATCTAAAGAAGTATCTCACGAAAATATCACAAGAATGGTGGATACAATGCAGGCATATCAGCTATTAATGAGAACACATAAAGTAGTTAGATATAAAGCCTGTGCAACATCGGCGATGAGAGAAGCTGAGAACGGAGAAGAAATTGTACAACTCATAAAGGAAAAAACAGGAATCCAAATACATATTATTGATGGTAACCATGAAGCAGCAATAATTGCAATGACAGACTTACACCAATTAATTAATACAGATGCAACATATTTATATGTAGATGTAGGTGGAGGTAGTACTGAATTTACATTATATCATAATGGAAATAGTATAGTATCAAGGTCTTTTAAGTTGGGAACAGTAAGATTACTTAATGATTTAGTTTCTGAACAAGTTTGGGAAGATGTAGAATATTGGATAAAGAAAAATACAGAAAACTACAACAGGGTAGCATTAATTGGATCCGGAGGGAATATTAATAATATTTTCAAAAATAGCGGAAAAAGCATGGGGAAACCATTATCCTTTCTATACCTTAGTTCTTACTATAAATTGCTTAATTCTTTAACATACGAAGAGCGAATTTGGCAACTTAATTTGAACCAAGACAGAGCAGATGTTATTGTACCAGCAGTTAGAATATATCTTTCTGCAATGAAATGGAGCAATGCAAGAGAAATACATGTACCAAAAATTGGATTGTCTGATGGTATAATAAAATCACTATATAATGAAAAAATTAATAGCCAGTAAAATCTGTACTAAGCATTTTTAAACAGTTTTAAAAAGATTATTGTGAAAATAATTTAAATAGATTATTTA
The DNA here is from genome assembly GCF_977115655.1 of Aquimarina sp. Lineage (NCBI taxonomy): Bacteria > Pseudomonadati > Bacteroidota > Flavobacteriia > Flavobacteriales > Flavobacteriaceae > Aquimarina > Aquimarina sp. The sequence goes on from NZ_CDSBKO010000001.1 coordinate 46,751, forward strand.
ATATAGAATAAATGATTTCTCTTTATAAATCTATTTTTTTATGTTAAATTGTATTCATAATAAAACATCAAGTTACTATGAGAAAAAACATACTATTTACAGCTGTCTTTTTTGTATTTGGAGTATTGCTATCTAATGCTCAGGAAGTTTCCTATGGGATAAGAATAGGAGCAAACCTTAGCTCTATTAGCTCTAATGATATACCCAAAGATCTTGAAGATAGCAGATTAGGGATTGTTGCAGGTTTTTTGGCAGAATACCCCTTAACAGAAAAATGGAGTGTTCAACCAGAATTTCAATACTCTTCTCTTGGTAATGATGATAAATCCTTAAATGTAGATTATCTACAACTACCTGTTTTTCTTAAGTATAATTTTTCAAACTATTTCAACATCCATGCAGGACCCCAGATTGGGCTCAAAATATGGGAATGGGAAGATGATAATGTAATAGAAACTAATTTTAATACTTTCAATATTTCGGCAGTTGGTGGGATTGGAGCAAATATCACAGAAAACTTTTTTGCAGATCTACGCTATGATTTTGGGTTGTCCAATATAATTGATGACAAAAATATTCCCGAAGGAGCAAAAGGAAACACCAGAAACATCCAGCTTTCGGTAGGATATAAATTATAGAACACATATTAATATATAGCTAAAAAAGGCATAGGTTTTTTTAAACCTATGCCTTTTTTAGCTAATTACTATAATTGTTAGGACTGTTTAGTTTATAATAATTAAAAAAACTCTTCCTCAATGTAATATTGTTCTTTTGATAATTTATTAGGGAACGGTTTTTTAAACCACTAATTATACTATTGGTGGTCACTCTGGATGTTCTTATATAATTACCTAACTCATCTTGATTAAAAGGAGAATTTATAATTATTGTTTCATTAAGAAAATCTGAAGAACATTCAAATTTTTCTTTAAACTCTATAATAGCATTAATTAACCTTAATTCTGTAGATCTTATTTGCAGGTTTTTTATCCTCTTTTCGAGCTCAGAGTATTCCAAATCCAAAATATATAAAAGATCTTTATACAAAAAATTATTTTTCTTGATGACATCATAAATGTCATTTATCTTAAATTCATATATTATTGTTTTTGCACACAATGACTCTGAGGAAAATAAAGAGTACATTCTGCCAAAAATAATGTCTGTTCCAAAAATTTGATTCTTAGCTAATAAAACAGGTATTATTTCTTCCCCATTATTAGTGATACAACATATTTTTACTACTCCTTCCTTAATAAGGTAAATTTTTTCAGAAAAACATTCATTGTTTTTAATGATCTCATTTTGTTTATAAAATTTACAGGTATACTTCTCTTTCTTTATTAGAATATCAAATAACTCCAGATTCATTGTCTTGTTGAGTTTAGTTTAGTTAATCATGATAAACTGTTAAAATCAAAGAATATTATTAAAATTATGTTTCTTTTTTAATGCAAATCCATAAATTTTATGAGTTATACCAGTAATTTTTTAATATTCATAAATAAAAAAAAAGAGATTTTGTGTTAGATTTTTTATATCAATACTAATAATACAAATCTAATTTCGGGATAGAATTTTAACCCTTAATTAGCACAAAATCATGAAAATAATAGATTTAAAATCTAAAGACAATTTTGATCCATATAGTAGTAGTCATTTATCTTCTTCTGATATTTTATTAAATAAATTAAAAATCAAATAGACTTTCAAACAATGGAAACCACAGTTTCTCATGATATTTCTGAAGCAGAAATACGTGATACCTTTGGGCCTGTACCCTTAGTACCAGGTGATACTTTTTTAAAATCTAAAATTACAAATTTATCATTATCAGACCAATATCTTTTTCAAAGATTTGGACAAGGTCCCATTACAAGAGTACCATACAGATGCATACATCATGCATTTGAAGCAAATGCAGCAGTAAATCCAAACAGCATAGCTGTTAGCTATTTAACAGAAGAAATTACTTATGGGGAGTTAAATAACCAGGCTAATTTGCTTGCTTTAGAACTTATAAAAAGCGGGGTTCAAAAAGGAGATAATGTTGGTTTGTTTATACAACGATCAATACCTATGATAGTTGGGATACTAGCTATTTTAAAAGCAGGAGCAGCCTATGTTCCCCAGCATATTGGGTTAGCCAAAGAGAGCCAGTTGCGATATGTAGTTAAATCGGCATCTATAAATATAATTTTAACTCTTTCAGAACATAAAGATTCTGTTCCGGTAATTGAAAGCACAAAACATATATGCATAGATGATTTTTTGAAATCTTCGTACAGAAAACCTGAAGAAGAAATAAAACAACCCAATGTAGCAGTTACAGAAAATGATGTTTGTTATATAATTTTTACTTCGGGAACCACCGGGGATCCCAATGGAGTTCAGGTTACTCATGGTAATACATGTAATATTCTTCTCACATCACCGGGTAATTTAGGAATGAGACCAGGATTAAAAGTAGGGCAAATATTAAGTATTGCTTTTGATATGTCTGTATGGGAAATACTGGGAAGCCTTGCAAACGGGGCAACTTTGGTTATTAGAGGAAAAAATATTCAAGAAACAGTAAGCAAAGTAGACGTAGTAATTTCTACACCAACGATTCTTAGCTCATTAGACGTCGAATTGTGTAAAAACGTCAAGGTCGCAATAGTTGCAGGAGAACCATGTCCAAGAGTTCTGGCAGAAAAATGGTCCTCATTTTGTGCTTTTCATAATTCTTGTGGCCCAACAGAGATTACTATAATAAATACAGTAAAACGTTTTTTTCCAACAGATGAATTACTCACGATAGGAAAACCCACACCCAATAATACAGTATATATATTGAACGAGGATTTAACACCTTGTGCTATAGGTGAGGTAGGAGAAATGTGGGCCGGGGGCCTTTGTGTAACCAAAGGATATATAAATAATCAAGTTCTTACAAACGAAAGATATTTGGAGGATCCATTTCTTGGGGAAGGAAAAAAAATGTTCCGAACAAGAGATTTAGGAAGATGGACTCTGGATGGTGAACTTGAACATTTGGGAAGAACTGACGATCAGGTAAAAATATGTGGTTTTAGAGTAGAACTGGATTCTGTTTCCTCTATAATTGAAAAAATGCCAGAAAGTAAAAGAGCAATAACTTTAAAAAAAGACAACAGAACATTAATATCCTTTGTTAGCCCAGAAACCGTAAATAGCGAAAAAGTTAAAGAAGCAGTTGCCGAAGTGCTTCCATATTATTGTGTGCCGGCTATAGTTATAACAATGAAAGAATTGCCTATGACCAACAGAGGAAAAATTGATAAAAGAAAATTATTAGATAGTATTTCTCAATATCAAACATCAATGGATACAGAAACAATAATTAAAGATCAGGAAACAAAAAAAAACAGCCAGGTTTTTGATTTAGACAAAATACAACTCCCCCCTCAAAAAAAAACGTTTAGCAGAATATGGAAAGGAGAAAAACTTATGCATTATTACAGGTTGTTTGCTTTGCTTTTGGCTGCTAATATCGGAGTCTTAATTTATGGAATAACAGAAGCAGGGTGGTGGTCTGTAGAGAACATAAGACTAGATATAATTTCAAAAATAGCATTAATAAATTTTACTATTGGGATTTTGATAAGACAACAGTATATTATTAATTTTTTGTTTTGGATAGCAACCAGTATTCCAACCAGTTGGCCGCTTTCTATACGGCGAAGAGCAGGAAAAGTATATCATTTTGGAGGCATTCATATAGGAGGTACAATTAGCGGGACTTTATGGTTTACAGTCTTTATGGGATCTTTGTATTATGATTTTTTTAATAGCTTTAATCAACAACCCAAAAGCATAACCTTGTTATGGATTACATCGGTACTTACAGGAATCTTGATTTATATGATAATCATGGCTTTACCAGGGATGAGGGCAAAATTTCATGATAATTTTGAAAGAACACATCGTTTTGGAGGGTGGACCGCACTACTTTTATTCTGGGTGCAAATACTTTTGATAATCAAACAACAAAACTCTGAAATAAATTTTTCAGAAGCTTTATATAATTCATTTAGTTTTTGGATGTTGGTATTGATTACTGTTAGTATTGCTTTACCATGGCTGCGTCTTAAAAAAGTTAAAGTAGATATTACCAAACCTTCTAACCATGTTATTTTGGCCAGATTTAATTATGGCGAAACTCCTTTTGCCGGCTCTTCTACAGCAATAAGCAGAGATCCGTTAATGGAATGGCACTCCTTTGCAAACGTACCAGAACCAGGTAAAGAAGGGTTTAGGCTAACAATTTCTCGTGCAGGAGATTGGACAGGAGATCTTATAGATGATATGCCGAAATACTTATGGGTAAAAGGTATAACAACCGCAGGAGTAGGAAATGTAGATAAATTATTTAAAAAAGTTATCTGGGTGGCCACGGGTAGTGGGATTGGGCCATGTTTGCCACATCTTTTTTCACACGAAACCCCTGCTCGTTTAATATGGGCAACACGAAACCCAAGAAAAACCTACGGGGATGATTTGGTAGATGAAATTCTGGAATCACAACCAGAAGCATTGATATGGGATACAGACGAGCATGGAAAACCAGACATGGTAAAACTGGCATATAAAGCGTATAAAGAATTTAATGCCGAGGCAGTAATCTGTATCTCCAACAAAAAACTGACCTGGCAAGTAGTTTACGGCATGGAAAGCAGAGGGATTCCCGCGTATGGAGCGATTTGGGATTCTTAAAAAAATTAAATAAAGAACACAAACTCATCTTTTTTTATACAATAACGCACAGCAAAATCTGTAAATTTTTTAAAGACTTTCTTCCAAAAACAGAAAGATTGCAGGGAGATGCTGTGCAAAAATAAAACCTATGGATAATATCAAAATCGAACAAAGAAAACGGGTGGCGATTATAACTTTAAATCGCCCAAAAGCACTAAATGCACTAAACAATGCATTGATGCAAGAAATGGTATCTGCAATGCAAAAACTGGATAAGGATCCAGAAGTAGGATGTTTTGTAATCACAGGATCCGAAAAAGCATTTGCAGCAGGAGCAGATATAAAAGAAATGAAGGATAAATCCTATTTGGAGATGTTTCATGAAGATTATTTTGCCGGATGGGAAGCTTTTACAGCTATCAGAACCCCAAAAATAGCTGCCGTATCGGGGTATGCTCTGGGAGGTGGGTGTGAATTAGCCATGATGTGCGACATTATTTATGCATCAACAACGGCAATATTTGGACAACCAGAAATAAAACTAGGGGTAATACCAGGTATTGGAGGTACACAAAGACTAACCAAACTGGTTGGTAAAACCAAAGCAATGGATCTAATCTTAACTGGTCGGCTCATGCATGCCGAAGAGGCAGAGCAATCTGGGTTGGTATCCAGAATCGTACCAGCAGAAAAATTAATAGAAGAGTCTTTACAAGCAGCACAACTAATCGCATCTTATAGCAAAACCTCGGTAATGATAGCCAAAGAAACAATAGACAGAGCTACCGAGTTAAGCCTTAGAGAAGGAGTACTTTATGAAAGAAGGGTGTTTCATGCACTATTTGCAACAGAACATCAAAAGGAAGGTATGCAGGCTTTTGTAGAGAAAAGAACACCAGACTTTAGTAAATCAAATCAAGCACAAACCATTCAAACATTTTAATTATTAAAACTTATTTAAAAAAAATCATATCATGAAAAAAATCATAATCGTATTTGTAGCATTATTTATGCAATATAGCTTGATACAAGCACAGGAAGAAACAAAACAAGAAACCAAAAAGAAAGCAAACTTAGCAGTAAAAGTTATACAAAATAGTGTAGCTGGTTTTTCACCATTATTTGTCGGAAGTTTTGAAACCAATAAAAATTTTGATATTACTTTTTATAGTATGTTCTGGACAAATACCTCTTTTGGGAATGTAAAATCCGGAAGCGATCAATTACTGGAAACAGGAGTAGGGTTAGGATTTAAGGCAGCAAACAATAAACTATACCTAAATCCGGGAATAGGATTAGCACATGGTAAATTCTTTTCTAATATAGAAGGAACACAGATCGCCGAAGCCGTTATCCCTAATTTTTTCTTAGCATATCACGATAATATTTTTGATGTAGAAGGGTATGTTGCCTACTATAAATCTATTAGGGACAGAGAAACAATTGATACCAGAGATTTATTTTTACTTTGGGCAGCTCCGGGAATAAACATTAGTAAAAGAGTAGTTGTAGGAGCCTTTTTTGAAGAACTGGCGTTCATGAATTTAGAAAAAGAATCCGATGGTAATAAAAATATCCAGGTATACAGGTTTTTAGGACCATCTGTAAAATTAAAATTAGATAATGGAATGGCATTTAGATTCTCTGGTGGAGCCAATTTAGTTTCAGATGTTGGAGCTTCAGATGAGTTTTATAAAGTATCTGCTTTCATTCCTTTTTAAATATAGCTAAATTAATATGAAATGGTATAAAAGATTTATAAAGGAAAAAATCGAAGTTCAAGGCAAAAAATAGTTTGAAAGCCCGTTTTCACAGTTCAGATTTTTATAGTAATCTAAAATGTGATGTAATGAATAAGGCTATCCTGTTGGGTAGCCTTATTCTATTTTGTACCAAGTATATTGCTATCCGTGAATAGTTTCTTTTTTACCAAGGTCTTTCATTATATTGGCTTCAAAAATTAATAAATCCTGCCATTTTTTATCTACTTCTTCCCGATCTCCATATTGACGGGCAAAATTTAAAAACATAGTATAGTGATTTGCTTCACTTACCATCAAGCTTCGATAAAAATCTGCCAGTTCCTGATCTTCTAGCTCCTCAGATAATAATTTAAAGCGTTCACAACTTCTGGCTTCAATTAGCGCAGCATATAATAAACGATGTATAAGTTGCGTGGTTCTGCTGCCTCCTTTCGGAAAAAAAGTAATTAATTGCAATACATATTCGTCTTTTCTGTCTCTTCCCAAAACCCACCCACGAGCAATGATCTTATCATGAACCATTTTAAAATGGCTGATTTCCTCTTTAACTAGTTTAGTCATTTCTTGTACCAACTCTGTATATTCAGGAAAACTAACAATAAGGGATATTGCGGTAGAAGTGGCCTTTTGCTCACAATATGCGTGATCTGTAAGGATTTCTTCCATGTTTTTTTCTGCTATGTTTACCCATCTAGGATCGGTAGGAAGTTTTAAACCAAGCATTTATCTTTTTTATTTAGTTATTAATAAAACCAGTGGTTACAAAGATATTATAATATTGCAAAACAGTACCAGGTGTTTAAGGATTGATTCTGTAAAGAGTAAAATAGATAATCTCGAAAGCACAATATGTTTGTACTGTTTTACTATAAAAAAGCAAAGGAGTTATCATTGGTAAGATAAGGGTAACCGTACTAATTAAAAAGGTTTAAGTGTTTGTTTTTCAGGTTGATATTGTATTTGTGAAGCGATATAAACAGTACTAATATGGTCGTGTTCCTGTAAGCGTTTTTTGAAATTAATTTATACATTTAGAGTATTAGTATACTATAAAAAAATATCTGTTGAGTGTGTAATTATTACAGACTTAAAAATAAAAGTAATCAACAAAATATTCGATTGAGTAGCTACTATCAATTTTTGATTACAAATAAGAGGAACCTGAAAATCTTATTAATTTAGAGTAGGGACTAAAACTAAAAATCAATAAATCATGTCAACAATAAACTGGAATAACGGGAGACTAATAGAGCTTAATCAAGGAGATACAGCAACTAGTACTGGTAGTTTAAATAATGGGCAATTATATTGTTTGTTTTTTTATAACGCAGCAGGAAACGATGCTTCTACAGTGTTAAACATTGTTTGGTCAAATTCTCAACCACCTGTGCAAGTTACAGTTCCTGGTACTACTATGAACCAAGGATTGGCTGCATTGTGTTTTGTTAATGGAAGCCAAACAAATACAGTATCTGTAGCAATAACCAACGGAAATCAGGGTGCAAAAATTCAAGCCTTCATTGGTAGCGTAAAAATGCCTTTAGATACAGAAGGTATTAATAACACAAAACTAGAATTAAATGGTGAAGAGCAAGCATTTAAGAAATTTACTCGTTTTTATGCAGTTCCTGAATCGCACTGGTATTCGGCTCGTATCCAAAGCAATATTAACCAATTTACATCTGTACAGTTTTCAGAAAGCAAGGCTCAGGTATATATTGTAAATAAATTGGTGGATCCAAATAATGTGATCAAGTATGCTGGAAATTCTCAAGAACTGGTTACAGTAATTCCTTCAGATACACAGTCTGTAGCATTTAATTTGCAAGGTAATGGGCAACAACTTGTTTGGATAAATGCAGATAGTACACAAAATAGTAATGATGCTACTATAGCAGTACAATCATTGAGTAGTTTGTATAACGAAAATATCACAAGTCAGGCAGAAGCTTTGGCCAGCATGGTTTAGATTGATTTCGTTTTTTGAATGAAAGCATTATAGGTTTTGGCCCGCAATGCAGGGTATAATTCTCCGGGGCTTGCCCCGGAGTAATTGACTAAAGTATTAAATATTTTGATAGGTTGTTTTTTGCTTTTAAAAAACCTATAATACTTTCATTTATTTTGTATTAAGCCCAGAGCAAGCTCACTATACAAAAAAGGATAGCAGGATAATAAAAATCAATATCTTTCTAAAATATACATATTTTCATTAAGTATCTGAGTTTTATTCTTGATGGCACTATCCTTAATATAGATTTTTGACAATTGAAATTCATCTATATGCTCTTTTAGTAAATACCCTTCTAGGTTTTTATAATATGAAGCAGGTATTGTTTGATGGGCAAAAGGTTCGTTAGTGTCATTATTACTATCAAAATAGTTTAATAAGCGTTTATATACTTCTGTGTTTTCAACTTCGGGTAAGTACGATACACATCCTATCAGATCTCCTTCGTTTTGTAACTCTCTAAAAATGTTAAATAATTTGTTTGTGGTATTTTGATTTAGAAAAAATAACACTCCTTCCAAAAGAATAAAAATTGGTTTGTTTTTTATTAAAGGACGCAGGGTTTCAATGATTTCTTTTTCTGTTCTTTGATTAAAATCAATTACAGAATATTGGATTTTACGATAGGGAAGTTTTCCTTGGCGGATCCACGAATCAATTTTCTCTTTTTTATAATCAATAATATCTTGTTTGTCGATTTCAATAGTAGTAACATTATCTTCCATAAGAAATTGATACATGCTAAAACCAGCTCCAAAGTTGATTAAAGTACCGCCACTGTTTTTTATGAAAAACAATTTCAGAGTCTCATAAAAAAAACGATTTCTAATACTATGCAAAATGGCTTCATCTTTAGAAATTGTTTCTAAAATAGAAGGAATCAGAGCTTCGGTTTTGGGATTATTCCATAATTTGGCATAAATATCTTTACTGATATCCTCATAATATGACCGGTATGTAGAAATTACAAAAGCAGTTTCATGTATTTGCATAACTTTTGAGTATAAGAGTATTAATATCAAAAACGACTTCTCCTTTTTCCAAAATAACCCCCTTTTATTTTTTCTGTATATGTTTGTGTTGCTTTTGTAGTATCTTCAGAACTTATATAATCGTGATCTAAGGCAGGAACTTTTTTGTTCTTTTGTGTACTTTCTAATTCTTTAAGAGTTAATCGCTCTATAATATCAGAAATATCTTCCGTTTTTACAGAATACTTTCCTTTAGATATTCTATAAGAATTAAATTCTTCTTTTCTTTTATTAAGAACTGTTTTTAATTCTGAATAGGGTAGTTGTATTAAAATCATAATTGTGCGTAGGTAAATAGATTAGAACTAATTTTAAAAAAAATCGGCAATACAAATAATTAATTAATTATAACGTTATAATAGTGTCAAATATAATAAATATCGATGAAAGGTAAAAAAAATACGATGAAAGAATTTTTTTTTCTTTTTAAATCAATTTTATTTTTATATTTACAGAACAATAAACAGAAATATCCTTCTAAATAGAAACTAATGCATGATCTTAAAAAGATAAAAGAAGACACAGAAGCCAGTGTTGTTATATTAACAGACAATAAAGGTGATGTGATCGATTCTTTGGGTACAGAATTTGACAGTAATCTTGCTATGATGACAGAAACAGCATTTTCTATGTGCAATGCCATTTTAAAAGATATAGTTGGTTCTGATATGGACCAATTAATGGCTAAATCAGCAGATAGTTTTTTTATAGCAAACAGACTGGATAAAGATTCTATTTTATTAGTAGTCTCTAACAATTTGTCTAAGCTCGGATTACTTCTTAAGTATATGAGTTCTGTACAAAAATAATTTTAATTTAATAATCTAAAAACTTAAATCAATCAAACTATGTCAAATTTTTTAGAACAATTTATCGAAGATGTTAAAACTAATGTCCCTGGTTATGTTGCGGTTACAATAACCGAGGTAAGCACTGGTGTTTGTTATGTATCCAATTCAGAAAAAAAAGATTTTGATCCTGAAATAGCATCGGCTTATAACTTAGAAGTAGTAAAAGCTAAACAAAATGCTATAAAAGCATTAGGCTTAAAATCAAACATTCAGGACATTTTAATAACTCTTAATAATCAAATCCATATTATAGATCTTTCTGAAAATGGAGAGTACTTTATCTATTTAGCTGTGGATTCTTCAAAAGCAAATTTAGGAATGACCAGAGCGCTTCTTAAAAAATATAAGAAAGATGTAGTATCTCAACTATAATTTATTTCCTGTAAAATAATAGTTAAAATATTATTATACATGCAATAAGGGATACTTGTTAGTAAATAAAAAAGTCTCAATAGCTTAAAAGTTTATGAGACTTTTTTATTTCTTAATATTGAATAAATGCTAAAAATATAGATAATAATTAAGTATATAATCTATTGCGGAGGCTTTTGATTTTATGATATGCTTACATAAATATCAACTTCAGCATCTTTAGGGTTTTTTGCATCGTCGCCATATATTTCAAAATCGGTAGTATACAATCTGTTTAAATTTGTTTCCCAAATATTCACCCATTTATCATAAACTATTCCCTTAGTAATATCTCCTTTTGCAGTATATCTGGAGTATACATTTTTTTTAATTTGTATACCAACCATTCCCTCAGGAACAGTATTTATGTTTTTTACTTTGCACCCTATAATTGTAGTATATCCTTCTGTATGATCACTTTCATAATCGGTATATATTACATAAATAGAATTTTCGAGTTTATTAGGGATTTTATAGATAGTTTCTTTTCCTGTAAAAGTGTTCCACAATTCAGGAATATCCTTAATGAATTGCTCTTTTTTTCCAGTTGTACGTACAGAGATTCCAATTACCCAAAAAGGTGCAAGTTTTGTTTTTATCATATTCTTAAATCATTAAAAGTTTAATTGTGCAACAAAACTAAGTGGGATTAATGACAAGAGTATGTCAGTAGTATATTATACATTGTATTATTTAATTGTAGTAAATCGTGTTTATTACTATATAGATTTTTAAAAACAATAATAGTATCATAGTTTTTTCTCTGAGTTCTTCAATAAATACAATTCTTTTGGGTTTCATTTTGTAATAATCTCTCTAAAAATCATCCATCCATATATAAAAAAAGAAAAATTCTACCTCTGGTTTGATAGCCAATTGCGTTTTCTTGTGTTATGTATTGTATAAAAAAACTATGATTATATTAACAAAATTTAATTTTATTAATATAACTCATGCATACATTTTAATTATGTTTAAAACCCATGGGTTTTTGCGTTTTTTGTGACAATGAATTAACAAATATTATTAATTTAGATGAATAAATTAATAATATAATTAACCAACTATTTATGAAAAAAACAACTTATGTTTCTCTGTTAATAGCCTTATTAACATGCGTTACGTCTTGCGAAAATGACTATGATTTAATAGTAATTGAACACATTAAAAATGTTGAAATAGAAATTTCTAAATGGAAAAACAATACCAAAGGAGTATATTCTTTAATACACGATGATTTTGGTATAACCAGCACAAATGGAATTATAAATCATGCCGATGAGATAGCCCGTAAACATGATATAAAATTTGGTTTTGCTATAGTAACAAGTCAAGTAAATCAAGAGGAGTGGCAGGCTGCCAAAAGATTAATCAGTAATGGACACGAACCTATAAATCATACACATAATCATTATTGCGGGCATAATGTTAGCTGGTGTCCTACTCAATTTTGGGATGCTGATGATTTTGATATTGAAATAGATAAAAGCCATCAGTTAATTTTTGAAAACACAGAAAAAGAACCTTTGTTTTTTGCTTTTCCTTTTGACCAATATACCCCAGATATGTTGAAGTATCTTATGGATAAAAAATATTTGGGGGCACGTTCAGGTGCATTTACTCAAGAATTAAGCCCGGATTTTTTGAATGATAATACGACACCATATTTTGATCTTAAATTTTATGCTCATGCTCCAGGTCTACCAATAGAGAACCTTAGTGAATTAGCTTTTTTGGCCGCAAAAAAAAGCCAGTGGGCAATACGAGAAGTTCATGGGGTTGAAGATAATTCATGGGGTAGTATCCCAGAAAAGGATTATACAGAACATATTATGGTGTTAGAAGAACTACAAAAAAACAGGGAGTTGTGGGTTGCTCCTCCATCACAAGTTATCCAATATTTAGAAACAAGCAAGCATACTGGTTTTGATGTAAGCCAAGAAGGGGCTACGTTGAATATGACTTTTGTATATGATGGAGAGGAAAATATAAGCTCTGAGATAACATTTCTGATGAAAATCCCTAAAGAAATAGATGTTAAAAGAATAATTTCTGATGCAGGAGAGTCCATACCATATCAAATAAGTTCAGATAATAAAATTTTATTTAATCTCAACCCAAGTAAAATTAGAAAATTGAAAATCAAATTTAAAAGAGCTTAGTAAATCCAAAGTGTAATTGGTATAACGTAATCTTAAAAAAAGAAGAGGGTGTCTAAAAAGTCAGACACCCTCTTTTTTTATTATGAATACTTCAAAAAACCGACTCTAAAAGAAGGTTTTACTGAAAGAAATAAAGTTTTTTTTAGAAAATACTACAAATAATTTAGCTTAATTTTATCAAAAATTACTTTTTAGACAGCCTCTTCTTTTTTAAGATTATTGAAAAGATATATAAACCATTTTAAAGTTAAAATCTTGTGTATAAAAATTGAATTTATTTTTTAAGTACTCAAGGTAAAAAACTTGTGAAAGATTTCGATCTGGCACCATATATAGTACTGTGCAGAGCTAAGCATAAATGTAGTTGTGGCTATATTTTTTAACGAAGAATAGGTGAAAAAGGAATAATTTATTAGTGCTGTTTTAAAATTGAACAGGTGTTTTTTGTACTATATGTCTAAATCAAATAAAGAGCGCAATTTATCTATCAGAGGATTTTTTTCTCGAAGTTTCTCGTATTTATCCTGTGGCGTAAATGCGTATTTTTTTGAAGCCTCCTCGTTTACCGTTATTTTAAGTTCGATACTATAGTTATCTAATTTTTTATATAAAAACTGTAATAACCCCGATTGTGCATTTTCCAAATCCACCTTCATCGATTGGTTAGGCAATTCTAATACAACATTACCATCTTGCAGAGATGGGATATTCATAGCAAACATAGAACCTATAATACGTTCCCCTTTTTTATCTTGCATTTTCCCATATTCTATCCATGCAGCTTGCATTTCAGATTCTGTAAATTCTTCAGCAGGCAAGTTTTTTGGGTCTACTATTTTTTCTTCTTTATTTTCTTCATGTTCCTTTTTCTTTTTAATACTGCTTAATGATAATCCAGATGTTCTTCTTTCCCGGTTTATTAAAGGCTTTTTTTTCTCGTCAAATGCAGTATCTATACCTGTAATACTGGTTTTTTTGACGGAAATAGAGTCAGGATTGTTCTTTTCAACGTAGATGGAAGGTGTTTTTATTTCTTCTTTTTTTTCGGTAAGATTAGAAGGTATTTCTTGTTTTTTAACAGATTCGGCTTTTTCTAAAGCTTTTTCTTTTACTTCAGAAGAAATTTTGACTGCTTCAATTCCTTTTTCTTTAAAATAGGAAGGTGGAATTATGTATGGCTGGTCATTTTTTTTTTCTCCATCCGTAAGGATAGAGGCAAGTTGCATCAGGCATAATTCGACCAGTAATCTTTGGTTTCGACTGGCCTTATATTTTAGGTCACAGTCGTTAGCAAGATCAATACCTTTGATAAGAAACTCATAAGGAGATTTTTTGGATTGCTCAAAATACTTGGCTTTGGTTTGTTCTCCTACCTCAAGCAGATGTATAGTGGCTTGATTTTTACAAACCAATAGATCTCTAAAGTGAGATGCCAAACCAGATATAAAATGATGCCCGTCAAATCCTTGAGCAAGAATTTCATTAAATTCTAAAAGTAATTGTGGAATATTGTTTTCGATTATAAAATCGGTTGCTTTAAAATAAGTTTCATAATCCAGTACATTAAGATTTTCGGTAACTGCTTGTCTGGTAAGGTTTTTACCGCTAAAACTAACTACTCTGTCAAATATAGATAAAGCATCCCGCATGGCTCCATCTGCTTTTTGAGCAATAATCTGCAATGCGTCTTCATCTGCATTAATTCCTTCTTGTTCTGCTACCTGCATCAAATGATTTTTTGCATCGGTTACAGTAATACGCTTAAAATCAAATATTTGACAACGTGATAAAATAGTTGGAATTATCTTGTGTTTTTCTGTAGTTGCTAAAATAAAAATAGCATGTTTAGGTGGTTCTTCTAAGGTTTTTAAGAAAGCATTAAAAGCAGCTTGAGAAAGCATGTGTACCTCATCTATAATATACACTTTGTATTTTCCAACTTGGGGAGGGATTCGTACCTGATCAATAAGGCTTCTAATATCATCTACAGAATTGTTAGAGGCAGCATCAAGTTCAAAAATATTAAAAGCAAAATCTTCATCAGGGTTTTGGTTTCCTTCCTGATTAATTGTTTTTGCCAAAATTCTGGCACAAGATGTTTTTCCAACACCACGGGGCCCGGTAAATAATAATGCCTGAGCCAAATGATTATTTTCTATGGCATTAAGCAAAGTATTTGTAATAGCTTGCTGCCCCACAACATCCTTAAAGGTCTGTGGTCTGTATTTACGTGCCGATACTATAAAATGCTCCATCGTTACAAAGTTAAAAATTGCTTAGAAATAATGAATTTTAGCCCTCGATTTTTATTGTTAGTTATTAACAGTCAAAAAATAATTCATAATTCGGATTTCAAGTCTTATAATTATAATACTTTTGCAGCAAAGCAGATCACCTTATCGCTGTTCGCTTTAGCGAAGAGAGGAAAGTCCGGACACCGTAGCACAGTATAGCGGGTAATACCCGTCCGTCGTAAGGCGAGGACAAGTGCAACAGAAAGTATGTACAGATAATGCTGTAGTGAAACCAGGTAAACTCTATGCGGTGCAACGCCATGTAAACCAGCTTTTGAGGGTTGTGCGCCCAATGTTGGAGGGTAGGCGGTTAGAGCCAGTAAGTAATTACTGACCTAGATAAATGATAAGGGCTTTAATTTATTTAAAGAACAGAATCCGGCTTATGATCTGCTTTTTCTTATTGTAATATAGAATTTGATGAAGTTTTGTGATAAAAAACTCATCCTGAATTTTAAAATCATTTTTTAATATTTTCTTCACGTTTCGTTTTTGCCCGACAATGTAATTGCATTTAAAAAAGAAATTATTGTTGGATAGAGTATAAAAGAAAAAATAAATGATTCTTCTCTAAATATAGCTTCTTCACCTATAAAATTACATACCCTTAAGAAAGAGAAGAGATTTGAATACAATAATTGCAAAAAATATTTTTACATGTATAATTGTTTGATTAACATTAATTTAATAAATGTTTTAGAACATTATTTATTTTTATTAAAGTAATTTTATAGTGTCATGTAAGTCAATATTTTTTAAATATTTTAAAACCTAAAATTCAAAGTATTCAAACTCTTAAAACCTAAAAATTATGAAAAAAATATTTTTTTTAACAGTTACGATTTTAACTATTTTTTCTTGTACAAAGGAAGACTTAAATTCTGAAATTCAAACAAAAGACGTAAAACTTATCTATAATCAAATTGAATATAAGGCAACCTTGGATGAGAATGGTAAGTTACAGTTACCTGAACTTAACCAAAATATCCAAAATGCTATTGTGAATGGACATAGTTTAGAGTTAGATGATACTAATAGTATTTATTTATTTGATACTGAAACGGAAGAAATGGATTTTATTAAAAATAACTTAAATATTTCAGATTTTAGTACTAAAAATAATAAAGTAGCAGGAGCTACTGGGTATTTTTATGAACATAAAAATTATGGAGGAGGATTTAGAACAGGGGCTGACACTTTTAATATTTATAACCTTAATAATGCTCCTTATCATTTTAATGACAAAATATCATCAACAAAAATACAGAACACCACCACTTCATTTTATGTAGTAATTTTCTATCAACATAAAAATTTTGGTGGTAGTTCCCATACCAAAATAGTCTCTCCTAATTCAACAGGTTATATTTCTAATTTCGATAACATTGGATTTAATGATAAAACTAGTTCTATTAAAGGTTATTTTTTGTAAAAAGTTTAAATTACTTCAAGTAGTATTATGATTACATGATTTTTTTTTGAATTTTGTTTTTTAAAATATTTAAAAATTTAAGCCCGGATATTTAAAATTTTCCGGGCTTTTTTGATGTTGTTTTTTTAGACAAGTATACTTTTTACAAATCCTTTAACAAAATCTAATACTAATTTTCTTGTACCTTGTACCACAAGAAAAATTACCTGAATGAAAATTGCTATTGTTTGTTATCCTACTTTTGGGGGTAGTGGTGTTGTGGCTACAGAATTAGGAATTGCCCTTGCCAAATTAGGTAACGAGGTACATTTTATAACCTATAAACAACCTGTTCGGTTAAACCTTTTAAGTCCCAATATTCATTTTCATGAAGTATCGGTGCCTAAATATCCGCTATTTCATTATCAACCTTATGAACTGGCATTATCCAGTAAATTAGTAGACACTATAAAAAAATATAATATTGATGTTCTTCATGTGCATTATGCTATTCCCCATGCATACGCAGGGTATATGGCAAAAAAAATGCTGGAAGAAGAAGGAGTATATATACCTATGGTAACTACGTTACATGGTACAGATATTACATTGGTGGGCAATCACCCTTTTTATAAACCAGCAGTTACCTTTAGTATTAATAATAGTGATATAGTTACCTCGGTTTCAGAAAGCCTTAAAGAAGATACTTTACGTTTGTTTGATATTAAAAAAGAGATTGAAGTTGTTCCAAATTTTATTGATGTAAGTCAAAGAAAAACGAGTTTTACCGATTGTCAGCGAGAATTAATGGCACTTCCTCAAGAACGTATTATAACTCATATCAGTAATTTTAGAAAGGTAAAACGTATTGTAGACATAGTAGATATATTTTATAATGTTCAGAAAAAAATGCCAGCAAAATTATTGATGGTAGGAGAGGGACCAGAACGTGAATTTGCTGAGAAAAAATGCAAGGAATTAGGGATTAAAAACAAAGTGGTTTTCTTTGGAAATAGCAATGAGATTGATAAAATACTTTGTTTTTCAGATTTATTTTTACTTCCATCAGAAACAGAAAGTTTTGGTTTGGCGGCATTAGAAGCAATGGTAAATAAAGTACCGGTAATATCCAGTAATGCAGGAGGTATCCCAGAGGTTAACACACATGGGGTTTCTGGATATTTGAGTGATGTAGGAAATATAGAAGAAATGTCTGAAAATGCTATCCGAATTTTGGAAGACGATGCTACATTAAATACTTTTAAAGAAAATGCTTATAAAGAAGCTACAAGATTTGATATAAACAGAATTATACCTTTGTATCTAAAAACTTATGATAATGCTTTGGCTACATATAATATAGGTAAATTATAAAATAAAATACCGTTATCCTTTTTTAAAGATAACGGTATTTTGAGTATTAATATTTTACTGAATTAGTACATATTTAAAATACATATCTGGCAGAAATACCTACACTTGCTCCAACCTGATCTACATTGTATCTGTCTAAATTATGAAAATCGTATGTAGGTCGAATACTAAATGCAACTTGAAGCGGGAAATCAAAACGATAATCAACCCCAAAATCCGCCCCTATAAATGGGAAAAATTTACCATCTCTGTCATACCAAACATTGTCAAAGCCTAAGTAACGAGATTTGAAATCAACATATCCAAATCCAGCACCTGGACCAGCAAACCAATTTAATTTATCCCAGATATTGTATGACCAGTGTAAAAATGCAGCAGAACGATATGTACTAATATAAGAATTTGATTTAAAGCTTAGATTAACATCGATTCTATTATGATCACTTAAAACTCGTCGTTGGTATGTAATTTCAGGACCAAATCCTTCATCCCCAATAAACCCCTCAGATAATCGAATTCCTATAGCATTATCAGGAATATCTTGCGCTTGCAACTGTGAAACTGAAATAATAGTTAATAATACAAAAAAAAGTTTTTTCATAATTTATAAAGATTTAATTGATTGTATAAGTAATTCATAAAATGCTTTTAGTAGTTTGAAGCTTTGTTTAAGCTATTATCGAGAGATCAGATTTCAATCAAATTTATATCTGGCACTTACACCAAAATTAAAGCTGATATCGTCATCATTGGTATAATTATCAAAGTATATTTCTGGTCTAAAATCAAGAGAAATTAATAAAGGGAAATTAAAATTGTACTCAATACCTATATCTCCTGCAATAAGACCAAAAGTTTTTAAATTATTTTTGTCAGAAAAAGTGCTGTCAAAATCTACTAACCCACCTCCGATTCCCGGACCAACATACCAATTAAAGCCTCTGTCTATAGCAAATACCCATTGGTAAATCCCTGTTAATTTTAAGGCATTATAATTTCTTTTACTTTGTATACCAAGCCCAAATTCTATTCTGTTTTTAGAATTTAAAGCAACCTGATACGATGCCTCTGCCCAAAAACCGTCACTTTCGCTTAAACGTAAACCAAGAGTGTGCTTAGAAATTTCCTGAGACTGCATGCTGTATACACAAGTAAAAAGCAAAATAATTACAAAAAATAATCCTTTCGACATAGTTAATAAAAACAAGATGTTTATTACCTCGCTATAAACGTCGAATATCATTTATTATGCAAATAAAAACCTTAAATTTTTGTTAATATTATGTCAGTCTTTTTGTAGTTGCATATCAGTGCTTTCAAATATTTTATCTGCTGAATCTGCAATAAAACCACTAAAAATAATACCATCTGTATTTTGGTAACGATAAGAAAACTCATAGTAGCAAGAAGTAATTTCTTTAACGTTTTCTTCAAATTCAACCATAACCACATCTGCAAGGATACTGGACTGCTCTAATAATAAAGAAGGAGAACCTTTTATCTCACCACCCGAAATGTTCATTTTAAAACCATTTTGTTTCAAAAAATCATTAACCTCAGACAGGTTGTTAAAAGTATCTAGTTTATTAACATCTACTGTAAAGTGGTTAGAGCAAAACCCGTTAACATACATCCATGCTGCATATTCTGATTCAGAAAGAAGTTTTTGATAAATATCAAAAGACAAATTTTGCCATACTCTTCCTTTTAAAATAAGATCTTTTTGTAAAAACATATTAGGATCAACAGTATCTAATATACCACTTACAAAACCACGCAATTCTACAGAAAATTCTTCCAAAAGTAATTCGCTGATAAATATCTTGGGGGCATCAGGATTGTTTTTATGCTCAAAATGTTTAGCATATAACTTTTTAGCTTTAAAATAATACTCTTCTTTATATTCATATCCTAAAGCAATAAATGGCTTTGCCAAAACATCAATATTTACTCTAGGGTCATTAAAAGTTCGTATAGCAATATGATCATTAAAAACAGTATTGCCTTCTGTTTCAAATAACGTTTTGATTTTTTGTGCAGAAGGGGTCTTTTCTGTATACTGTTTCCAGAGTTCTTCAAAAAAATATGTCAAATTCATTATGATTATGTTTTTATATCCTGCAAAATTATTAGTTTTGACTATTATTTTATTTATGAATACTTATATTACTCTGTACGAGGTTGTTTTTGTGTCAAATTGATTTACATCAATCAAGTTGTTATCGTTTTGACATTTAATTTTTTAATTTTTTGATTAGTATGAATCATTTTGATTATATAGACCAGCAAATACTATTGCAGATACGAGAAGATGCCAGAAAGCCATTCTCACAAATAGCAGATAATTTAAAAATTTCAAACTCTTTGGTACATCAAAGAATTAAGAAATTAAAACAACAAGGGGTTATAAAAAAGGCAGAGTTTATTGTAGATGAAAAACGAATTGGCTTTAAAACCAAATCTTATGTAGGAATTACTCTTAAAGAAGCACGATATGCATCAGATGTAGTAGAAGGATTAAAAAAGATTCCCGAAATATTAGAGTGCAATTATGTTTCAGGTCAATATGCGATCTTCTTCCTTATTTTTGCTTACGACAATCAGCACTTACGAAAAATCTTATACGATCAGGTGCATCAAATTGAAGGTGTTGCGGGGACAGATAGTTTTATTTGTTTTGACACCAATTTTAAAAGACAGGTTTCTCTGGATTCTTTAGGAAAGAAAAATGCGTATAATGGATAAAAGTTTATGGTTTTCTTTGCAAAAAGAACTGGAAGGGGAATTAAAATTTGATAGATTGATCAAATCTTTATACGCTACCGATGCATCTGTGTACCGAAGGGTTCCTGTGGCAGTTGTTTTTCCGAAATCTATAATGGATTTAAAAAAAGTAATAGCATTTGCCTCAAAAAACAAAATAGGGCTTATTCCAAGAACAGCAGGAACCTCTCTGGCAGGACAATGTGTAGGAGATGGGATTGTAGTAGACGTTTCTAAGTATTTTACAAAAATAATCTCGGTAGATAAAGAAAAAAAAACAGCAGTAGTCGAGCCGGGAGTAATCAGGGATGATCTTAACCGGTTTTTAAAACCATTAGGGTTGTTTTTTGGTCCCAATACATCTACATCCAATCGTTGTATGATTGGGGGCATGGTAGGCAATAATAGCAGCGGTACAACCTCTATACAATATGGGGTTACCAGAGATAAAGTTTTAAAATTAAATACTATCTTGTCTGATGGCAGCGAGGTTATATTTTCTGAAATATCACAGCATGAATTTGAATTGAAAAAAGATTCAGACTCGTTGGAAGGAAAAATTTACAGACATATCTATCAAGAACTTTCTTCCAAAGCCGTGCAACAACAGATAGCCAATAATTTTCCGAAACCCGAAATTCATAGGCGCAATACAGGATATGCTATTGATGAACTAATTGATTCCAACGTTTTTTCTGATGTTTCCATACCATTTAATATGTGCAAGCTTTTATCTGGTAGTGAAGGAACTTTGGCATTTACCACAGAAATTACATTACAACTAGACGAATTGCCCCCACAACAATCGTTAATGATTGCAGCGCATTTTAAAAGTATTGAAGATTGTATGAAAGCGGTAGTGCCTGTTATGCAACATTCGTTATACACCTGCGAGATGATGGATAAAACCATTCTGGATTGTACAAAAAACAATACCGAACAATTTAAGAACAGGTTTTTTATTGTAGAAGATCCAAAAGCAATTTTAATGCTGGAACTTAGGGCAGAGGATATAGAGCATTTAACAATCCAAAAGCAAGAACTATTAAGAACACTCCAAAACTCTGGATTAAGCTATGCAAATCCTGTACTGCAAGGATCAGAGATCGATCAGGCACTAGAGCTTAGAAAAGCAGGATTAGGATTATTGGGCAATATTGTAGGGGACAAAAAAGCAGTAGCGTGTATTGAAGATACTGCAGTTGCAATATCTGATCTGGCGGATTATATACAGGAGTTCAGCGATTTGATGAAATCGTACGACCAACAAGCAGTATACTATGCACATGCAGGGGCAGGGGAGATACATCTTAGGCCAATTCTGGATCTTAAAAAAAGCGAAGATGTGGTTCTTTTCAAAAAAATTACAGATGATGTCGCTTCTTTGGTAAAAAAATATAAAGGATCTATGAGCGGGGAACATGGGGATGGTATTGTAAGAGCAGGATATATTCCTTTTATGATAGGAGAAGAAAATTACCAGATATTAAGGAGTTTGAAAAACACCTTTGACCCGAACAACATTTTTAATCCGGGTAAGATTGTAGATGCATACCCTATGGATCAACAATTGCGATATGAAATAGATAGAAAAGAGCCGGAGATCCCTACATTACTTGATTTTAGCGATTCATTAGGGATTCTTAGAGCTGCAGAAAAATGTAATGGTAGCGGAGATTGCAGAAAATCTGTAGAAGCAGGAGGGACAATGTGCCCAAGTTACAGGGCTACCAAAAATGAAAAAGATACTACAAGGGGAAGAGCAAACGCTCTGCGAGAGTTTTTGACCAATAGTGAAAAGGCAAATAAATTTAACAATAAGGAGCTAAAAGAAGTTTTTGACCTGTGTATTAGTTGTAAAGGCTGCTCTGGTGAATGCCCGTCTAATGTGGATATGGCAACTTTAAAAGCTGAATTTGAATACCAATACCAAAAAGAAAATGGAGTATCCTTGCGAACCAGACTATTTGCAAATTCTAATACTCTAAATGATCTTGGAAGGATTGCTCCAGGAGTAACCAATTTTTTCTTTAAAAATAAAATAACCTCCGGGCTTTTAAAATCTGTATTAGGTATTGCCAAAAATAGGGATTTGCCATTGTTGAGCAAACAATCTTTGCGAACTTGGTGTGTACAGAATCTAGAGAAAATACAACCGGAACATCCAATAAAAATGGTTTACTTTTTTATAGATGAATTTACCAATCATCTGGATGTAGAAATCGGTATAGATGCCATTAAAGTACTTACCAGATTACATTATAAAATTAAGGTAGTGGACCATAAAGAAAGTGGGCGAACTTTTATTTCTAAAGGAATATTAGAAAAAGCACAAACACTTGCAAACCATAATATAAATGTTTTTGGGAATCTAATAACCAATGAGACCCCGTTAATAGGGTTGGAACCATCGGCAATCCTTACTTTTAGGGATGAATACCTAAGATTGGCAAAAGATAAAGAAAAAGCAAAATATATAGCAACACATACGTTTTTGATTGACGAATTTTTGAACAATGAAATACAAAGCGGCAATATAAACTCGAATCAATTTATTAAAGAACCAAAAACCATTAAAATACATGGGCATTGCCATCAAAAAGCCTTATCCGGTATACATAACACTTTTGTAATGCTCAACTTGCCCGAAAATTATAAAGTAACGATCATACCATCAGGGTGCTGTGGTATGGCGGGATCTTTTGGGTATGAAAAAGAGCACTATGATATTAGTATGCAAATAGGGGAGCAAACATTGTTTCCGGCAGTTCGAAAAGCACCAAAAGATACGATTATTGCAGCGGCAGGTACAAGTTGCAGGCATCAAATCATGGATGGAACCAAACGCAAATCACAACACCCTGTTAGTATTTTAAAGGAGGCACTATTATAATATCATTTACACTTTGAATTTACTGTTAAAAAGAAAACGGACTTTTATTACGGTAAATTCAAAGTGTAATTAAATAGTTTGTGGGAATTAACTTTTTAGATTTTTTTCCATTGTAATTTTCTTGTGAGAAGGAAGTATTTACACCTTCTAAATTATTTTTTAACTCAAATAAGTTAATTTCTTGGGAAAAAGTTAATAAGTTAAAAGGTGGTACTTCGGTAAACTTAGCAGAACCAGAGAGGCTTAGGGGATCAACTACCGGCAGGCTTTAATAATTGGTCTCTGAGCTCTATAAGTTTGATTTTAAGTAGTTTTGATCCTGATTTATCTATTTCCAGAATCTTGTTGTTCAATATATAAAGTGCCGTTTCTAGATCTTGGGTTGCTGCTATTTGAGCCTCAATAGCACTAGCTATAACATCAGATTCTTGCGAAAAATACCGGGCTCTGGGATTTTTGAACTTTTTCACTTGCTCTTCTGCTTCCCTTAGGTTCCCTGTTGAAAAATAGTAATCAGCCAAAAATGCTCGTGCCAGCATTTCATAAAATATCTCGCTATTTTCCAAAAAACTAACTGCGATTTTCAGTAATGAAATAGCTTCATCTTTCTTTCCGGTTTCCCAAAGATATCTTGAATAATAAATGTCGAAAACGTATTTATCTCTATCATCCTTTTGTTTGCCTAGTTTTAATCCACTTTCGTAAAATTGTTTAGCATCTTCAATCTTGTTTTGAGTCAGCAATGTTTCTCCTAAATTAGTGTTTGCCTCAATAATTGCATGTCTGTCATTATCAATTTTGGCTTGTTCAACAGCCATACGCCCATACTCTTCAGATTTTGGCAAGTCGTTGATTAACCTGTGTTGCCAGGTAAGATTCATCAAAGTGTACCATCTTCCATTATTCTTTTCTGTTTGGGCATAATAGTCATTGGCAAATTTCATGTACTCAATGGCATCTGTAAGTGGTACGGTTCCAGAAACCGTTGCATCATAACCATAATTGTTATAAACCATTGCTTTTGCATCATCATCACCTAATTGATTAACAACAAACATTTGTCGTTTTTGATGTTCAAGGGTTTCATCAAAACCTTTGCCAAGTGTAAAATAAGCCCAGCTCAATGTATTATTGAGCTTATATTCCATTGGGTAGTTTTTAATAATTTTGCAGAGTTCACTTCCGTTTTCTCCATAAATTACGGCATTATTAAATTCGCCTGATAGTGCCGAAGCTCTTGCAATGAGATAATTAGATTCTATTGCTCCAATTGTGTCCGCAATGTTTATGTATGTCTCAAGAGCCTCTGTAGCAAAATTGATTGCAGATGAAAATTCTTTAGTTTCAATAGCATTCAGAGCATTTCCCTTTAAGCTATCTGCCTTTTTTTTATGAGAGTCTTCATTACAGGAAATAAGGATTAGGATTAAAAATGTAAAAAATGTTAAATCTTTCATTGTTTTTTATTTTAGCCTGTAACTAAGATAAATAATTTGCGAGGATTTTTGCATAAAAAACCAACATCAATAGGCTATATAGCACGTATATGTTTTGAATGATAAATATACGTCACACATAAGTCTTTTTGTAAGATTAAATTTTGTGTTAGAATGTATATATATTCGTATCGTTCACAATTTTCTCAGACTATTCACAATGTATTTGTGTCATTTACAGTTCTCTCAGACTATTCATAATGTATTCGTTCTGTTTATAATTCTCTCGGATTCTACACAATATATTCATGTTGTAGTTTTGCTGGGATAAAAATAAAATAGGGGTTTTTACCCCTGTACAATATTAGGTAAAACCCCCTTACAGATAATGATTTATATATATACATTTGTAATATCACACAAAACACTTATAACAATGAAACGCCTTTTACTACCCATAATACTTATTACATTTGCTGTAATATGCCTAAGCATAGTTCATATTGATAATGTAAATAGATTGGATGCTCAATCTGATGAGCTGAGAAAAAAATATACTACAGAGCAATACAAAGTAGAAAAACCAACAAATACTTCGATTGTTCTTCCAGAACTAAAATGAAGAGTCCATAAGGATTCTATTGATCAATAAAAAGGGCTTTAAGCTCTGGGGTAGGAATCATACAGCTTTCTTTTTTACCAAACCATTTATATCGGTTTTTGGCTATTATGTTGTATATCCAATCCCTAAAAAAAGTAGGAAAAATAAGGAAAACCGAAAGTAAGGGATATAATCCGGACAGCTGTTTTGCAATGTGCAGGGCAGCTGTTGATTTATAGTAATAAGCCAATTTGGGATCAATTAGCAAAATAGAATCTAATTGGGTGGTATCAATTTTTCTTTCTGCAATTAATTTTTTGCCAATTTCACTTTGTAACGAAGCATAGCGAAATACGTTTTTTTTATCCCGTTTAATAATAAAATTTATAGCGCCATTGCACAAATTGCAAACACCATCAAATAATATGATTTTTTTTCCTTCTTCGACCATACTACAAAGATAGCAGGAATCGCTAATTAGAAACAATCAATTATGAATTTGTTAAGATTACAATTTTTAAATCAATTGTACTAATTTGCTTTTACAGAATCAATAACTTCTGTTGTGGTTATTTGTAAGTCTTTTGGTAGTTTATTGTCTCTTGGTAAAACAGCTAAATAGCGATCATCATTAGAGTCAAATACTTTTTTAAAAACCGGGTCTTCCAATTCTAAAACATCACATATTTCTTTGATAAGATCTAAATGATAAATTAAGTCTGTACTACCCAAATGGTATATCCCTTTTTTATTGCGATTTATAATATAATGTATTTGTTGTGTAAGCTTGGATATAGAAGTTACATTAATAATCACGTTTGGAAACACCTCTATTGGGGCTTTAAGGTCATAAAGAGTTTTAATTTCTTTGATTCTGGGAGTGGTAGCACCAAATACCATAGGAACCCGGGCAATTACATATTTGTTGGCAGGCAATCGCATTAAAGCATTTTCAATTTTTATTTTAAACCTTCCAAATACACTGTCACTTAGTGTTTTATCGTATTCATAAGAAGGATAGTTACTAAAAGAATCAAATACATTAGCACTAGAAATAAAAATTAAGCGGGATTTATTTTGTTGTATCCATTGTATTATTCGTTGATGAGCATCTAATTGAGAATTAAAATTACCTCTCAAGGCAGTAATGATAACAGATGGCTTAAGATTATCCAATAAAATAGAAATATCTTCAAGCTCCATATCATAAGAAAAGAACTTTTGATTTTTTTCAAAGAAGGTATTATCGGTACAATATGTACCATACGTATCAAAATAAGAATTAAGCTCTTTATAAAGCGCATTTCCTATAAATCCACTAGCCCCTATGATTAAAATTTTTTTCAAAATTAGTTCTATAAAAAAGTTAAGTTTCAAATATTACCATCGGTAACTTTTGAAACTTAACAATATTGTTTTTATTATAAAAATTAGTTTTTATAAAAAGGTAATTTTACTACAGTAGCAGGAATAGCATTTTTACGTACCTGAATATTAATTTTACTTCCTGGTTCTGCAAGAACCGAAGGAACGTATCCAAGCCCGATTCCTTTTCCCAAAGATGGGGACATGGTTCCAGAGGTAACTACTCCAATAGTTTTGCCGTTACCGTCTACAATATCATATCCTTGGCGAGGAATACCTCTCTCCTCTAATTCAAAGCCTACCAATTTTCGTTCTGCACCATGTTCTTTTTGTTTTGCCAGAGCTTCTGCATGGACAAAATCTTTAGAAAACTTAGTAACCCATCCAAGCCCTGCTTCGATCGGAGAGGTGGTGTCATCGATATCGTTACCATAAAGGCAGTATCCCATTTCTAGTCGTAATGTATCTCTTGCAGCAAGACCAACAGGTTTAATGCCATAATCAGCCCCGGCTTCAAATACATTGTCCCATATTTGTTTTACTTCAGAATTTTTACAATAAATTTCGAAACCACCACTACCGGTATATCCTGTAGATGATATAATTACATTTTCTATTCCTGCAAAGTCTGCAACTTCAAAAGTATAAAATTTCATTGTTTCTAAGTCTACCGAAGTTAAACTTTGCATTGCAGCAGCTGCTTTTGGGCCTTGAATCGCCAATAACGAATATTCGCTCGATAAATCCCTCATTGTTGCCCCCATACTATTATGACTGCTAATCCAATCCCAATCTTTTTGAATATTGGAAGCATTAACTACCAAAAGGTATTTTTCGTCTGCAATTTTGTATACAATCAAGTCATCTACGATACCGCCTTTATCATTGGGCAAACAACTATATTGTGCTTTTCCGTTGCCCAATTTGGAAGCATCATTAGAAGTAACTTTTTGAATCAGGTCCAAAGCCATAGGTCCAGTTATAAGAAATTCACCCATGTGCGATACATCAAAAACCCCAACATTATTGCGTACTGTTTCGTGTTCTGTATTAACACCTTCATAAGATACAGGCATGTTAAAACCAGCAAAAGGAACCATTTTGGCACCCAAAGCGATATGAGTTTCTGTTAAAGCAGTATTTTGCATAATAAAAGAGTATTTATAGTATTGTAAAATTGATGCCGAAAGTAAAAAACTTTATGTAGGTATACAATGAAGTGGTTTAAACTTTTTTCAATTCGCTGTAAAAATGGTTCTTTTTATCCATTTTTTATATTTTATTGCTTCGTAACTGATTTGTATTGATAAATTGAACCAATAAACAATAGATAATAAGAATTACTAAAATAATTTCAAGGAAAAACCGTTAGTGTTAAAATTCTAATAAATTTAAGGGAATAGTAGGGAGTATTTAGAAGTGCTTATAATTTAACTTTTGTTAAAACTTTAACAATACCTTTATTAAGTTAAAGTTTTTAATGTTAATTATTTGTTAGCTCAGCATTAAAAAAAATATTTACCTTTACATGAATAATAGCATTGATTGAAAAGGGAATTACAAATAACAAATAGTTTTTTCATTAAAAATATTAATGAAGGGGATAAGGAAGCTTTCAAAATACTTTTTGAACTTTACTATTCCAGACTATTGTATGTAGCTCAAAATTATGTTTCTAATAAAGAAGATGCAGAAGAAATAGTACAAGATGTATTTGTTAAAATTTGGAAAAAAAGAAAGACTATTTCATCCAATATTAATGGGTACATGTTTAAAGTCACAAAAAACTCCTGCCTTGATTATCTGAGATCCCAAAAAACCAAGCTTAGTAGTGTAAATAATACATTACAACTTGAAGCTTTCCTTAATTATAATGCGTTGGAAGATAGTACGGCTTCATCTATTATAGAAAAAGAGCTGGAGCAAAAAATATTGAAAAGTATAGAGTTACTTCCTGATAAATGCAAGGAAGTTTTTATGAAAAGCAGGATAGAAGGTTTAAAAAACAAAGAAATATCGGGGGAATTAGATATTTCTGTAAAAACAGTTGAAAATCACATGTCTAAAGCTTTAAAACACATGAGGATACATCTTCGTGAATTTCTTTCTTTATTTTAAAAAAAGAAAAGTACATTAGGGGGAACCAAATTTTTATACGTCTGTATAGATATAAAAAGATATTAATGCAAGATAAGGATCTATTAAAATATATTAAGGGAGAATGCTCCCCCGATGAAAAAAAATCTGTAATTGAATGGGTTAAAACCGATAATGAAAATCAAAAGCGTTTTAATATACTAAAAGCAGAATATATTGCCTCTGCTTTAAGCACATTCGATAATCAAGATATAGACATACCATACTGTAATTTTTTAGCTAAAAGATCTGGCAAAAAGAAATACTATTCTATAGCCATTATTGCGTCTGTAATAATAATCCCTTTTGTTAGTTGGTTTGTTTTTAATACTTCTTCAAATAATAATAAAATTGTAGATAACACAGAGTTTTTGGGGTCTAATACCCAAAGTGTTACTACCGGATTTGGCGACCATAAAAAGGTTACATTACCAGACGGTTCTACTGTTGTTTTAAATTCGGGGAGCACTCTGTTATTTTCCAAAAAATTTGAAGGAAACGTAAGAAAAGTAGCTTTAACAGGAGAAGCATTTTTTGATATAAAAAAAAATATAGACAAACCTTTTATAGTAACTACAAATCATATTAAAATAAAAGTTTTGGGAACTTCTTTTAATATTAAATCTTATCCTGATGATGAAAAAACAGAAACTACATTGGTTACCGGTAAAGTTGAAGTTATTCAAAACAAAAAGAAAGAATCTGTGTTTTTAAAGCCATCTGAAAGAGCAACTTTTTATACAAATAACAATAAAATAAGCGTGGATAGTGTAAACTCCTATAACATAGTTGCCTGGCAAGAAGGTAAGCTGATTTTTGATAAAACACCTTTGAAACAAGTTGTATCTGATTTAAAAAGAAATTATAATGTAGAGTTTATGATTATGTCAGATTCTCTTTTTAAATATAAATATACAGGAAAGTTTGACAATTTAACCCTCGAAGAGGTTCTCGAACTTCTTAAAATATCTTCTCCAATTAATTATAAGTACGAGAATAATAAAATTATACTGGATTCAGAATAAAAATAAAGAAGAGAGTGCTGTAACACTCTCTTCTTATAATAATTTAATTAAACTCATCAATCGGAATAATTAAATAAATAGCTTGTAAAATTATGAAAAAAAACTTTAAGATGTTTTTTAAAACATCTGATATGTATTATGAAAATTTATTCATCATTTATTTGTTTCCTTATTGCGAACTTATTTTCATTTAATATATACTCACAAGGGTTTTCTGTTTCTTTAATGGATACTCCTTTGCAAAATGTAATTGAAGATATAGAAGAAAAGAGCAAGTATCGTTTTTTCTATAATAACAACCTTATCGATACTTCAAAAAAAGTATCTTTAAAATCTAATGGTTATAAAATAAAAAAAATACTACGATTGTTATTTAATGAGACTAATATTGATTTTAGAATCATTAAAAATCAGATTGTTTTGTTTCCTAAAAACACAAAAACATCTGGAAAAGTATTAAAAGATTTTTTGATCCGCACCAAAAACGAATCAGCAGAATACATTAAAAAAAAGAAGTCCAAAAAAAATACAATATCCTCAAACATTGTAAAAGGTACTGTAACAAGCGAAGATAATCTTGCACTGCCAGGGGTTAATATATGGGTCAAGGATAGTAACAAAGGAAGCTCAACCAATTTTAACGGAGATTATGAGATTGAAGCTAACACAGGTGACAAATTAGTGTTTTCTTATATTGGTTTTGAAACTATGGAAACAAAAGTTGATAGAAGATTTATAGATATAGTTTTAAGAGAAAATATAAGTAACCTCGAAAAAGTTATTATTACAGGATATGGTGTCCAAAAAAAAAACAGGCTTACAGGTTCTGTATTAAACCTCAATCCTGCAACAATAACCAAAGGGTCAAGAGCATCGGTTCAAGAAAGTATTCAAGGTAATATTGCAGGAGTACAGGTAACTTCAAGAAGTGGCCAACCCGGATCTGTACCAAATGTTAGAATTCGTGGAGTTGGTTCTTTTCAATCTTCCTCTCCATTATATGTAATAGATGGATTTCAAACAAAAGACCCCAATATAATGGCATCCTTAAATACTAACGATATCGAGGTGATCTCGGTTTTAAAAGATGCTGCGGCTACATCTATTTATGGGGTAAGAGGGGCAAATGGAGTAATCGTAATAAAAACCAAATCAGGGATATCCGGAGAAACCCGGGCATCATATAATACACAATCCGGTTTTTCGTCTCCAACAGTTGCGGGTAGATTTAAAGCATTAAATACACAAGAATTTCAAGAATTATTGATTGAAGGGGTTCAAAATGCAAAAATACGCAATAACAAAAATGAAGCCCTAGAGTTTTTGGTTAACAATGGCTTTCGTCCGGATATTAATACAGATTGGTATGATCTGCTTACCAGAGATGCATTTTACCAACAACATAATATTTCTGTAAAAGGAGGTTCTGATAAGACAAGGTTTTTTTTATCTGGCGGATATTTTAATCAGGAAGGTGTCATTCTGGCTTCGCAATTTGAACGAATGAATACAAGATTAAAAATGGATCACGAATTTACAGATGATTTTATGATAGATGTAAATATTTCTTATAGCAAATCAATTTCTAAAAAAAGGCCTTCCGGAGGCTTCTTTGCTAACCCGGTTCGGTCCATATACAGGTTACGACCAGATATCTCTCCTTTTAATGAAGATGGTACTTTTAATTTTGATTTTAATGATACACAAAACCCGTTGGCTCAAGCGCAAAAAGAAATACGAAAAGATATAAATCATACAATACTTGCCGGAGCAGGATTGTCTTATCAAATTTTGGATGATCTTGTTTATGAGTCTTTGATAAATATTAATCAAACATTTCAGGATGAATTTATCCGGTTGCCCGCTGGTTTTGGCGATGCCAGACCTACTGGTCGTGGAGAACAGGATTCTAATTTTTTATTTTCCTGGTTATTCAGAAATCTATTGAAATATAACCTGAACTGGAAAAAAAATGATATATCGGTATTTGGAGGATATGAATTGCAAAAAACAAGAAATAAGTTTACAGATCTTACTGTAGAGAATATCCCGGATGGTTTTGAAGACTTAAACAATGGCAGCCTGTTTACCTTAGCCTCTACCAATAAGGCCCAGGAAGGTCTTAATTCTATTTTCTTTAATGCAGAGTATGCTCATGACAATACCTATTTGATAAGTGGGTCTGTAAGACGTGATGGATCTTCAACTTTTGGTAAAAACAATAAATTTGCCGTGTTCTGGTCGGTTGGAATTGGTTGGAATATCGCTAATGAGCCTTTTATGAAGTCTGTGGGTTTTGTAAAAGATATAAAGCTAAGGACAAGCTACGGAATTAATGGAAATGATCCTGAAACAGGAATATTTGATCTGTTTAAGGTTAATGATTATAATGGCAACCCGGGGGTAATTTTTAACTCTGTAGGAAACCCTAATATAAAATGGGAGCTTAATAAAGCTTTTAATATAGGTGTTGACTATTCTTTTTTTAATAATAGAGTTCAGGGTAGCCTGGATTGGTATTTAAGAGAAACAAAAGATTTACTTAGGTTACGACCAATTTCTGCTGCAAATGGAGACGGGGGAGAGTCTAATATAGATGAAGGAAATAATATAGCAGATAATATTGGATCTATGCAAAATAAAGGGCTTGAATTGGATATTACTACTCGAAACATAGTTTCTGCCAATGATGGGTTTAATTGGAAAACAAGCTTGAGTTTTTCGACAAATAAAAATAAAGTCACAAAATTAACCGATAAAGAAAGTAAACCTATAATAGATCAAACCAGGATAATTGCTTTGGGAGAAAGTATTGAAACATTTTATATGCCAAGATATGCAGGTGTTGACCCAAATAATGGTAATGCACTTTGGTATACAGATGATACCAGAACAAAAGTAACAACCAATTATAACAATGCAAAAGAGGTAATTATTGGTAAGGCAACTCCCGATTTTTATGCAGGTATCAGAAATACAATTTCTTATAAAAGGATCACACTTGATTTTCAGTTATATACAGCTTGGGGAGGTTTGGTATATGATACATGGAACAGATTTACCAATAGTGATGGATCCAGACGGCTTTCTTCGACAGGTAATGTAAGTAGGGGGACTTTTGAAAGAAGGTGGCAAAAACCAGGAGATATAACAGATGTTCCTGTTTTTGTATATGGTAACGAGCAATCTGGCAGCTCTGCATTTAGGTCCAGCAGATTTATTTATGATGGGAGCTATGTAAGATTAAGAGAAGCTACAATATCGTATGATTTTATACCAGAATTGGCCAATAAAATGAAGCTTTCTAACGTTCGGGTTTATATAAAAGGAAACAACCTATATACTTTTATAAAAGATGATAGGCTGGAGAGGGATCCCGAATCTGGCTATGATGGGAGGCTAAATCAAGAAATCCCTATTTCTAAAACATTGTTTTTGGGGTTGGATATCACTTTTTGAAAAAAATATTATGAGAAAATACATTGTATACCATATAGGTGTTTTAACATTTTTTGATCTGAAATTTGTTCATTCTAGTGCTTCGTGTGCAAAAAGCATATTATATAGTATACTATTCCTTTCAATAATATCCTGCGAGGATACTTTGGAACAACGGTTTTCAGACTCGGTAGAAGTAACAGATGCCATTACAGACCTAAACTCTTTAAATCTGGCAACTAATGGTGCATATAGTTTTTTGGCACATTTTGCGTACTATAACAGGAACTTTATCTTAATTCCGGAAATAATGTCTGACAATGCTTTTATTAATGCATTTGATAATACAGGAAGGTTTTTAGAGTTTGATAATTATATTGTAAATGCAAACGATACCCGGGCCGAAGAAATCTATAATATTATGTCTCGCGTAATTGCAACAACCTCTATAGTTATTAATAAAGCAAATAATATATCTTTTATCGAAAGTGAAAAAAAAAATGCAAATCATTATACAGGAGAAATGCATGCTTTGAGGGCTTTGACCTTTCATAATTTTTTGCTGTTATTTGCCCAACCATACAATTTTACTTCAGAGGCATCCCATTTGGGAGTTCCAATACCAAATTTTGACCTATTGGGGGATGGAGAAAATATTCAGGAACCAGGAAGAAGCACGGTAGCACAGGTATATACCCAGATTGTAAATGATCTTTTGATAGCTATAGATTTGATGCAGGAAAAACCAAATCCTTTTAGATTTAACCTTTTTTCGGCAAAAGCCTTATTGGCAAGAGTCTGTTTACACATGCAAAATTGGGAAAAAGCAAGGGATATTGCCCAAGATGTAATTTTGAACAGTAACAAAAATCTACTAACAAGAGAAGAGTATTTGAATAGTTGGTCAGAGGATTTTAATGAAGAAAGCTTATTTGTAGTCTCAAACGTAAAAACAGATAACTCCGGAACCAGTTCTATAGGTCAATTTTATTTAAAACTTAAAGATGCGTTTGCTACAAATGATTTTAAAAATACATTATCAGATACAGATATCCGCAAAGAGCTGTACCCGGTATTTGGCTCTATGAACTTAGTAGCAAAATTTCCTCGTACTATAATACAAGACGACAATATACAAGTACTAAGGCTGTCTGAAATGTATTTGATAAAAGCAGAAGCCCATGCACAATTAAATGAAATAACAGAAGCTCAACAAACACTGGATGTAATTACCCAACGGGCAGATTCTAAAACTATAGAACCTAGTACAGAAACAGGACAAATATTGTTGAATAAAATTTTATTAGAAAGAAGAAAAGAGCTGGCTTATGAAGGTTTCAGGCTTTTTGATCTTACCCGATATGGGATCACTTTTAATAAATATAGACAGGACGCTAATCCTATTCAAGTTATTGCTCCTTCAAACAAAACAATCCTGCCAATACCTATAGAAGAAATTAATGTAAATCCAAATATTGCCAATCAACAAAATCCCGGGTATTAAAAAACATATTTCTAATCTAAAAATAACTTCGGCAAAGTAAAAAAGCTATTTTTTTACAGTATATTATCTTGCTAATAAATAATACCCGAACCCTTAATAAATGAAATATAATATTTTGAATGAGAATTTGGTTTATGATGGCTTTTTAAAAATCAAAAAAGCTACAATTACCCATGATAGTTTTTATAAAAATACCCGCATAACTTGTTCCAGAGAAATGCTGGATCGAGGGGATAGTGTTGCAGTTTTGTTGTTTGAAAAGGATACAAACCAATTTATATTTATAGACCAATTTAGATATCCAACAATTAAACAAGGTACAGGTTGGCTTAAAGAAATTCCCGCAGGAGAATTAGAGTTTGATGAAGACCCTGTAAAATGTGCTATTAGAGAAGTTGAAGAAGAAACAGGGTATATAGTTAATCATTTGGATCATATTAGTACATTTTATGCTACTCCCGGAGGATCTTCAGAAAGGATGTATTTGTATTTTGGAGAAGTTATGAAAAAAGATAAAGTGTATACAGGAGGTGGTTTACAAGAAGAAAATGAAGATATTTTGTTGTATAAATATGATGCATCAAAAATAGATACATTATTAAATTCTGGGATTATAAATGATGCAAAATCTATTATTGCATTACAATGGTATAAAATTAATAAACTTTGACAAAGGTATAGGGTCTGCATAAAATAATGATATCAAATCTGGTACTGCAAAAACTATTTTTATTGAGGTAAAAAAGGTTTTTGCAGTACCAGATTAAATAGTAAACGTTTTTTAATACATAGATTATATAAAATAATAGCCGGTATTATTTACAATCTGTTTGAATATCAATTAGATTTAATTTTTTCCAAATTTGATGCTCAAGAGGTTTTGGAGAAACATTAAACAATACCAAATGTTTATTTATGCCCTTACAAAATCTATAATCTACAATTGCATTTAAGTCTACTTCTTTTTTTGTAGTGAAAGCATCATAAGTGATTATTTTTCCTACGTATACAGAATCATTTACTTTTTCAAAAAAAGCTTTAGAAGCAAAAGGTTCTTTAAATTTTCCGGGTTCTTTTTCTGAAACCATATTCATTAAACCATCATAGTAGAGCTCCATTTCAGATTCTAGTTTTTGTGCAGATAGCTTAGGATTTTGGTCTATTTGCCATAAAAAAGCGTACGAAAAATAATCCGTAGCATTTTCTTTTCCCCATCCCGGAGCGAAACGAATATATTCGACACCAGAATAATGTAAAGAATTAGCAAAATCTAAGGGAAATTTAATAACTTCGCCTCTCCAATCATCAGGGGCTTGTAATAAATTTTTTTCAGTATTACCTTTGTCACATTGTGTAAAAAGAATGAGGATTAATATAAAAGGTATGATTTTTGAGTAAGTCATATTAGAGATTTATTTATTTGATAAAATTACAAAATTGTTTAATTACAGATTTTTCCTAGATTTGTCTCAAAAGGAAAGAATACAAAACCTACAAAAAATGAATTATTATAGAACATTTTTACTACTATTTGTTTTCGCAGTTCAGGTAGCCCCAGCTCAAACTGAACAAGATAAAACAGAAGCCGAAATCATTAATGTGCAACGAACAGTTGTTGCACAACTTACAGGGCATGAACCCATAAAAGGTAAGAAAAAATTAACTAGTAGATTTACTAATTCTGAAAGAAAAGCTACCGCAGATTTTTTATTTAGTTCTTTAAAAGATATAGGGCTTCAGCCGGATAAACATGAGTATAATGTAAAAGATAAAACCGGGACTATATTTAATGGATTAAATATATTTGCAGAAATACCTGCTACTAATGGTAGTGACGAATGGGTAATTATTGCTGCACATTATGATACTGTAGAAAACAGCCCTGGTGCAGTTCATAATGCCACAGGTGTAGCGATAGCTTATTATGTAGCTATGAAAATAGCACAATTAGAACAGCGCAATAAAAACTTTATGGTCGTGTTTTTTGACCATTGGAAAAGTAATATGGTTGGTACCAGGGTATTCGCCAAAAAACTAAAAGATGAAGCATACAAGGTACATTCAATGCACAGATCAGATTATATTGGATGGGATAATGACGAAGATAGAGCTATTGAAATGTTAGCGTCAAATTTAAGCCTGGAATCTTTGTATCGTATAGAGTCTCCTGTGCCAATATATAAAAGAACGGTTGCTACACCAGAAAGCAGGTTCTTTGCTAATTTTGGTTTTGAAACCGTTACACTTACTGCGGAATTAAAGAATGCAGATAATTCTCCGTTTGTTCGTCAAAGTGAAGATAAATATACTACAGTAAACTTCAAATACCTGGCATCTACTACAAGCATAGTATATAAGGTAATGAAA
Source organism: Aquimarina sp. (assembly GCF_977115655.1). Lineage (NCBI taxonomy): Bacteria > Pseudomonadati > Bacteroidota > Flavobacteriia > Flavobacteriales > Flavobacteriaceae > Aquimarina > Aquimarina sp. The sequence goes on from NZ_CDSBKO010000001.1 coordinate 84,309, forward strand.
TCTTTAGCAAAAGAATAAGAAATAGTATTGTCAAAATGTAAAAAAGAGTTCTTACCTAAGTAAGAACTCTTTTAAATTTTCATAACTTTTAATAGCTATGCTATGCTTTTCTTTATGCATTACTTTTTCAATTTGCGAAGGGATTTCTACAACGGTATTTAATGTTTCTTCTACAATGTCCAAAAATTTTACAGGATGTGCAGTTTCTAAAAATATACCATAGTCTTCATTTTTTAAACCTTGTTTTTTTAGCCCTAAATATCCAACAGCTCCATGTGGATCTGCTATATATCCTGTTTGAGCATATATTGTTTTCATAGCTTCTTTAGTTTGATCATCTGTAAAACTATATGCCGAAAAATTATTTTTTAAAGCCGAAAAATTATTATTAAAAAGGTTTTGTATTCTTATAAAATTACTTGGATTACCAACATCCATAGCATTAGAAATGGTTGCTTTTGATGGTTTTGGATCGTAAGCAGATGTTTCTAAATAACGAACAACAGTGTCGTTTACATTAGTGGATGCCACAAAATGTTTTACAGGAAGACCTAATTTACCAGCAACAATCCCTGCACATATATTGCCAAAGTTACCACTGGGCACCGAAAATGTAATATCCTTTTTTAAGTGTTTTACTTGTTTGTAAGCAAATAAAAAATAAAACAATTGCGGTAACCATCTGGCCACATTTATAGAATTGGCAGACGTTAATTGTTTGTAATTGGTTATAGTGGTATCCAAAAATGCAGTTTTTACCATATCCTGACAGTCATCAAAAACACCATTTACCTCTAACGCTGTTATATTTTGCCCCAGAGTTGTTAATTGTTTTTCTTGTATGTCACTAACTTTTCCACTAGGGTACAGGATAACAACATCTACACCTTTTACCCCCAAAAAACCATTGGCTACAGCTCCTCCTGTATCTCCCGAAGTTGCAACCAAAACGGTAACATGGTTTTGGTTGTCCCTGTTAAAATACCCCAAACACCTTGCCATAAAACGCGCCCCCACATCTTTAAATGCCATAGTAGGGCCATGAAATAATTCTAAAGTTGCAATGTTGTTTTCAATTTCTACTACCGGAAAATCAAAGCTCAATACATCTTTTAAGATATCCCGCAACTCTTCTTCAGGTATTTCTGTGCCTACAAATTGTTGTATAGCCTGATATGCTATCTCGATATTGTCAAAATTTTCAATGTTCTCAAAAAAAGATTCGGGCAAAGGAGTAATTTCTTCAGGAAAATACAGCCCTTTGTCTGGTGCCAAACCTTTTATTACAGCTTCAGAGAATGTTACTTTTGGCGCGTTGTTATTTAAACTATAATATTGCATTGTTATATTCTTCTTTTTACGTTACACGATAGCAGAAAACTAAATTTCTGCTAAAATTTTTATAAAAATAAGTTCAGAATTTTTATCACAAGGGCAGGGTAGTGCCAAAGCTTTTAATTAGGACCCCTATTTTTTACAATTTTAGATTCAATTTATTATTTTAATTCCCTGATCGTTTATTTTTGAAATATGAATATCAAAATCGATCCCTGTTTTACTATAAATTTCTTTTATGGTGCCTGCAACATTGTTAGCTACTTCCATACCTTTGCATAAAGCAAAAATAGATGGTCCTGATCCTGATATTCCTGCACCCAAAGCTCCTTTCTGTATTGCTGCCCTTTTTACTGTATCAAATTCCGGAATCAAAATGGATCGTAAAGGCTCTATGATTACATCTTCTAAGCTTCTTCCAATAAGTTCGTAATCTTCTGTAAACAAACCTGCTACCAGACCTCCAACATTTCCCCATTGCTGAATTGCTTTTTTTAAAGTAACATTGTGTTTAATAACAGATCGGGAGTCTGATGTTTTTACCTCAATCTGAGGATGAATTACGGTCATTACAAGATCCTTTGGCGAATGTAATTTTATTACATCCAAAGGGGTATAACTTCTTACTAAAGTAAAACCGCCCAAAAGGGCAGGGGCTACATTATCGGCATGTGCGTTACCACTGGCTAATTTTTCACCTTGCATTGCAAATTCTACCAATTTTTGTGGGGTATATGGATTTCCTAAAAGGTGATTTACAGCCCATACAGCGCCGGCGCTACTGGCGGCGCTACTACCTATACCACTACCTGCTTTAATTTTTTTGTAAATCTCAATAGAAACCCCAATATCTTTTCCGTACTCGGCAAAAAAAGATTGTATAGCAACACCAGCTACATTTTTATGAGTTTCAAGAGGAAGATCTGCCCCTTCTATTTTCGTAATTTTTACTCCGGGTTCTTCTGTAAGGGAAATCACCATTTCATCCCCTACAGTATCTAAACAACACCCCAGAACGTCAAATCCGCAAGAAAGATTGGCAACAGTAGCCGGAGCAAATATTTTGATGCTTTTCATCTGTTGGTTTTTATAGTTTTATTAGTATCAAATTCGTTTTGATACAAAATGAAAGTAAATTTATCATAATGTCTTTATGAGTTTATTTTTAATCCCTAATTTGAGAGTTTAATTCTTTGGGGCTTATCTTAAACAAAATATTTTTTTAACATACCTTGCGAGCTTGCTCCCGGGTTGTTAATTTTATCCCAATTTTCAAAGGTAAACAAATGCTATTTACTTTTTCCAACTCTAATAATATCGGCAAATATTCCTGATGCTGTAACTTCTGCACCAGCACCGGCACCTCTAATAATAAGTGGTTGTTTAGGATACCTGTCTGTATAAAACAATACAATGTTATCACTTCCTTCCAAATTATAAAAGGGATGACCTACAGGGATGTGTTGTAATCCGACCTTTGCTTTTCCTTTTTCATATTGAGCAACATATTTTAATCTGCATTCTTTTTTGTTGGCTTCTTCTAATATTCCTTCAAAATGTTGTTCATTTTTTAGCAGGGATTTTAAAAAATCTTCTACATTTTTGGTTTCCAAACTTTCTAAAGGAAGAAAGGCTTCTTTTTCGATATTATCAAGTTCCATAACCTGCCCGCTCTCTCTGGCAAGAATCAAAATTTTGCGTGCCACATCAACTCCGCTCAAATCGATTTTTGGATCTGGTTCTGTATATCCTTCTTCCTGTGCTTTTTTTACAATGTCATGAAAAGTAACACCTTTTGTATAATTATTGAACACAAAATTAAGACTGCCGGATAAGACTGCTTGTATTTTATGTATGTTATCTCCGGATGCGACTAAGTTATTAAGGGTATCTATAATAGGCAATCCGGCTCCAACATTTGTTTCATATAAAAACGGGGCATTAAACTTTCTGGATAAATCCTGTAGTTCCTCATAATTGGCATACTCATCTGCACATGCGATCTTGTTACAAGTAACAACAGCCATACTTTCTGCCAAATAATGTTTATATACTTTTGCAATGTCTGGGTTAGCAGTATTGTCTACAAATATAGTGTTACGAAGGTTCATCTCTTTTGCTTTTTCAAAAAAAGAGGTTGCTTCTGCTTTTTCGCCATTATGTAAAGTTTCTTGCCATATATTCAGATCTATTCCATTTTCGTTGAAAACCATTTTTTGCGAATTAGAAATCCCTGCTACCCGAATTTTTAATCGTAATTTATCTTTAAGGTATTTGTCTTGTTGTTGTAATTGCCCTAATAATTTACTTCCAACATTTCCAACACCAGTTATAAATAAATTTAATTGTTTTGTTTTTACTTCAAAAAACTGTTCATGCAGTGTGTTTAAAGCTTTTTTAATATCTTTTTCTTCAATTACCACAGAAATATTTTTTTCTGAAGCTCCTTGAGCAATGGCTCTTATGTTTACATTGTTTTTACCCAAAGTGCTAAACATTTTACCACTTAATCCTTGGTGATTATACATATTGTCTCCAACCAAAGCAACGATAGCTACACTGTATTCTATTTTTACCGGATCCAGTTTGTGTTTGGATATTTCAAATTCAAATGCTATGTCCAATACGGATTTAGCTTTTTCTGCTTCTATGGCTTCTACTGCAAGACAGATAGAATGTTCAGACGATGCTTGTGTAATTAATATAACGTTGATGTTTTCTAAAAACAATGCTTCGAATAAACGTTTAGAGAATCCCGGGATTCCTACCATTCCGCTTCCTTCTAAAGAAATAATTGCAATATTATCGATATGGCTGATCCCTGTAACCGGATTTTTTCTGTCTGTAACATTTCTGGTAATTAATGTACCCGAGTCTGAAGGCTTAAATGTGTTTTTAATTGCTATAGGGATATTTTTTTCTAAAACCGGATGTATAGTAGGAGGGTAAATAACTTTTGCCCCAAAATGAGAAAGCTCCATCGCTTCTTGATACGAAATATGATAAACAGGTTTAGCTTGTTTTACCAACTTGGGGTTAGCAGTGTACATACCACTAACATCTGTCCAGATTTGTAATTCTTTTGCATTAATAGCTGCGGCAAGTATTGCAGCAGTAAAATCAGAACCACCTCTTCCCAGAGTAGTAGGTTCATCGTCTTGTGTTTTTGCTACAAAACCAGGAAAAAGACTTATTTTATGGGTATTATTATGCGCAAACTCTTTAATTCTTCGATTAGTCTCATTATAATCGATAGTAGCTTTGGTATTGATAGTTTTAATTATAAACTCTCTGGAGTCTTTTAAAACGATATCCAATCCTCTTACTTTTGCTGCTTCAGAAATGATATAAGAAGATAATATTTCTCCAAAACCAGCAATTACTGCGGCTGTTTTTACAGATAACTCGCTTAAAAGATAAACTCCTTCGCATAAAGATTCCAAAGAATTAAGTTTAGCTTTAACCTTGCTTATTATTGCGCTTTGTGATACAACTGGTATAAGGGCTTTTACGGTTTCTAAGTGTCTTTTTTCAATTTCTGAAAGCGTGTTTTTATAATTTTCATTATTAGCCGAAGCTTCTTCTCCTGCTAGCAATAAAAGATCTGTAATGCCTCCCAATGCTGAAACCACCACATATACCTGCTGGTCTTGAGATTGTTGATTTATGATTTCTATTACGCTTTCTATTGTTTCTGCATTTGCTACAGAAGAACCTCCAAATTTTAGAACGTTCATGGTGTTTTATGGATTGAAATTAATAATAAGATGATTATTGTGTAGTTTTTTTATGTAGACTACACTGTGTATTATGGCGAAAGTATATATATAAATTAACCCCTAGGGGTAATGATAATTGTAGTACCAGTAATAATAGAAGAACCCTTAGAAACAATAATAGTCTTTAAGGTAAGTAATAAAGCCGATAAGAAAACGATACTAAACATTACTTTTCTTTACTTTGTGAGTCCAAATGTATAATTTTTTATTTTTAAAGAAAATTAAAACAAGGATGTTCTTAAACTTTTGCTAATTCAATAATAAATAGCTTTTTTTGATGTGATATTCTTATGTAAAATTCAAATTTGATGATAATAAAAGCCAGTGCTTAAAGTTTTTTTAGCCTTTATTTACTCATACAAGAATAACCAGTAAGCTTTAATAATATATATACACAAATTAAACAACTATTAAAACAGACTATAACTTATGAAAATATTTTCGGCACAACAGATGCGAGAAGCAGATCAAGCTACAATGAATACAGAACAAATCACATCTTTGGAATTGATGGAACGTGCTGCAACACAAATTTTTAATCTAATACATAACAGATTACAGGGGTCTTCTGTGTTAATTCATGTTTTTTGTGGTATTGGTAATAACGGGGGAGATGGCCTTGTAATCTCCAGGCTATTACTAGAACACGGGTATACTATAAAAACATATATTGTAAACTTTAGTGACAATAGATCTAAGGATTTTTTAATAAACTACGATCGGTTAAAAGAAATCTCTAAAGACTGGCCAATACAACTTAAATCTGAAGAAGATTTACCAGAAATTAGCAGAGAAGATATGATTATAGATGCAATTTTTGGTATTGGTTTAAACAGGCCTTTAGTACCTTGGGTAACATCATTGATAAAACATATTAATAAAGCAAGATGCTTTACATTGTCTATAGATATTCCTTCTGGTTTGTATACAGATAAAGCTCCCGAAAACCCGGAAGGGGTTATTTATGCAGATGTAACAGTAACATTTCAATTACCAAAACTAGTTTTCTTTTTGCCAGAAACCGGGATTTATACCAGAGATCTGGAAGTTATAGATATTGGATTAGATCGTTCTTTTTTAATTCAAAATCCGGGAATTGGTATTTTGATTAGTAAAAATGAAGTATTACCATTATATCGCCCAAGACCTAAGTTTAGTCATAAAGGAATTTATGGGCATGGTATGATTATAGGAGGAAGCTATGGTAAAATAGGAAGTGTGGTTTTGGCCACAAAAGCAGCATTAAAAACGGGTGCAGGGCTAATTACAGCATATATACCCGAATGTGGATATCAAGTACTGCAAAGTACTGTGCCCGAAGCGATGGTAATTACCGATAATGATGATGAATTAGAAGAAATCAAACTGGATTTTAAAGCTTCTGCGATAGGAATAGGTATTGGTTTAGGAACAGGAACAAAAACAACAAAAGCTTTTGAAGAGTTTTTGACAGAAAATAAATCTCCTCTTGTGATTGATGCCGATGGGATAAATATTTTGTCGAATAACCCCAAAATTATAGAAAAGCTTCCTGAAAATACGATATTGACTCCACATCCAAAAGAATTAGAACGATTGATAGGAGGGTGGAAAGATGATTTTGATAAAATTGAAAAGACCAAAGTATTTTCAAAAGCACATAATTGTATAATTGTAATTAAAGGCGCTAATTCTATTACGGTATTTGAAAATCAATTGTATATAAATAATAACGGAAATCCGGGAATGGCTACAGCAGGAAGTGGTGATGTGCTTACAGGTATTATTACCGGATTGTTGTCACAAGGATATGATCCCTTACATGCTGCTGTTTTTGGTGTGTATTTGCATGGTAGTGCCGGGGATATAGCAGTGCAAAAAACTGGTTTTGAGGGATTAATAGCCAGCGAAATAGTTTCTCATATAGGATCATCGTTTTTAGAATTATTTAAAAGTCCGGATACACAAAAACCAGATATACAATAGTTTTGCCGCTATTTTTTTATATATAAAAATCAATACTTTATATATACTTTTATTGCTACTTTTGAGTTTTTATTTATATAAGGTAAAAATTTTAAAGCAAAATGATGACAAAGAAAATTTTAATTTTACTACCTGTTTTTATACTGGTATTATTTAATTCATGTTCTAAAGATGATGATAATGGTCCTGCTGTTACAACTATTACAGTAGATACTATTGGTTTGGAACCTCTTAATGGAGGTACTTCGTACCAAGGATGGCTTATTGTAGATGGAAAACCAAAGCCCACTGCAAAATTTACAGATCCTTCGGGGCTTGTAAAATTAGAAGTATTAGTATCTGATATAGAAAAAACTTCGCAGTTTGTTTTGACTATAGAACCCAAAGGGGATAACGATGATATCCCATCTAATGCAAAAATACTGGTTGGAGATTTTAAAGGTACTGCAGCACAGCTTAGTTTTTCATCTGTTGTAACTGATTTGACTAATATTTCTGGTCGGTTTTTTCTGGCAACACCTACAGATAATGTAAATGATGTTAACAATGGTAATGATGAGTATGGAGTATGGTTTATGAATAGTGATAATACAGCGGGTTTATCACTTCCTGTGCTAGGAAATGGATGGAAATATGAAGGTTGGGTTGATTTTGATGGCAAGGTTTTATCAACGGGTACATTTTCTAAAGTTAATACTGTTGATGATGGTAATTTTTTTAAGGGATCAGGAGGGACAGTACCTGCGTTTCCGGGAGAAGATTTTCTTGTTATACCAAGCCAAATACCATTAACAGGAATTACATTGCCTGCAAAAGTAACGGGTAAAAAAGTATTTATTACAATAGAGCCTTTTCAGGATAATGATCCTGCTCCGTTTTTTATAAAACCACTTTCTAAAACAGCAGGAATAACTACAGGGGCAGAAAACCCTGTAATTATGGACGTTTCTACAGAAGTACCTTCTGGTAGAGTAACAAGACCAAACTAAATATTTCAGATAAAAAAAGAGTACTTATAGCTTTATGGGTACTCTTTTTTTATCCTCTTCTGGGATGAAAATTGTCCATTACTTCTCTTAAGTGACTTCTGTCTATATGCATATATATTTCTGTGGTAGTAATACTTTCATGTCCCAACATTAATTGGATTGCTCTTAAATCTGCTCCGTTTTCTAATAGGTGCGTGGCAAAAGAATGTCTGAAAGTGTGCGGGCTAACTTGTTTACGTATTCCGGATTTTTCTACCAAGCGTTTTATAATTATAAAAATCATAGCCCGGGTGAGTCCTTTTCCTCTTCGGTTTAAAAATAAGGTATCCTCGTGCCCTTTTTGTATATTGATATGATTTCTAACTTCGGTTTTGTAGATATTTATATATTTTTTGGTAACATCTCCTATTGGTACAAAACGTTGTTTATCTCCTTTTCCGGTAACGCTAATATATCCTTCATTAAAAAACATGTCAGACATTTTTAATGTAATCAACTCACTTACTCGTAAGCCACATCCATATAAGGTTTCAATAATGGCACGGTTACGTTCTCCTTCGGGTTTTCCAAGATCGATTTTTGAAATAATAAGGTCAATCTCTTCTACAGATAAAGTATCGGGTAGTTTTCTTCCTATTCTGGGGGATTCAACAAGTTCCATAGGGTTAGTTTCTCTGTAATTTTCAAAAACAAGAAAATTAAAAAAACTTTTTAGACCAGAGATAATTCTGGATTGTGATCTGGGGTTAACCAATTTTGCGGTTTCAAAAATAAATTGTTGTACTATTTCTTTTTCTATAGAAAGGGGAGTAGCGATAATGTTTTGATTTTCAATAAATTTCAATAATCTTTCTATGTCTAAAATGTAATTAACGACCGAGTTTTCTGAAAGCCCTCTTTCAATACGTAAATAATGTTCAAAATCTTTAATTGCATGGTCCCACCTCACATGTTAAAATTTTATAAATGAATAACAAAACCTATATTAAATTGAAAAGCATCACTATACAAGTTATCATTCAAGCTAAAATTGTATCGCAATCCTGGTTCTATACTTGTTGTGCTTCCTATAAAAAAAGCATACCCTCCTTGAACGCCAAAATAAGAAGGATCTTCACTTTGTTCTATACTCACGGCACTATAATCAATCTGAACGGGTATAATTCCTTTAATATAGTATTTGGCACCTATTTTATAAGAAAAAGTCTCTATAGATTTTGATTCTTTGCCTGTATCTACAAATCCATAACCAAGTCCTATTTTTAAGGCCAGATCATCCATTACAAAATACCCTGCTTCTGCACCAAGGTTTAATACAGATCCTTTATTGTTAGAAAAACTAGTGTATTGGATACTGGTAGTATTGACAGAGCTTGAACTACCAAAATTTGTATTAGCCTCAATTAACCATTTGCCTTTTAAGGTATGATCTTTATTTTGAGCATGTACAGATATTAAACTGCTAATAACTATAGAAATAGATGTAAAAAATATTTTCATTTTACTTCACTTAGAATTGTTTGAAACTTGTTGCTAAACTATTTAATTTACTTGTATCCTGCGTTAATTAGTTCTTAATTTTATAAAATAGTTTATTAGGATTGTATTATAATTATAGTTTAAATAAGAAATACCACTTCAAACAAATGAGGTGGCATTTCTATTAAAAATCTTATTCTGTTTTATAAAATGGGCTTTTAAATATATTTTTTTAGAACTTTGCCAAATTTTATAATTATTTAAAATTTATATACTAAACCTATATTGATATTGGTAAGGTTAGTTCTAAGCTCAAACGTATTTAAAGATTCTGCATTATCAACGTCTGGTTTAGAAGTTCTGTATCCCAGTATACCCCATAAAACTTCTAATGCAAAATTGTCACTTATAAAGTAGTTTAAACCAGGAGAAAGACCAAGTCCAAATCCATTTAATTTTGCATCAGGTTGTCCTAATGTTTCATCTTTAGATGATATATAGTTAGCTTCTAGTTGTCCAAAAACAGAAAACTTATTGGCAGGAGAAAAATAATATCTTCCAAATGCTCCTAAACTGATTTCAGAATCTGTTTCTTTTAGTGATCCGTTTTCATTTTTTATGCTTTCAAATTTTACCTGCGCACCTACTGCTATATCATCAGAAACAAAAAAACCTGCTCGGGGAGCTATCTCAAATCTATTTGTTTTATTGTCCCCTTGTTTTTGAGATACAAATCCAAATCCTCCTGAAATGAAAATATCTCCTTTAGCAAATCCTGCTCCATTTTCTTCTTGAGCACTTGCCAAAGTAAAACTAACTACTGCCAAGGCAGCTAATATTATTTTTTTCATAATAATTAAATTGGTTTAAAATTAACTCCAAAAGTATAGATATTACTTGTATAAAATGTTAATTAGTTCTTAATTTTAATACTATATTTCTATATCCTGGTTTTCAATGATTCGTTTCTATTGTAGAAATAAAAAGCCTTTTCAAATTTAATGATTTCATTTTACCGAGTTCATTTTTAATTCATAAAAGCATAGATATTTTTGGTTTATTGATTGCATTAAATATATTTTTGCCGCATAATTTATAAAACCTATTATGATGAAAAAATTATTAGTATTTGCAGCTCTAACTTCTTTTAGTTTGGTGACTACAGCACAAGAAGAGAACGTAAGATTTGGTGCAAAGGCAGGGATCAATATTTCAAATTATGGGGGAGACGATTATGATGGTATTTCTCCTGACTTGAAAACAGGTTTTCATCTTGGAATGGTAGCTGAAATTCCGGTTACAGATAAATTTGCTTTTCAACCAGAAGTTTTATACTCAACTCAAGGTGCTAAATTAGAAGAAAAGTCTACTTATTTTGGGATTATCGGTAATTTTGATGTTAAATCTAAATTAGATTATATTAATGTTCCTTTAATGGCAAAATATTATATAGCTCAAGGTTTAAGCCTTCAGGCAGGACCACAGATTGGCTTTTTAGTTTCAGCTAAATTAGAAAGTGAAAATACTTTAGGAACTGAAACTGAAAAAATAGATGAGGATATTAAAAAACGGTTTAAAAGCATTGATTTTGGACTAAATTTTGGTTTAGGGTACCAATTAGATATGGGAGTTTTCTTTGATGCCAGATATAATTTAGGATTGTCTGATATAAATGATATTAAATTTGAAGAAGGAGACAAAGAGTTTAAAATAAAAAATAATGTAATTCAATTATCAGTAGGATATAAGTTCTAATCTGTTTTTTTTAGACCTTTACAATTATATTTTAAAAGCATTTCGAATTTATCGGGATGCTTTTTTTGTTGCCATATATTAGATTATTAAAAAATAGAATTACTTTTGAGTATATAATCAAAATTCTAAAATAGAGAACATAATAAATGGGGTTAAGCCATAATTTTTTGGATTATTTAGAATTTGTATATGTCCAAACTAGTTAAAAATATATAAATATATGAAAGGTGTTTTTTTTCTAATCACAAGCTTATTATTCATTTCGGTTACTGGTTTATATGCACAAGATGAAGATAAAGTACTATATACACGTGCGGGGTTTAAGTTTGGAGCCAATTATGCAAATATAACAGGGGATATAAAAGATACAGATGCAAGAGTTCGCATGCATTTGGGTGCGGTTATAGAGTTTCCTGTATCGCAACGTTTTTTTGTACAGGCAGAGGTGTTATATTCTGCTCAGGGGTATAAATTTAAAGAAGAGGGAATAGAAAACAAAATCAGTTTGAATTATTTGACATTGCCAATTATTGCCAAATATTATTTTACAGACAAGTTTAGCCTGGAAACCGGTCCACAAATAGCAACTCTTGCCAATGCAGCAGAATCGGGAAAGGATACTCCGGACGAATTTTTTGATTCTTTTAAAAATTTTGATTTTAGTTGGAATCTGGGAGCCGGATATAAGTTAGAGAGTGGATTGTTTTTTCAATTAAGATATAATTTGGGTTTGACCAATATTAATGATTTAGATACACCAGATATTAATTTTAATCATTCTGTGACACAATTATCTGTTGGGTATTTATTTAAGACAAAAAATAACAGAAGACAAAACGAAGAATTTTAAATAAACTGAGTAGTTTTATGAAGATATTGATTTTAAACGGGCCAAATCTTAATTTGTTGGGGAAAAGAGAACCCGGTATCTATGGAAATCAAACTTTTGAAGAGTTTTTTGCCGCATTACAGTTTCAGTTTAAAGAAATAGAACTAGCTTATTTTCAATCTAATATAGAAGGGGAGCTTATTACTAAACTACAAGAATCAGAAGATGAATTTGATGGAGTTGTCCTTAATGCAGGAGCATATACACATACATCTATAGGGATTGGTGATGCAATTAAGGCAATATCTGTACCTGTAGTCGAAGTTCATATTTCTAATACTTTTGGAAGAGAAGAGTTTAGGCATCAATCTTATATTTCGCCCAATGCCAGGGGTGTTATTTTGGGGTTTGGTATGCAAAGCTATACACTGGCAATTCAAAGTTTTTTGTTGAAGAAAAAATAATAAAGACACCAACTTTAGTATAAAATAAACAAATCGTGGATACGAAGACCTTTTAGTTTTCGGTAAAAGCTTTACAAGGGGATTAGAGTATAAATTAAAAAATGCGGGGTTAATTTAAAAACTAACCCCGCATTTTTTAATTTATAAAACACTCATAACAGCTAAGTACTTATAAGTAAAAACACTTAGAGTTAACTGTGTTTTAGTTTTAAATATGAATTACTTCGCCATAAGCATCTGCAACAGCTTCCATAACAGCTTCACTCATCGTTGGGTGAGGATGTATGGTTTTTAATACTTCATGACCTGTAGTTTCTAGTTTACGTCCCAAAACGGCTTCTGCTATCATATCGGTAACCCCTGCGCCTATCATGTGGCATCCTAACCATTCACCATACTTAGCATCAAAAATAACCTTTACAAAACCATCTTTGGTTCCTGCAGCACTGGCTTTACCAGAAGCAGAGAAGGGAAATTTACCTATTTTTAATTCATAACCAGCTTCTTTGGCTTGTTTTTCTGTCATTCCTACACTGGCAATTTCGGGAGTAGCATAGGTACATCCGGGTATATTGCCATAATCTATAGGTTCTACATGCATTCCTGCAATTTTTTCTACACAGGTAATTCCTTCGGCAGAAGCAACATGCGCCAGGGCAGGACCAGGAACTACATCTCCGATTGCATATATTCCCGGAATATTGGTTTGATACCAATCATTAACAACGATCTTGTCTCTGTCTGTAGCTACCCCTAATTCTTCTAAACCAATATTTTCTATATTTGTTTTAATACCTACTGCAGATAAAAGGATATCGGCTTCGATAATTTCTTCTCCTTTTTTGGTTTTTACCGTTGCTTTAACTCCATTACCAGATACATCTACACTTTCTACAGAAGAATTGGTCATAACTTTAATACCTGCTTTTTTGAAACTACGTTCAAATTGCTTAGAAACTTCTTCATCTTCCAGGGGAACAAGGTTAGGTAAAAATTCTACAATAGTAACTTCTGTTCCCATTGCATTATAAAAATGTGCAAATTCTACACCAATAGCTCCAGAACCTACAACAATCATTTTCTTTGGCTGTGATGCTAATGTCATAGCCTCTCTGTACCCAATTACTTTTTTGCCATCCTGAGGTAAATTAGGTAACTCTCTGGATCTGGCTCCGGTTGCAACAATAATATGTTTTGCTTCATAATCTGTTGCTTTTCCATCCGCAGCGGTAACTGTTAATGTATTGTTGGTTTTTAGCTTACCGAAACCTTCAATAACATCAATTTTATTTTTTTTCATAAGGAACTGAATTCCTTTACTCATTCCGTCTGCAACACCGCGACTACGTTTTACGACAGCATCAAAATCTTTATCAAAGTTATCTATAGTAAGTCCGTAATCTGAGGCATGCTTGAGGTATTCAAATACTTGTGCACTTTTTAATAATGCTTTTGTAGGAATACACCCCCAGTTTAAACATACACCTCCTAAGCTTTCTTTTTCAACAACAGCAGTTTTAAAACCTAATTGTGAAGCTCTTATTGCAGTTACATACCCTCCGGGGCCACTACCTAAAACGATGATATCATATGTGTTCATAAATGTCAATTTTTTGAAGTCACGAATTTAAGGATAATTAAGCTAATGAAAAAAGTATTTAGATATTCGCTAATAATAAGATTAATACAAAATCCAATAAAAAACACCAGGTTATATAAATCTGGTGTTAATTTTTAATGTTTTTTATCGAATTTGTTGTCAAAAACAGCGATAAATGTAATTTTAAGTTTTCTAAAACTCTAACCGTAATGCAGATTGCACAGCATTAAAATCTGATAAATCTACCTTGGTGTTTTTTGCAAAAGCAGAAGGTACTACTACTATTCTGAATACTTGATTTTGGGTAATATCAGCGGCAAGGGCATTTAGATCATCGCTATCCAAAATTATTTCTATACTGGCTTTGTTTTGTTGCTCATTGAAAATAAAATTGTATCTAAATGTTGCAAACCCACTTGGTGAAAAATTAAAAGTTATGGGTAGTGGTTCCCATACGTCTAAATTTCGTTGAGCGGATTCTATAGGGTCAAGAATATAAACTAATGCTACATCTGCATTAAACACTTCGACATTGTCAGGAACTAATGCTTCTACAGCAAAACCATTGGCAGCATTAAAAGTCCTGGTCACTTCAAATGTTCTTGCTATTGTATCCAGATCGACATCATCATCATTATGGCAAGAAGTAAATATTAAAGTTGTTAAAAATAGTAATGTTAAGATTTTTTTCATGAATATCAATTTTTGTTTATTAAGCTTTTTATTTTTTATCTAGGTCTATACTAACCGAGTTTACACAATACCGCTGCCCTGAGGGGGTAGGCCCATCATCAAAAACATGCCCTATGTGCCCTCCACAGTTTGCACAAACTATCTCTGTTCTAATCATACCATGCGAAGAATCTTTTATATATTCTATAGCACCCTCGATAGATGCATCAAAACTTGGCCAGCCACATCCAGAATCAAATTTGGAACTACTATCAAATAAAGGTTCTTTACACGCCATACAAATATAAGTACCTTTCTCAAATAGCATATTATATTCTCCTGTAAAAGGTCTTTCGGTTCCTTTTTGTCGCAATACTCGGTATTGCTCTTCAGAAAGCTGTGCTTTCCATTCGCTTTCTGTTTTTTTTATTGGGTATTTACTCATTTTATTTTTTATTTGGTAAAAAAGTCATAGCATCACCATTAATGCAATGCCGCATTCCTGTAGTTTCTTTTGGGCCATCATTAAACACATGTCCTAAATGTCCGCCACAAGTTCCGCAACGCAACTCAGATCTGGCATATCCCAATTTATAATCTACATCTTTATCGATACTCCCCTCTATAGCGCGATCAAAACTGGGCCATCCTGTACCACTATCAAATTTATATTTACTTTCATACAAAGGAGTATTGCACGCTGCGCAGTGAAACACACCCGAAGCATATATTTTGTTTAGAGAGCTTGAAAATGGTCTTTCGGTTCCTGCTTGTCTTAAAATATAATATTGTTCAGAGGTTAAAACCTCTTTCCATTCTGCATCAGTTTTAGAAACAGCATACCTTTTTTCTTTTTTTACTGTCTTTTTTTGGGCATTGCTTGTACAACTTATTGTTAGAACTCCTAAACATACTAAAATTAAATGTTTCATCTTTTTTTTAATAAAGTTAAATAAAAGTTTTAATCCCTCATTGAGAAGTTTATTCCCTACAAGCTTGTCTAGAAATAAAATATATTTTCGAAATCATAAATCGTTAGCTTGCTCCGAGGTTATTGATTTATTAGTCGTACAAATTTTATTTGAATAACACAGCAACAACTATTCCAAAATGAATTGTATAATTTTGTATATAACATTTGGGTCTCCCAAAATTTTTCTATGCCCTAGTTTTTCGGTTATTAATAATTCGCTGTTTTCTAGGTTATCACTGATTTCCCGGGCAGCACTGTAGTGAACGTCTACATCATTTACATCGTGTACTACCAATGTAGGGGTGGTTATTCCTTTTGCAGAAACAGCTCCCGAGTAATTATCTAAATCTTCCCCGTATTTTTTGTCAAAATACGCTTTTAAAAGCTTTCCTACCTTTTGGTTCAGGTGTAAATTTTTGACAAAATTTCGGGTAATTGCAGAGATACTGTTTGCGGTGCCTATTATGACCAGTTTTTTTATTTTCAAACCATATTTGGTTGTTCTTAATAAAGACATTCCTCCCAAAGAATGCCCTATTGCTGCTTCAAAAGGACCGTGTGTTTTTTCTAATTGATTTATAGTTTCAATAAAATATGGCAACATGCTCCTTTTACCAGGTGATTTACCATGGGCAGGAGCATCAAAACTTACGGTACTATACCCATGATTTAATAATTGATCTGCAATTTTTGATAACTGTGTACCACTCCCTGACCATCCGTGAACCAACAGGATTTTCTTTTTAGAAACGCCATAATTGTATACAATTACTTGTCTGTTAATTTTTTGTATATATATTTTTTCTTTTTTGCTCTGCTCATACATTTTTTTTTCTCTATCTGGTATTTTATAGCCAAAGGGAGTTAAAAATATCTTGGCAGCATATCTGGAAGCTAAAAAAGGAGAAGCAAAATTTAAAATTTTTGCTGTATATAAAATGGGTTTTGGAATTAAAAGTGCTTGAACAGGAATTAAATCTTTATCAATTTTTGGCATCGAATCGGTATTTATTTTGAGTGTTAAAATTAAAATAACAAAAGCTTTGGTATTAAACAATTATAAATAATTAACAGATAAGAATTATAAGTTCTGGAAATATATTTTCGTTATTCTTTCATATAACCTTCAAAAGTGCTTAGTTTTGTAGCTTATTTTAATAAAAGATTCATGGGATTACAACCCACAGAGATTGACAAAAAAGAACTATACGATTATCAGCAACGGGATATTGATAAAATATTTAGCCGATTAGAAGAATTTCCCAAAAAATATAATTTGTTGTACCAACTCCCAACAGGAGGGGGAAAAACTGTTATTTTTTCTGAGATCGTTAGGAGATATATAGAGTCTGCCAAAAAAAAGGTGGTAGTTCTTACGCATCGTATTGAGCTCTGTGCCCAAACTTCAAAAATGCTAAAAGAATTTAGTGTCAAAAATAAAATCATAAACAGTTCTGTAAAAGAACTTGACGACCAAAACGAATATATGTGTTTTGTTGCTATGGTAGAGACGTTAAATAACAGGCTGAATGAAGATGATGTAGAACTGCGTAATGTAGGAATGGTAATTATTGATGAGGCTCATTATAATTCGTTTAGAAAGCTTTTTCGATTTTTTAAAAACTGCTTTATTTTGGGGGTTACAGCAACACCGCTAAGCTCTAATATGAAGCTTCCTATGAAAGATAATTATAATGAGCTGATTGTAGGGGATACCATAAGTTCTTTAATTGAAAGTGGGTTTTTGGCAAAACCTGTAATTTATACATTTGATGTAGGTTTAGGCTCTTTGAAAATTGGTATGAATGGAGATTATACTGTAAAATCTTCTGAAGAGTTATATACTAATATGCAAATGCAGGACAAACTTTTGCATGCGTATGAAGAAAGATCTAAAGGTAAAAAAACATTGATCTTTAATAATGGTATTAATACTTCTGTTTATGTATATGAAACTTTTAGGAAAGCAGGATATCCTATCAGACATTTAGATAACACAAACAGTAAGCAAGAAAGGGAAGATATTTTGGAATGGTTTAAGAACACTGAAGATGCAATACTTACTTCGGTTAGTATTTTAACTACAGGGTTTGATGAACCTACGGTAGAAACAGTTATCCTGAACAGAGCTACAAAATCACTTACCCTGTATTTTCAAATGATAGGAAGAGGGTCCCGAATTTTACCAACAAAACAAGAATTTACTATTTTGGACCTTGGAAATAATACGGCAAGATTTGGGTTGTGGAATTCAGAGATAGATTGGCAATCCATTTTTAGGTCCCCCGATTTTTATTATGATAACTTGGTAGGGGATGAAGAGATCGAAAGAAATTTTAGATATGTGCTTCCTGATGAATTACGAAAAGAATTTGGAAATTCTAAAGACATTGAGTTTGATATAGAAGAAGAATATTCTAAAACCAAAAAATTTGGATTAAGAAGTTTGACGGTATTAGAAAACTCTATAGAGCAACATGCAAAAATGTGTGTACAAAATAGTGAAGATGTTTTTGATGCCCGAATTTTAAGCAGGCTTTTGGATAAGGATATAGAATACCGGGTGCGCAGGTATTCTTATTGTATTAGTAAAAGCACTAAAAATTACAGAGATTGGTTAGAAGAGGATTATAAACGAAAACTAAGAACCAAAATTAACCAGTTATTTATGGAAAATTAGTTCTAAACCAACTCTCCATAAATAATGATTTAAAAAACAGAGTTTTTATATTTCAATTTCTCCTGTTAAATATGGAACAGAATATCCGCTAAGAAAAACACGATCCCCATCTATTTTACAATCTAATTCTCCTTTTCGCGCCGATAATTGTTGTGCTTTAAGTGTTGTTTTATTTAATCTTTCTGCCCAAAAGGGTACTAAAGAAGCATGAGCTGATCCGGTTACTGGGTCTTCTGGCTGTATAATCCCATTTGCATCAAACACACGAGAAACAAAGTCTGCATTTCTTCCTTTTGAAGTAAGTATGATACACAAATAAGGTAATTTTTTTAGTAAACTCAGATCAGGTATTTCATTTAATACATCTTCTTCAGAGCAAAGTTCTATTATTATATCTCTTGCAGCAAAAGTGGCAATGGGTTTTGATTTTAATGCGTTAAAGACTTCATCGGGGATTTTGACAGGCGCGGGTGGTCTGGAAGGGAAATCTAATGTAATAGATCCATTTTCTTCTTTTTTAGCTTTTAAAATCCCACTTTTTGAAGAAAATGTCACTTCATTAATAGCAGAGTCTATATAATTAAAAATCACAAAAGCAGATGCCAGAGTTGCGTGCCCGCACAAATCAATTTCTGCATGTGGCATAAACCATCTTATTTCATAAATGTCTCCTTTTTTTACAAAATACCCTGTTTCTGCCAGATTATTTTCTATCGCAATATTTTGTAAAGTTTGATCGTCTAACCAATATGGTAAATGGCAAATAGCGGCTGGATTTCCTCCAAACAAGGTTTTGGTAAAAGCATCGATTTGATATATCGGAATTTTCATTTTTTTCATTTTTAATATATTTTATATACTCCTCCTGTGCCAGAGTTGTTTAGAATTTGTCTGTAAACACCTACAACATCTTCTATCTTAACCGGAAAATACCCTGCAAATTTTTTATCTTCAGGAAAAGCCCCTGCTATAGCTCCCGGAGCAACAGCATTAAGTCTTATGCCTCGGGGCAGTTCGTTTGATGCCGAGTTAACAAAACTATGTATAGCACCGTTAATCAGAGATGAACCCACAGTGTTTGGTTCATAATGTTCGCCAAGAATACCTGTTGTTAATAGTATAGAAGCATTGTCGTTTACATACTTTTGTGCTACATGAACCAAGTTTACCTGACCCATTAATTTACTTTGTATACCAACCAGATAATCTTCTTCAGTAAGATTAGAAAAAGGTTTCCATACAGCAATTCCTGCGGTATTAATTATAATATCCAATTGTGGCAACTTATCCAGTAATGCCTGTATAGATTCCTTTTTAGTAATATCAACAGGGCAGGACTTACTATTTCTATGCGCACCGTATACATAATCATAATCTGTTTTTAGATTATTATAAATGGCAGCGCCAATAGTACCTGTAGAACCTATAACCAATATTTTCATATATTCTCCAACTTATTTTTTGTTAGTTCATCTATTATATTTCCTGTATTTACAGTGTTTTTTGGTTCAATTAGCATTACAGAAACTTCTTTTTCTGCAACCGGCCTGTGTTCAGTTCCTTTAGGGACAATAACAAACTCATTTTCATGTATGTTGATGGTTTTATCCCTAAACTCCATTTTAAATTCGCCTTTAAGAACATAAAACATTTCATCTTCATTGTCATGTTTATGCCAAACAAATTCTCCTTCAAATTTTACTAGTTTTACATGTAAATCATTTATTTCACCAACAATCCTGGGGTTCCAATGATCTGAAAAAAGCGATAATTTACTCTCAATATTTATTTTTTTTAGTTCCATATAAAAAATTTTAATAATTATATATTTAATTTTATGAATATGTTTATTGTTTTTTTTTACAATATTTTATTAATAGAGTTTAAAAATTGCTGAATAACTGCTTCATTTCTTTTAAAATAGGTCCATTTACCATGTCGTGTGGTAATAAGCAAACCGCATTTTTGCATATTGTTGAGATAATGAGATATCGTTGGTTGTGATAAACCAGTTTTATCCTGAATATTTTGCCCGCATACCCCGTCATTAAAATGACCTAATTCTTTATGTGGAGGAAAATTTGCCTCAGGGTCCTTTAACCATTTTAAAATATCCATTCTTGTAGAGTTAGACAAAACTTTATGGATTTCTAGTATTTCTTTATCGTTCATTTTACAAATATATATATTTAATTTTATAAATATGATAATTGATGTAACAAAACTTGAATCCCCCCTCCTGTTACTTGCAAAAAGCTAAGCCGAAGTATAGTTACAGTTATACTTTTTAATGAAGAACTGATAAAAAAGAAATAATTTATTAGCACGATTCAAAGTTAAAATGGGATTAATATACAGGTTAGCTGTTAGAGTACTTATCTTGAGATTCATTAGAATAAATGCTTATTTACTATAAAACAGTACTTTTTTTATGCTTTTACTGTATTTGGATATAGCCAACAATACATTATTTTTGCAATATAAGTAATACATTGTTAGATTATTATGTATTTAGATTAGCTAAAATATTTACACAAATCAAATTTTCACAAGATCTAAATGATATAAGAATCTTGATACAGAACATTTTTTTTGAATGTTATAATTCGGGCTTCTTTATTATTAAACATTACTTTAAAATCTATTTTAAAAACGGGACTATTTTTATAAAGTCTCGTTTTTTTATTTTTTATTTTAAAAGAATAAAAAAATTATAGTATTCTTGCCTGCAATGAATATCATACCAAATATAGAAACAAAAAGACTTGCTGTTAAACTAAGGTTTTCTGCAGAAAAGATGGTGAAACGGCAACATCCCTGGGTATTTTCTGAAAGTATCATTAAGCAAAATGCAGAAGGAGGAGCGGGGGATATAGTTATTGTTTACGATAACAAGAAAAATATTTTTTTGGCTTGTGGGCTATATGATCCATATTCGCCAATACGTATAAAACTTATTCAATTCGGAAAATCTGCACAAATCAACGAGGATTGGTTTGTAAATAAAATAACCCTGGCTTTTGAAAAAAGAAAAGCTTTGTTAGAAACCGATACGAATAGTTACCGGTTATTGTTTGGTGAAAATGATAACCTTCCTGGTTTTATTGCGGATATATATGATACTATTTTGGTAATTAAATTATATTCTCATATTTGGATTCCTTATCTAAACCATATTGTAAAACATTTAATTACTACTACAAAGTGTGAAACTGTAGTTTTAAGATTAAGCAGATCACTACAGACAAAAGGAAATTTGTATGGGCTTAAAGATGGTAAAGTTATTTACGGTACACTAAAAAATGAAGTAGTCGTTTTTAAAGAGCATGGTGTTTTATTTTCTGCCAATGTAATTCACGGACATAAAACCGGGTATTTTTTGGATCACCGTCATAATAGAAAAAGAGTAGGGGAGCTTGCTAATAACAAAACTGTTTTGGATGTGTTTTCTTATGCAGGAGGTTTTTCGGTTCATGCTTTAAAAGGGGGAGCAACACAAGTTGCCAGTTTGGATATTAGCAAACAGGCACTTGATATGGCAAAAGAAAATGCAGCATTAAATACGCATACAGGAAAACATACTATTATTGTAGCAGATGCTTTTGATGGTTTACAAGCATGGATAAACGAGAAAAAACAATTTGATATTGTTGTAATAGATCCTCCTTCATTTGCAAAACGGGAAAGCGAAATAGATAAAGCAAAAAACAGCTATGCCAGACTGGCAAAACTTGGAGCAAAACTAGTAGCCCGCAAAGGGATATTAATACTGGCATCTTGTTCTTCGAGGGTTACGGCAGAAGATTTTTTTGCAATCTCTGAAGAAAATATCCTATCCTCTGGAAGGACTTTTACTATACTGGAAAAAACATATCATGATACAGATCATCCTATTTCGTTTCCTGAAGGTGCTTATTTAAAATGTGGATATTATAAGCTGAATTAACAGCATTAAAATATAAAAAGGGTATATGAGGTAGCAGTAATAGTTATACCATTTTAACTTTGAAACCGACCTCTAAAAAGTTTTTTTAGAACAACACACTATACAATATTAAATTATTTAGGCATCGCAATATAGGTATTGTCATTATTAACTTTAGGAAACTCTTTATTTTGCCAGCGTAATTTTGCCATTTCGATTTTTTCAATGCTAGAAGACACAAAATTCCAATATATATAGCGTTCTTCTTTAAATGGTTGTCCTCCAAATAGTAACAGATGTGTTTCGGGTTGTAAAACTACAGAACAAGTATCTTCGGTTTTAGAAACGAGCATATTACCTTCTTTAATAACGTCGTTGCAAGCTTCAATAGCCCCTTTTACAATACAAATACCGATTTCTCCTTGCAGTTCTCCCTTAATTTGCAATTCATAACGTTGTTTAGTCTTTATTTCTACCATAAATAATTGAGAGTGCACTGGTACTGGCGATGTTTTACTATATCCTTTTCCGGCAATCAGGCAAAATTCAGTCCCATTATCATTCCATCTGGGTAAACTATTAGCTTCAAAGTGATAAAATTTTGGTTCTGTATCCTCTTGTTCTTTAGGCAAAGCTACCCAAATCTGGTATCCATGAACAATAAACTCCGATGTGCCTCTAAGATTCTTTGGAGTTCGTTCTGTATGGGCAACTCCTTTTCCGGCAACCATCCAGTTTACAGATCCGGGGGATATACGCTGGTTTGTACCAGTACTATCTTTATGTTGCAATTGTCCTTCGAGCATATAGGTTAATGTCGACAAACCAATGTGAGGATGTTGATCGACATCCATATAATGTCCTTTTTTTACAGTAGTTGGTCCTATATGGTCAATAAATATAAAAGGACCAACCATTCTTTTTTTTCTAAAAGGTATAAGCCTGCCAACCAAAAAATCGCCAATATCACGACTTCGTTCCTCTATAATCAATCCTTTATTAGACATATACTTTTTTTTAAAAAATAAATACGAGCTGTAAATTTAGGTATTTCGTTTTTAGTACACATTGCAGAGTTTTATTTTGAGGCTAGCCTCAAAATAAAAGAGAAAGTTCTGTTGGAATATAAACCAAAGCCAAAATAGTCTAATTTATTTAATGAAGATTAAACGATTAATGACTAACTTTTTTACTCAAAATAATTTACTATCTTTTCCTTCATTTACAAATCAACTTGCATTATTGGTTATACAATCTGCTTTATGGAAATATTTTCTTCGTACAATGTTATTATAGAAATTTCAGTAATTATTATTTTATCTTTTATTTTTAATGGAATCGCAAAAAAAACCAATGTGCCTGCGGTATTACTTTTAATTATTTTAGGAGTTATTTTGCAATATATTCTAAAAGCTTTTGGAGGAAGTGCTGTTGATTTTTTTCCTATGTTAGAAGTTCTGGGTATTGTAGGACTAATTATGATTGTATTAGAAGCAGCTTTAGAATTAGAGCTAAAGAGTGATAAATTGATACCTATTTTTAAATCCCTTGCTATTGCTTTGATAGGCTTAATTGCTTCAGCATTTATTGCAGCAGTGATTTTAAAGGCTTTAATACCAGAAATGACAATGTTATCTGCCTGGATATATGCTACTCCGTTATCGATACTTTCCAGTGCTATTATTATACCAAGTGTTTCTTCTTTGCCTAAAGAAAAAAAAGAATTTCATATTTATGAAAGCACATTTTCTGATATTTTGGGGATTATGCTATTTTATTTTCTTGCAGGCAGATTAAATCCTGCAGAAGATGCTGGGGTTGGGGGTTTCTTTTTAAATCTTATAATCACCATCATAATTTCTTTAATAGCTAGTTATGCTATTATTTTGATATTTCAGAAAATTAAAAGTCAGGTTAAACTTTTTTTACTTATTTCTGTCTTATTATTGTTATACGCATTGGGTAAAAAAATGCATTTATCTTCTTTAATTATAATCTTGATTTTCGGATTGGTAATAACCAATATGAAGCTGTTTTTTAGCGGGAAACTAAGGACATACCTTGATCTCGAAAAGGCAAAATCCATCTATCACGAATTACATGTTATTACTGCCGAAACCGCTTTTGTTGTTCGCACTTTATTTTTTGTTATTTTTGGACTAACCATAGTGTTATCTTCTCTTTTAAGTTTAAAAGTTACTGTAATAAGTATTTTGATATTAATATCTATTTATGCGATACGATATGGTTTATTACTTCTTTTTATGGGAAAAGATATTTCTCCTCAATTATTTATAGCCCCAAGAGGATTGATTACGGTGCTATTGTTTTATGCAATTCCTGCCGAAGCTACAATTGAAGGGTTTGAACCAGGGGTGTTATTGTTTGTTATTATAGGAACCAGCTTGATAATGACTGGCGGAATGATACGGGACAAAAAAATGATTTCAACTAAATTGTCTGCAAACAAACCAGAAGAGAATATGGAAGAAACGGAATATTTTATTAATAATACTACAGATTTAAGTGAAATTGATGAGATTGCACCATCAAATGAAACCAAACCAGAGCAATGAAACGACTACATCGATTAACAGCAATATTAGTAAAACTACAATCCAAAAAAATTGTTCAAGCTGCAGAATTGGCAAGTAAATTTGAAGTTAGTTTGCGTACTATATATCGGGATATGCAAGCATTAACAGATGCAGGAGTGCCAATTGGGGCAGAAGCAGGAACAGGGTATTTTTTGGTAGACGGGTATTCTTTGCCTCCGGTTATGTTTACAGAAAAAGAAGCTAACGCCTTACTTACAGCCTCTAAGATTATAAATACAAATAATGACCAATCTCTTATTAACGAATATCAGGATGCTATAGATAAAGTAATAGCTGTTTTAAGAACAACACAAAAAGAAAAATTAAAAATTCTGGATCAGCGTGTGTTTACCTATAATCGGGAACAAATAAAACCCAGTACCTCTTTGTCTGTTATTCAACAAGCAATTACCGATTTTAGGGTTTTAGAGATCCAGTATACTACCGCGGCTAAAGAGTTTAGCAAAAGGTTAGTCGAGCCATTAGGGGTATATTTTACTAATAATACATGGATTATGATTGCGCATTGCAGGCTAAGAAATGATTACAGGGAGTTTAGAACCGATCGTATTATAAATCTTATTGAAACACAAGAGCTTTTTCCTCCAAAACATTTTAGTCTGGAAGAGTATTATAAAAAATGTGCACAAGAGTATAACTTTTCTATTTCTTCTCAAAAAACTACTGACATAGGGTTGTCATAAGCCTAACCTAGTTTTGATTATAATTCTGAATGTTTAATAATAATTATCATGATAAACCTGTTGTTTAATTGTGTAAAAGAACCTAATCAAAATCTAATGTCAGCCAATACCAAACCAAAAGCTATAGAAATAGTCTTATTCGAAATAAATCCGGGATATACAGAAAAAGAAGCTACAACGGCATTATCCTCTCTTAACGACATTATAAAACTATATTACGGTTTTATAGAAAGGATTACCGCAAAAAATGAAAATGGAAAATATATGGATATTATTTATTGGAGGGATATAAAGTCTGCTAAATCCGCAGCAGCAGATATTACTCAAAACGAAAAAGCAGCCGCTATTTTTTCAATAATAAAACCACAATCGGTGCAAATGTATCATTTTGATATATTTAATCAATTTGAAGAATAATACTTGATAATTAATTATTTTATGTTTTGTGTGCTATCATTTTTAATAAATTTGATAGCGCAGCTTTTTTGATCTAATTTTATAAAATGATACCAGAATATATTCTTAAAAGAAAAGGAGCCAGAAGTTTTAAAGATTTAGATAAAACGGTTTTGGAATATTTGAATAAAGGAAATATCCAAACAGCTAATTTAATAGAGTGGTTAGCAGTAGATCAATTAGTCTTACTTAAAAACATCTTAACAGATTTAGGAAAATTAGATTGGTATGATAGTTTTTATGAAAGTATATCTGCACAGCAAAAACCTTCAGCAAATTCTAATACCAAGATAATAGGACATACGTTTTTACAATTGACCAAAGATCAAAGTATCATAGATTATCTTTCAAATCATACCTCTGATGTACCCAGATGTTGGGCTGCACATTGGCTAGGAGTCAAAGAAACCAAAATCCATAAAAATTTAGAAGTAATTCTTCCTTTTGCTGCGGATTCTCATTTTGGAGTTAGAGAAGTAGCAATATTTGCTTCTAAAAACACTATTATTGATAACCTGGATATTGCAATAGATATTTTATCTCAATGGACATCTGATAAAGACGAGAATATCAGACGATTTGCTGTAGAGGCTACCAGACCAATAGGTGTATGGACTAAAAAAATTGACAAACTAAAAGAATCTCCTGAAAAAGCAATAACAATATTAGAACCACTTAAATCTGACGATTCTAAATACGTAAGGGATTCTGTAGGCAATTGGTTAAATGATGCCAGTAAAACAAGACCAGATTGGGTAATAAAAGTATGTAATAAATGGCAAAAACAATCTCCAACAAAACAAACAGGATATATTATAAAAAAAGCTTTGCGAACAATAGATAAATAACAAAAAAATAACCTGAGATTTACGGTTTTCACTTCTTTTGACAAAAAGAGTAATGATAATAAAAAATTTTGATTATATTTTTATTAAATAATCATTATTACTTGTTCTTTTTGAGATAATAATACTCTGTTTTTATTCCCTTTTTCATAGTTTTAAATGATTTTTACAATTACTTAAAAATCATTAAAATAATCAGGTAAATCTAGTTCATGAATATTCTTCATACAAGTTTCGAATGTTACCCTATAGCCAAAGTTGGAGGATTAGCAGATGTAGTGGGAGCATTGCCAAAATATCAAAAAAAAACAGGGCTTAACACCAGTGTAATTACTCCTTTTTATAATAATCCATATATACAAAAATCAAAGCTGGAAACGGTGTATACCAATATAATTCCCTTAGCTGAGATTACATATCCATTTTCTATAAAAAAAATAATATCCCCGGATTTAAGGTTTGATGCATATCTGGTTTATATCGAAGGGATGTTGGACAGGCCAAATGTATATAACTATAAGGACGATCCAGAACGATGTATTACTTTTCAATTAGCAGTTTTGGATTGGATATCAGGTATAGATATAGCCCCCGATATTGTACATTGTCACGATCATCATACCGGATTAATACCATTTATGATGTCTCATGCATATAAATATGAAAAATTACAAAGAATACCAACCGTTTTGACCATTCATAATGCACAATATCAAGGACAATTATCTTTTGATAAGTTGAATTATTTACCAGATTTTGATAAACAAAAAATAGGATTGTTAGATTGGGACAACTGCATTAACCCTTTGGCATCAGGAATTAAATGTGCTTGGCAGGTAACTGCTGTTTCTAACAGTTATATGCACGAATTGCAAGAAAAAGCTAATGGTTTGGAAAACCTTTTAAAGCACGAACAAAAAAAATGTGTAGGGATTCTTAATGGTATTGATACAAAAACATGGGATCCTGAAACAGATCCTATGGTTATTAAAAATTATAACAGGACCAGTGCCGTAGAAAACCGAAAAGAAAATAAAAATTGGATATGCAATCATTTTAACCTGGATACAAACAAACCCCTATTTGGTTTTATAGGAAGACTTGTTGATGAAAAAGGAGCAGATCTTTTGCCAGATATTATAAAAGAATCCTTAACCAATAACAACACTATCAATATTTTGATTTTAGGTTCTGGAAATTTAGAGACAGAAGAACGCTTACAGTCCTTGCAAAAAGAGTTTTCGGGTAAATACAATGTGTTTATAGGCTATGATGAAAAACTATCTCGTATAATATATGCCGGAGTAGATTTTTTATTAATGCCATCACGGGTAGAACCATGTGGGTTAAACCAGTTATATGCACTACGATACGGTACTATACCAATAGTAAGAAGAACAGGGGGGCTTAAAGATACAGTAATTGATATAGAAGAAAATGGCTTTGGAATATGCCATAATGATAGCTCTGTACGGGATGTTTGCCATGCTGTACAACGAGCTGTTACTTTGTACAAGGATCAAAAAAAATATGGGGAAATACAACAACAAATAATGCAAATCGATCACTCCTGGAGTCGGTCTGCGCACCAATATGTAACCATATATGAAACACTAATACAATATAAATGATCAACAAAAAAGTTCTTGCCATTATTTTGGGCGGGGGTCAGGGAACCCGATTATCTCCTCTTACAGATCAACGATCTAAACCCGCAGTATCTATAGCCGGAAAATACAGATTAGTAGATATTCCTATTTCAAACTGTATTCATTGCGATATAAAAAGGATGTTTGTACTTACCCAGTTCAATTCGGCATCGTTAAACAGACATATAAAAAACACTTATGTCTTTAGTAATTTTAGTGATGCTTTTGTAGATATATTGGCAGCAGAACAAACTCCCGATAATAAAACATGGTATCAGGGAACAGCAGATGCAGTGCGGCAATCCATGTACCAACTACTTAACCATGAGTTCGAATATGCATTGATACTGTCTGGAGATCAACTATATCAAATGGATTTTAATGAAATGCTAGACGCTCATGCTAATAAAGGAGCCGATATTTCTATAGCTACCATACCCGTTAAATCCAAAGAAGCCACACAATTCGGGATTCTAAAAACAGATGAAAACAGTTTTATTTCTTCATTTATAGAAAAACCAAGCTTAGAAAAACTTTCGGGATGGGAGTCTGAAGTAAGCCCGGATATGCAAAAAGAAGAAAGAAACTATCTGGCCTCTATGGGGATTTATATCTTTAATAAGCAATTATTAATAGATATATTATCTAATACAAATACGATAGACTTTGGAAAAGAAATTATTCCGCAATCTATAATCAAAAACAAAGTACTTGCATATCAATACGAAGGATATTGGACAGATATAGGTAATGTTCCTGCTTTTTTTGAAGCCAACATAAGTTTAACAGATGATATTCCCAAATTTGATCTGTTCAACAAAAACCATTCTGTATTAACCAGACCCAGGGTACTACCTCCTTCAAAAATTTCGGGAACCAGATTAGACAAATCCATGATTGCAGAAGGATGTATTATTAATGCCAAAGAAATAGAACGGTCTGTAATTGGTATTCGATCCAGAATAGGTAAAGATACCTGTATTAAGAATACTTATATGATAGGAGGCAATTCGTATCAGGACATGCAGGAGTTAGATAAAGATTGTGATCAAGGAATCCCCCCGATAGGAGTAGGAAATCGATGTTATATAAATAATACCATAATTGATAAAGATGCCCGTATAGGAAATGATGTTGTTATAAATGGAGGACCCCATTTGGAAGATACAGAGCAAGATGCCTATGTAATACGAGAAGGGGTTGTTGTAATAAAAAGAGGAACTGTAATCCCGGATGGGTTTAAATTATAACCAAATAAAAATATGGGTATTGTAACCTCTTATAGCCTGTTTTCAGAATTTGATATTTATCTCTTTAAATCAGGTAAACACTATCGGCTGTTTGAAAAAATGGGATCTCATCCAACTTCTATTAATGGAATATCAGGAACTTATTTTGCAGTATGGGCACCATCTGCAAAATCTGTTTCTGTAATCGGGGATTTTAATCATTGGACAGAAGGTGAGCATTTGTTAAATGTGCGTTGGGATCAATCTGGTATATGGGAAGGATTTATCCCTGACATAAAAAAAGGGGATGTTTATAAATATAAAATTCGTTCTAACCATAACGATATACAAACAGAAAAAGCAGATCCCTATGCGAGACGATGTGAGCACCCCCCAAAAACAGCCTCTGTAGTATGGGAAGATGAATATCAATGGACTGATAACCATTGGCTGCAAAAACGAAAAAAACATAATGCAAACCATGCCCCTTTTTCTGTATACGAAGTACATCTGGGATCCTGGAAAAAACATACAGAAGAAAACAGATCCTTATCTTATATAGAACTGGCAGACGAACTGGTTGCGTATGTTAAAAAAATGGAATTTACCCATGTAGAACTAATGCCGGTAATGGAGTACCCTTATGATCCTTCATGGGGATACCAACTTACAGGATATTTTGCACCAACATCCCGTTTTGGATATCCGGATGAATTTAAGCTTTTGGTCGATAAATTTCATGCCAACGATATTGCCGTTATTCTGGATTGGGTGCCTTCTCATTTCCCCGAAGACACCCATGGATTGGGGCTTTTTGATGGAACTAGCTTATACGAACACCCCGATAAAAGAAAAGGATATCACCCGGATTGGAAAAGCTTGGTTTTTAATTATGGGCGTAATGAAGTAAAAAGCTTTTTGATTAGCAATGCAGTTTTTTGGTTGGATCAATATCATATCGACGGTTTACGGGTAGATGCAGTTGCATCTATGCTTTTTTTGGATTATTCAAGAAAAGAAGGTGAATGGGAACCTAATATATTTGGTGGCAGAGAAAACTTAGAAGCAATTACCTTCATGAAAGAACTAAATGAAGAGATCTATAAAAGTTTTCCTGATGTGCAAACGATAGCCGAAGAATCTACCTCTTTTCCTATGGTTTCTAAACCAACCTATCTTGGCGGATTAGGTTTTGGTATGAAATGGATGATGGGGTGGATGCACGATACACTTCAATATTTTGCAAAAGAACCGGTATACAGGAAGCATCATCAAAATGAATTAACGTTTAGTATGACCTATGCTTTTACAGAAAATTTTATGCTCCCCCTATCTCATGATGAAGTAGTACATGGCAAAAGCAGTATTATAGGCAGAATGCCAGGCGACGAATGGCAACAATTTGCAAACCTAAGATTATTATATAGTTATATGTTTACGCACCCGGGAACTAATTTGTTATTTATGGGGGCAGAATTTGGGCAAAGAGCAGAATGGGATTTTCAACATAGTTTAGATTGGCATTTGCTTCAATATGACTACCACTCCGGAATTCAAAAGATAATCATTGATCTAAATATCTTATATAAAAACAACCCGGCATTATACGAGCAACAATTTACAATGTCTGGTTTTGAATGGATCAATTATGAAGACCATGAAAATTCTGTTATTGCCTACACAAGAAAAGGAACTAAAGAAAAGGATAACCTAATTGTAGTATGCAATTTTACTCCCGTACCAAGGACTAATTATCGAATTGGATTACCACAAAAAGGAAAGCTAGTCGAAATTTTTAATAGTGATGCTAAAAAATATAACGGAAGTGGTATTTCTAATACGGAAGAAATAAAAATTATACTTAAAAACTGGCAATACCGAAAATATGCGGCAGAAATTACAATACCACCACTAGCAACAGTGGTTTTTAAGATAAAGCAATAACATTGTGCAAGTGATTCTTTTTGGATACACTTTGCTGGTGCTTGGATAAGGTTGGAAAATTAAGACCTTGAAGGTTTTCAAAACCTTCAAGGGTCTTAAACATCAAACGTTTTCAAAACCTTCAAGGTCTTAAACATCAAACGTTTTCGTAGATTTTTCTTAATAAATACTAAAACGAATTGTTTTGAAATCAATTTAGATATTGTTCTTTTATATACCCAAACCTAATTTAAAAAAGAAGATAATTATATGATTATTAATACAGAATTAGAGCAAAAAGGAAATCTGTTTCCTGGTAAAATAATTTCCTTTTCACAAAATGTAGATAAATTAAACTTCACTACAGATAATGGAGTAATTTTACAGCTTACCATTTTAAGAGGAAGTGTTATTCGTTTTAGATATGCAACAGATGCTAATTTTGAAAAAGATTTTTCGTATGCTATTAGCGAAACTGGTGCCAGAGGATATAGCCTGTTGGAAATAGAAGAAAAGGAAAAAAAATATATTATTACTACCTCAAAAATCAGTATTCATATTTCTAAAGCCAATATTCATGTAACCATCTGTGATATAGATAACAATGTTATCTGCAAAGATGATTGGGGTTTTCATTGGGAGCAAAGTCATGAATATGGGGGGAATATTGTAAAAATGAGTAAATCTGCACCACAAGGAGAATGTTATTATGGTCTTGGAGACAAACCAATGCACCTTAACTTAAAAGGAAAACGTGTGCAAAATTGGGCGACAGATCAATATGCTTTTGGCAAAGATCAAGACCCTTTATATAAAAGTGTCCCTTTTTATATAGGTATGTATGAAGAAAGAGCTTATGGGATTTTTTTTGACAATACCTTTAAAACCTTTTTTGATTTTTGTCATGAAAGACGTAATGTAACCAGTTTTTGGGCACAAGGAGGAGAAATGAATTATTATTTCTTTTACGGTCCCGATATGCAAGAAGTAATTACCCGATATACCGATCTTACAGGAAAACCAGAACTACCACCTTTATGGGCACTGGGGTATCACCAATGTAAATGGAGCTATTACCCGGAAAGTAAAGTAAAAGAAATAGCCAATAAATTCAGAGAACTTCAAATCCCTTGCGATGCCATTTATTTAGATATTGACTACATGGATGGTTTTCGGTGTTTTACATGGAATAAAGAACATTTTCCAGATCCAAAAAGAATGGTTTCTGAACTAATGGAAAAAGGTTTTAAAACTATAGCTATTATAGATCCCGGGATTAAAATTGATGATGATTACTTTGTTTATAAAGAAGCTTTAAAGAAAGATTATTTTTGTAAAAGAGCCGATGGCCCATATATGCGAGGAAAAGTATGGCCTGGGGAATGCTTTTTTCCGGATTTCACAAACCCAAAAGTTAGAGAATGGTGGGCAGGGTTATTTAAAGAAATCATAGGAGAAATAGGGGTAAAAGGAGTATGGAACGATATGAACGAGCCCGCAGTAATGGAAGTGCCAGAAAAAACTTTTCCTAATGATGTGCGGCATAATTATGATGGCAATCATTGTAGCCACAGAAAAGCACATAATATTTATGGCACCCAAATGGCAAGAGCAACTTATGAAGGCGTAAAACGGTTTGCATACCCAAAACGACCTTTTATTATTACCAGATCTGCATATTCTGGGGCACAACGATATACCTCTTCATGGACAGGTGATAATGTAGCAACCTGGGAGCATCTCTGGATAGCTAACATTCAGGCACAACGTATGAGCATGAGCGGTATGTCTTTTACAGGTAGTGACATTGGTGGATTTGCAGAACACCCAACAGGCGAATTGTATGCCAGATGGATTCAACTGGGGGTATTTCACCCTTTTTGCCGTACACATTCCTCTGGGGATCATGGTAATCAAGAACCATGGACTTTTGGCGAAGAAATAATAGATGTAACCAGAAAGTATGTAGAATTACGATATCAATTACTACCATATTTATATACCATGTTTTGGGAATATGCAGAATTTGGCATTCCTATGTTAAAATCCTTAGTGCTTTTCGATCAAAAAGATCCACAAACACATTACAGAACAGACGAATTTGTTTTTGGAAACCAAATTTTGGTATGCCCGGTACAAGAACCAAATGCCAAAGGCAGAAGAATGTATATCCCAAGAGGAAATTGGTATAATTACTGGACCGGAGATTATACAAAAGGAGGGATGGAACAATGGGTAGATGCTGATCTGGATACTATTCCATTATTTATAAAAGAAGGAGCTATACTACCTAAATATCCAATACAACAATATGTGGGAGAAAAGAAAATAGAAGAATTAAAATTAGAAGCTTATTATTGTTTAGGAAACAAAGAAGTATCCAAAGTATATGAAGATGCACAAGATGGCTATGATTATGTCAAAGGAAGATTTAGTCTGAGAAGTTTTTCATTTACAGGAAAAGAAAATGAGGTAATTATACAACAACATAAAGACGGTAGTTATATCACCGGATATGAAACAATGCAGATAAAATTTATAGGGCTTCCTTTTAAAATTCATGAAATAGAAATTGACAATGTTGTTGTTTCTTTAGAAAGTGTAAATTTTGATAAAGAAAACAATATTATAATAGTTCCAAAAGATTTTACAGAATTACATATTGTATCTGCATAGATGCATTTTATCGATCATTAAAGTAATATATAGATATTTTAAAAGAATATTATAAAATGTTTTAAATGGTAGTCGGTAATTTTTGTAATTTTAACGAAATGAATATTTACAAGAAAGTATACTATATGAACACACGAAAATTTATAGTTATAACAGGAACCATAATGCTATTTATGTCTTGTGCTACCAATCCGTTTACTGGTAAGCAAACGTTGGCATTAGTACCTAATTCTCAGATATTACCAATGGCTTTTCAGCAATATAATCAATTTTTGGGGGAAAATAAGGTAGTTAAAGGGACATCAGATGCCGAAATGGTTACCAGAGTTGGACAAAAAATAGCAAAAGCCTCAGAGCGTTGGTTAAATGCTAATGGATACCAGGGATATCTTAAAGATTATAAATGGGAGTATAATCTTGTAGAGGATAAAACGGTAAATGCCTGGTGTATGCCTGGAGGTAAAATTGTAGTATATACAGGGATTTTACCAATTGCAAAATCAGAAACCGGTGTTGCAGCAATAATGGGGCATGAAGTTGCCCACGCATTAGCAAATCATGGTCAGCAAAGAATGAGTGCCGGTCAGATCCAGCAAGTAGCAGGAGCAGCAACAGCAATTGCAGTAAGCGGAAAAGATTCAAAAACACAACAAATAGTTGGTACTGCATTTGGCTTAGGCAGCCAGTTTGGTGTAATGTTGCCTTTTAGCAGAAGTCATGAAACCGAAGCAGATCGTATAGGATTACAACTAATGGCTATTGCAGGATATAACCCAGATGAAGCTGCAGAATTATGGAAAAGGATGAAAGCAAATAGCGGGGGTCAGGCACCAGCAGAGTTTATGAGTACGCATCCATCAAATGATACCCGTATTGCTAATCTTACTGCATGGTCACCTGCAGCAAAAGCCGAAGCCAGAAAATTTGGGGTAACAACTTTTAAATAATTGTAAAGCATATATAATCTTAAAAAATTATACTTACTTTAGAAGCTGTTCTGAGCATACTCAGAACAGCTTTTTTGTGTTGTTTAGTTAAAAAGATGTTTGAAGTTAAACGCTTTAAATAAGAAAACTATATAAATTCTATTGTAAATGAGTAAAGTACTACCAAAAGGACATAAAAAATTACTAAATGCATGGGCATTTTATGATTGGGCAAATTCAGTATACAACCTAACTATTTCTTCTGCGGTATTTCCTATTTTTTGGGGAGCATTAACCATTGTCAGAAACGACGAAGGAAAAATAGTTAATGATACCGTACGTTTTTTAGGTTTTGACTTCAATAATGATTCTTTGATAAGTTATGTAACCGCCTTAGCATTCTTAACGGTATCTATAATTAGCCCTTTGCTTTCTGGAATAGCAGATTATATAGGTAATAAAAAGAATTTTTTAAAGTTTTTCTGCTATTTGGGTGCATTGTCCTGTATAGGGTTGTATTGGTTTAGTTTAGAGCATCTTTGGTTTGGTTTGTTATGCTATTTTTTAGCATTAATTGGTTTTTGGGCCAGTTTGGTTTTTTACAATTCTTATCTGCCGGATATCGCATTTCCAGAACAACAAGATGCAATTAGCGCAAAAGGATATTCTTTGGGATATGTAGGTAGTGTAATTCTTTTGATTATTAATCTAATTATGATTTTAAAATATGATTGGTTTGGCTTTGAAGATGAAGGAATACCAACCAGGTTATCTTTTATAATGGTAGGAGTATGGTGGATTGGTTTTAGCCAGTACACCTATTATTACCTTCCAAAAGGCAATAAAAAAGACGTATTAACTAAGGCAGTTGTCTTTAATGGTTTTAAAGAACTAAAGATGATATGGAAAGCCCTTCAGAAAGATGTAAGGCTTCGCAGATATCTAAGCGCCTTTTTTGTATATAGCATGGCAGTACAAACCATCATGCTTATTGCAACCTATTTTGGAATCGAAGAACTCGATTGGGGAGAGCAAAATGCAACCACAGGATTAATTATAAGTATTTTACTAATTCAGTTAGTAGCAGTGCTTGGAGCAATACTAACATCCAGAGCATCTTCAAAATTTGGAAATATAAAAACGCTTATTGCTATTAATTTTATTTGGATAGCAATTTGTGTATATGCATATACCATAACAACCCCGTTTCAATTTTATATTACAGCAGCAGTGGTTGGATTAGTTATGGGAGGAATACAAGCGTTATCCAGATCTACATATTCTAAATTTTTACCTAAAGATGCTGTAGACACCGCCTCTTATTTTAGTTTTTATGATGTAGCAGAAAAAATAGGTATTGTAATCGGCATGTTTTCTTATGGTATTATTGCCCAAATTACAGGAAGTGTTAGATATTCAATACTTTTTTTAGTTCTCTTTTTTATCATAGGTCTTGTCCTATTATTCAGAGTACCAAGAAACAAGGTTATATAGTAAATTATCACTTTTGATTTAGGCTAATTATTTTTGTAATAGAGACAATCAATAAAGTATTTTCTTGTTAATATTGCAGGCAATAAAAGAATATTTCTTTTATTTTAAATTCAGCTGATAAAGGTGCGTTTCATCGAATTTCAATGTTAATATTTCTAATATATATTTATTTAATTAGAAATATAATAATCTTTGAAACGTTAACATTATTAGCTATTTTTATGAAACAAAATTTATAACCATGAAAAAACTTATTTTACTGATTGCAGTAGTACTATTGGCTTCTTGCAATACTACACAACAAACTGTTATTGCAGCCAAAAAAACATTAAAAGGGGAGTGGTCTCTGGATAAAATCTCTTATGATCGTCAGGGTATTTTTGATGTTAAACTTTATAATGATGCTACTGCAGAATGTTTTACGGGTAGTGTTTGGAAATTTATTCCCAATAATAATACAGGAATATACAATGTAAATCAAAGTAGTTGTGTGTCTACAGGAGCAAGAAACTTTAGATTTACGATCCCAAAACCAGAAGGAGACGGAGAATATTATTTTATGTTCAAACCTATCGATGAAAAGAAAAAGAGCACTAACAATAATGCCGGATACAGAATGGCTTTGCAACATCTGGATGATACTACTATGACTTGGGCAATGACCGTAAGTTTAGAAGGAAAACCTTTTGTGATTACCATGAATTTTAATAAAATACAATAAACTCAAATCATTAAATGATGAATACAAATCTTAAAAATATAATAGTTGCTGTAATGGTAACTACAATTTTAACAAGCTGTGAAGCTGTTAAAAACTCGAACAACACACAAAGAGGAGCAGTAATAGGTACTGCTGCAGGAGCTGTACTGGGAGGAATTATAGGAAATAATGTAAAAAACAAAAACTCTGCACTTGGAGCGGTTATTGGTGGTGTTGTAGGTGGTGTTGCCGGTGGTGTAATTGGTAAGCAAATGGATAAGCAGGCTCAAAAAATCGAATCTGAAATACCAGGAGCAGAAGTAACCAGAGTAGGAGAAGGTATTGATGTAGTATTTGATGAAAATAGTGGTGTATATTTTGCTACAAATAAATCAGACATCAACGCCAAATCAAAAACCAATCTTAATAAATTAGCAGGTATATTTAAAGAATATCCAGATACAAACATAATTGTAGAAGGGCATACAGACAATACCGGAGATGATGCTTATAATATGACATTGTCTCAAAAAAGAGCAAATGCAGTTACCAACTATTTGATATCTCAAGGAATCAGCAAAAGTCGTCTTACAACTTATGCACATGGAGAAACGCTTCCAAAATATGACAATGCGACTCCAGAAGGCAGAGCCAAAAACAGAAGAGTAGAACTTGGTATTGTAGCCAATGAAAAAATGAAACAAGACGCAGAAAATCAAGTAAAAGACTAATTTTTGTAATATAACATTTAAAATCCCGACTAAATGGTCGGGATTTTTTTATGCTCAAATTTTATGTACCTTCAATACATGAACAAACATTCACACATAACCATTATAGGCGCGGGATTAGCCGGGCTAACAAGTGCGATACATTTGGCCAAAGCAGGTATTTTTGTTGTACTTATCGAAAAAGATACCTACCCAAGGCATAAAGTATGTGGTGAGTATATATCAAACGAAGTCTTGCCATATTTTAGTTTTCTGGATATAGATATAGATTCCCTTAAACCTGTACCTATTTCAAAATTTTGTATCAGTACCCAAAAAGGAAATAGTATTAATTGCAATATGCCACTAGGAGGGTTTGGTATTAGTAGATATACCCTGGATAACTATCTATGGGAAAAAGCAAAAAAACTAGGGGTCTTGTTAATAAATAATCAAGTAACCGATATTGAATATCAAAATAACATATTTACAATAACCACTTCAGATAATCAGGAACTAACCAGTGATTATGTAATTGGGGCGTATGGCAAGCGAACGCAGTTAGACAAAACCTTGAAAAGAAGTTTTGCTTTTCAAAAATCCCCATGGTTGGCAATAAAAGCACATTACAAAGCAGATATAGCCTCGGATACTGTTGCACTTCACAATTTTAGTGGAGGGTATTGCGGGATTTCTATGGTAGAAAACAATACAGTAAACACCTGTTATCTTGTTTCTTATGATAGTTTTAAAAAATATAAAAACATAGCAATTTTTCAAAAAGAAGTGTTATATAAAAATCCTTTCTTAAAAAAATTCTTTTTGAATGCAAAACCACTATTTGAAGCCTCCATAACTATTGGTCAAATTAATTTTGAAAAGAAAGAACCTGTAAAAAATCACATTTTTATGACAGGAGATGCCGCAGGTTTGATACATCCGCTTTGTGGTAATGGTATGGCAATGGCAATACAAAGCGCAAAAATACTAAGTGAATTATTGATTAGTAGCTATGATAATACATCTGTACTAAACAGAACAGATATCGAAAAACAGTACCACAAAAAATGGAAGGATACATTTTATAAAAGATTATACACAGGCAGGGTTTTACAAAAGGTATTACTGAATGAAAACCTACAGTATACATCTTATCTGATAGCAAATGCAATCCCTTTTATTGTACCAAAAATTATTAAACAAACCCACGGAGAACCATTGGTATGCCTGTAAATTTAAAATATCGAAGTAAAGAACATGAGATCATGGATGACCCTGCCATAAAGGATAGGGCTTTAAATGAAGCTTTATCTGATATTTCTAAAGTAAACCGATGGCTGGGAGGTAATAATATTACTATTAAAGCAATACACAAGTTGGTGAAAAAAATCCCTTTGTCAAAAGAAATTGTTATTTGTGACCTGGGATGTGGAGATGGAGAAATGCTAAGAACAATTGCTAATTCATTTAAAAGAACAAAAAGAAATATACGGCTTATTGGAATTGATTTGAATGAAAAAAGTTTGCAAAGTGCCAAAAAGAAGAGTTTATCTTACCCCCAAATATCATTTCTAAAACAAAATATACTGGAAATAGATACCTCAAGATTTTCCTGCGACATCATAATTGCCACATTAACGCTACACCATTTTGATGATAAACAGATAAAAGAAATATTAAAAAAATCTGTCGAAATAGCTAATAAGGCGGTGATTGTAAATGATTTACATCGTAGTGTAATTGCGTACTACCTTTTTAAGGTATTCAGTTTCTTTTTTATAAAAAGTTATGTGGCAAAAAACGACGGTTTGGTTTCTATAAAAAGAGGGTTCAAAAAACAAGAACTTATACAGTTTTCTAAACAAATAAACGTCCCTGAGTATAAAGTTGACTGGAAATGGGCTTTTCGTTTTGGATGGGTTCTTAAAAAAAGTTAATATTAAATTATAAAAACAAAAATATTGAGTGTAAAAATAGTTACTGTCGCCAAACAATTACCACAATTTGTAAGAGATACAAAGGATATATTACCTTATGTTTCGGCATGGTTATCAGGACAGAATGATCGTTTCAAAAGAAAAGTGATTAAGATTTTTGAAAATGCAGCTGTAGACAGGCGTTATGGCATAATGAGTATTGAAGAAGTTTTTTCTGCTACTTCTTTTGAAGATAAAAATGATATTTATGTGAGGGAAGTAAAAAAAATGGGGATATCTGTGGTAAAAAAAGCTTTGAAAAAGGCTGATTGGGAACCAAAATCACTGGATTATATTATTACCGTAAGTTGTACCGGTATTATGATACCTTCAGTAGATGCATATATCATTAACGATCTTGGTCTTAAACAAGATATTGTACGGCTTCCGGTTACAGAAATGGGCTGTGTAGCAGGAGTTTCGGGTATTATTTATGCAAGAAACTTTTTACAAGCAAACCCCGGTAAAAGAGCCGCGGTAGTTGCTATAGAATCCCCTACATCCACATTTCAGTTAAACGATTATAGCATGACCAATATGGTAAGTGCCGCTATTTTTGGTGATGGAGCAGCATGTGTACTTTTATCTTCAGAAAAAGATGCTATCGGTCCCAAAATCCTGGGAGATGCGATGTACCATTTTTATGATGCAACCTCTATGATGGGTTTTAAATTAACCAATGGCGGACTACAAATGATATTAGACCCTAAAGTACCAGAAACAATAGCAGAACATTTTCCTGAAATAATCCATCCTTTTTTGAAAAAACATGATAAAAAGATCGAAGATATCAATCACCTTATCTTTCATCCCGGAGGGAAAAAAATAGTACAAACCGTAGAAGAACTTTTTGGGCATTTAGGTAAAAATATAGAAGATACCAAAGCTGTTTTAAAAGAGTATGGCAATATGAGTAGTGCTACAGTATTATATGTGTTAGAACGTTTTATGGATCGAACGCCAACGGCAGGAGAAACCGGATTGATGTTAAGTTTTGGACCGGGGTTTACTGCACAACGAATATTGCTGGAATGGTAAATAATTAGTAAATTTTCATTTTCGTATAAACGAAAATTTGATATATGAGCAAAGATTTTGAAAACAAAAACGAATGGGCGCTTATTCTGGGCGGTAGTACTGGTTTGGGACTGGCTACCGCTAAAAAATTAGCACAGCATGGTATGAACATTATTATACTGCACCGCAATCGTAAAAGTGAACTACCACAAATAGAAATAGATTTTAAAGAAATACAAGATTCAGGAATACAATTTCACTCCTTTAATACAGATCTGTTAAGACCAGAAAAACGAAAAGAAGTAATAAAGGATATTCGTCAAAATATAGGAGAAGGAAGCATAAAAACCCTGATACATAGTATCGCAAAAGGAAATTTAAAACCTATGGTTAATGCAGAACATCTGTTGAGCAATGATGATTTTCATTTAACCATTAATGCAATGGCAATAAGCCTGTATGATTGGGTAACATCTGTTTTTAATGCTAAGTTGTTTGCCAAAGACACAAGGATTATTTCTTTTACAAGCGAAGGAAATACAAAAGCATGGAAGAATTATGCCGCAGTTTCTGCAGCAAAAGTAGCCTTAGAGGCTATTACAAGAAGTATAGCCCTGGAGTTTGCTACTTATGGTATCAAAGCTAATTGTTTGCAACCGGGCGCAGTAGATACCCAATCC
Source organism: Aquimarina sp. (assembly GCF_977115655.1). Taxonomy (NCBI): domain Bacteria; kingdom Pseudomonadati; phylum Bacteroidota; class Flavobacteriia; order Flavobacteriales; family Flavobacteriaceae; genus Aquimarina; species Aquimarina sp. The sequence continues at coordinate 126,336 of NZ_CDSBKO010000001.1, forward strand.
TTACGCCTTATCCCTGGTTATGAGCAAATAATAGAGCATAGTATACAAAGAAATCCGTTTAACAGGATTACAACCCCCCGGGATGTTGCAAATGTAGTATATCTGTTATGTAAAGACGAAGCTGCATGGATTAACGGCTGTGTCATTCCTGTAAATGGAGGGGAGCATTTGAATTAAAATTATAGAATATGAACATAAAATTATTTCTTTTTATTCTGCTTTATACTATCAGTATCTCTCTTACCGCACAAAAAAAGCATAATGATACCATTCCATTTAAAAATGATTTGGGCTTGATTATTATTCCGATTCATTTTAATGGACAGAAAAAAAACTTTGTGTTTGATACAGGTGCCACACATTCTATAGGGTATTCATGGGTAAAAAATGAATTGAAGAAAACTAAAAAAACAATTAATGTTGTTTCTTCCAGCCAATCAAAGTTTAAATTAAGATATTATAAAAGTGACTCAATAAATCTTGCATCTGCACGAATAACAAAACATAAAATTCTTAAAGCTAGAGATAGTAATATATTTTCGTGCTATAATATAGATGGAATACTTGGCATGGATATCCTCTCTCACTTTAACTGGCTAATTAATTTTAAAGAAAAATATGTGGTAATGTTACCTTCTGATTCTATTCCTAAACAGATTAGTCAAAAAATGTATGCTCTTGATTTTGTATATGAAAACCAAAAACCTATGGTCTTTTTTAACATAAATGATACCCCCATAAAATTTTTGTTAGATACAGGAGCTACAAGCTCTGATATTAATGTTAGATACAAAAAAAGGATAAAGGATCTGGGTAGATACAAAAAAGAAATTCATAGTACGTTTTTTGATTTTAATGGTATTATGAATAAAACAAAAAGTACCGTTATAAAGTTTTCAGGTATTAGTTCAGGATCATTTATAAGTAAACCTATATTAGAATTAGGGGTTGAAAGCAGTAAAATAGGTAATTCTTTGTGGAAAGACACAACACTTTTTTTAAGTGTCAAAAATAACGTGCTATATTCTTCGGTTACTGATGTAGATGAGTTTCAGGAAAGTTATGGAAGCTCGTTTGTTTTTGAAAACAGTAAAATTATAGTAGCAAAAGTAATAGAAGGAAGTCTGGCTTGGCAGCAAGGCTTAAGACAAGGAACAGAGATTTTAAAAATTAATGAAAAAGAATTTAATGATTTTTGTAGTGTTTATAAATTTCAAAATAAAATGATAGAACAGAAAAAGGATCTGGATGTAACATTAAAAAATGGGAAAACAATTACGTTATCTAGAAAATCTATTTTTTAAGGATTTAGTCTTCCCGATTGATAAAATATTAAAAATAAAATATATTGAAAAATACACTGCTTATAATACTCCCTGTTGTTTTTTATGTATTGGTATGTAAAAAAAGGAATAATATAGTACAAAATCCAGATAAAGACATAAACACAGAAGCAAAAGTAATTGGTGTTTCAGTTACAGGAGATGAAAATAAGTATTCTTTTGCAGTAGAAATTAAGAGTCCGGATACAGGTTGTGATCAATATGCAGATTGGTGGGAAATAGTTTCTGAGGATGAAAAACTAATATATCGTAGAGTTCTGGCAAACAGTCATGTACAAGAACAACCTTTTACAAGATCAGGAGGGCCTGTAAAAATAAAAAAAGAGCAAACCGTATATGTACGTGTACATACAAACACTACAGGATATAGTACCAGGATATATAAAGGAAGCGTAGCCAAAGGATTTATAGAAAGCACTTTGGATATTACTTTTGCCAGTGATTTAGAAACCGTAGAGCCATTGCCAAATGGATGTGCATTTTAATTTTTTTATATTTTGATAGAGAAAGATATTTTACAGGAATTACCATATACCAAGCCTTTTCTTTTTGTGGATGAAATATTTGAAGTAGAGGATACTCATATTTTGGGTGGTTATCAATTTAAAGAAGACGAATATTTTTATAAAGGACATTTTAAAGATAATCCTGTCACTCCCGGGGTTATACTCACAGAGTGTATGGCACAAATAGGATTGGCCTGTTTTGGTATTTATCTTTTAAAAGGGGAGTGGGATGAGCAGACTTGTGGAGTAGCTATGACGAGTAACGAAATGAATTTTTATAAACCGGTATTTCCCGGAGAAAAAGTAATTGTGGAAGCTAATAAAATTTATTTTAGGTTTAACAAACTAAAATGCAATGTAGTAATGCATAATTCTAAAGGTGTTTTGGTTGCTAAAGGGATAGTATCGGGATTAGCATTTAACAAAAAAGAATGAATAAACGAAGAGTAGTTATAACAGGTTTAGGTGTAGTTTCTCCAAATGGAATGAATGTTTCAGAATTTAATTCGAACCTTCAAAAAGGAGTGAGTGGCATACGCTGTATTGAAGAATTGAAAAAAATGAATTTTTCATGTCAAATAGCTGGTTTACCAATGTATAACAAAGAATACTTGAATAATTACTTTAATAATATTCAATTAAAAGGATTGCATGCTACCGGGATGGAATATGGTGTTATAGCAGGTATGGATGCATGGAAAAATGCAGGGTTTTCGATAAATGATTCGGATATTCCTTATTGGGACACAGGAGTGATTTTTGGTACAGGAATATTGGGAGTAGATAAATTTAGAGAAGCCATTTATAAAGTAGATAATGGTGACGTTAGAAGGCTGGGAAGCACAACAGTCACCCAAACTATGGCAAGCGGTATTAGTGCTTTTTTAGGAGGTATCATTGGTTGTGGTAACATAGTTACCACTAACTCTTCGGCATGTAGTACAGGAACGGAAGCTATTTTGATGGCATACAACCGTATTATTAATAAGGAAGCAGAAGTTATCCTTGCAGGAAGTACCAGTGATAGTGGGCCATACATCTGGGGAGGTTTTGATGCTATGCGTATTTTACCATATAAATACAATGATAATCCAACAAAAGCATCCAGGCCTATGAGTGCTGCTGCCAGTGGTTTTGTGCCAGGTAGTGGAGCAGGGGCCTTAGTTGTAGAAAGCCTTGAAAATGCCAAAAAAAGAGGGGCAACCATATATGCCGAAATATTGGGAGGACATGTAAATAGTGGGGGACAACGTGGTGGTGGTAGTATGACCGCACCTAATAACCAGGCAGTACAACGTTGTATTCGTAAAGCAATAGATAATGCAGGCATACAACCTGTTGATATAGACGCTATAAACGGGCATTTGACTGCTACCAACAAAGATGCAGATGAAATACAAAACTGGTGTCAGGCACTAGAGCGAAAAGGACAGGATTTTCCTTATATTAATTCCTTAAAAAGTTTGGTAGGGCATTGCCTTGCGGCATCAGGAAGTATAGAAAGTGTTGCCACCATATTACAACTTAAAGAAAATTATGTGTTTGGAAACATAAATTGTGAAGATTTGCACCCGGAAATTGCATCACTGATTAGCAGAGACAGAGTTCCTGTACAAACAATAAATTTTTCTCCAAACATTATAGCCAAAGCCAGTTTTGGATTTGGAGATGTAAATGCATGTATTATTTTTAAAAAGTACCTCTGAAATACGAGATTTAATACTAAATGAAATATGAATAAAGAACAATTATTGTCCAGGTTAAAAGTAATTATAACCCCGTATGTACAAAATGAAGAAGGGCTTCATACCCTTAATGAAGACACCGATTTTGTAAAAGATCTGGAGATTAATTCGGCTAATTTGGTAGACATAGTACTCGATGTAGAAGATGAATTTGATATCGAAATCGATAATGAAGCAATGGAAAAGATGTTAACCGTTAAAGCCTCTATACAAGTAATAGAAGAAAAATTAGCAGCAAAATGATCGGCAATGATATTGTAGATATCAAAGTAGCCAAACAACAAAGTAATTGGCAGAGAAGGGGTTGGTTACAAAAAATATGTACCAATACCGAACAAAAGGATATTATAGACTCAAAAAAACCTGAAACATTGGTTTGGAAATATTGGAGCATGAAAGAAGCTGCATACAAAGCCCACCAAAGGCGTTTTAAGCTGCCTCCTGTGTTTAATCCAAAAAGTTTTGAGTGTACCATGGGAGGAAAAGTTTATGTGGATGATTTTGTATATAAAGCGAATACAAAAATTAATAATAGATATATTTATACTATTGCAACGATTTATGATAAAGATTGCTTTTCTTCGATTTTTGAAAATATCGCAGACATACGCTATGAAGCAAAGAAAATTATCTGTCAAAAACTGCATATCCCCGTATCTTTAATTTACTTTGAAAAAAATAATAACAGGGTACCAACCATACATATAGATCAAAAAAAAGTACAAATACCAATATCTATAACACACCACGGACAATACTCGGCATTTGTAGCTTTGATCTAATAATTTTATTATAAGCAAAAACATGGAATTAAAATTTATATACCCAAGATGGGGAAATGCGGATTTAAAATGGGATGTTTTTTTAAAAAAAGTTAAAAACGCTGGCTATACGGGTATCGAGATTGATTTACCTTTAGATCCAATAGAAAAAAAAGAAATTTTGTCTATTGTTTCAGATTATGAATTAGAAATTGTAGCACAGCATTGGGAAACTAAAGAAACAGATTTTTACATACATAAAGAAAAATATAAGAGGCACTTGTATAATCTGGCAGAAGCTAATCCGTTGCTAATAAATTCTCACACGGGAATGGATTTTTTTTCGTTTAAAAAAAATGCTAAGTTAATTCAGCTGGCAGGAGATATAGAAAAAGAAACAGGTGTTCCTATTGCTCACGAAACACACAGGTCCCGTTTTTCATTTGCTTCTCACACTAGTTATAAATACTTGAAAGAATTTCCAGAATTAAAACTTACTTCTGATTTTTCTCATTGGTGTTGTGTAGCAGAATCTATGTTGGAAAATCAAAAAAAAGCAGTAAAAAGAGCAATAGAGAACACCTACCATATACATGCTCGTGTTGGATCCTCTCAATCCCCGCAATTAAATGACCCAAGAGAAGAGCGCTATGCATTAGAGTTATCTGTTTTTAAAAAATGGTGGAAAGATATGATCGATAATGCCAAAGCTCAAAAAAGAGAATATATAACCATTACTACCGAGTATGGCCCTTATCCATATTCTAATTACATCCCAAATACAGATCAGCTAATGGGGGATGCATGGCAAATTAATCAGTTTATTAAAGAAGAAATAAATAAGGATCAAAAAATTATAGAAGAATAGGAAAATAGAACCGTATATTCAGTTTGTTCTGCTCTCTGTTTTCGTGGATATCGATACCAAAATCACTGGTATAGATAGAGGTAATACCCAGTAATTTTTTATCATCCAGAGAGAATGTTATAATAATTTCTTTTTCTATCCCTTTTATAGTCAAATCACCAATAATTTTGTATGTATTTTCACCAAAAGAGACTACGTGAGTACTTTTAAAAAAAATTTTTGGGAACTTCTTTTTATAAAAGAATTTTTCCCACATAAGATGACCATCTCTTAAAAAATTATCGGTATCTAGTGTTTTAACAAGGACGGTTCCCGAAAAACTAGCATTTTCCGGATCTTTTGGATTAAAATTAATTTTAAAATCTAACCCAGAGATAGTACCCGAGGTGTTTTCTTCGATAAAATCAAAAGATATTCTGGATTTTTCTTTATTAAACTCAAGCTCCTTAAAATCATTAATTAGTGTATAATCAAGTTTAGAATTGGGAGACAACTCATTTGCATCAATAATAATATCCTGAATGATATCCTGACCATAACCTTTTATCAAAACCATACCTATTATGATGTAAATAATAGTTTTCATAATCACAAATAAATTATTTATGTATAAAGATAATCAAACATCATTCCAACAAAAACACTATAATCAATAATTAATATCATTTTAACAAGGATTTAAAAGTCAAAAACAGGTTATGTTATTTTGTTTTTGGGTATTTTCTTTAGATACAAAAGAATAGCGATAGAAAGTATTGAGCATAGCAAAAAACCAATAAACAGGGGCAGGGTGGTATCTTTTATAAATTTTCCTGTATAAATACTAATAGGAACAGCCATCAAAGTAGATATAAACCCTGTAATTGCCGCACCGATTCCTGCAATGTGCCCAATTGGTTGCATTGCCAAAGCCCTTAAATTTCCGAATAAAAAACCAATAGCAAAAAACTGCACTCCAAAAAAGGATAATAGAACGACTAGACTTGGATTTGGAGAATTATAAAACAATAGGATATATAATAACGAGACTCCAAAAAAAGTAAATAAAGAAACTGTAACCAGTTTTTCCATACCATATTTAATCACCAATATTCCGTTTAAAAAAATAGCAGAACCAATGGATATTGCCAAAACTCCAAAAATGTAAGGAAACTCTTCTTTCAAAAGATATTGTTGCTCGAAGATTTGTTGAGAAGTACTTAGATATACCATAAAAGAACCTGTAATAAAACCAGAAATCAAGGTAAATCCAATTGTAGTTTTATATCTCACTAATTCTTTTATACCATCTATAAAAATAGTAGGTGTAAATTTTATTCGTTTAGATAACTTTAAAGTTTCTTTTTGTCTTTTCCAAAACCAGACAGAAACCAGAATACTAAATATAAGCTGAACATAAAATATTGCTTGCCAATTATAACGATCCAGAAAAAATTTGCCCATTGCAGGAGCAATAATGGGGACTAAAATAAATACTACAGTAATAAAGGACATGATACGTGCCATATAATCCCCGCTAAACAGATCTCTTATCATTGCAATGCTTATCGTTCTTGGAGCAGAAAGTCCTATTCCTTGTAAAATTCTGCCAAAAACCATCATTTCGATACTTGTAGAATAAATACAAATAAAACTGGCAATACTAAAAATTAAAAAGCCGATATAAACAATTGGTTTTCTGCCCAAACTATCCGATACAGGTCCAAAAACCAATGGGCCAATACCAAGCCCTAAAAAAAACATTGTAATCAACAATTGATTATCCGATAGTTGTGTGGTTCCTATTGTTTTTCCTATACTATCCAATGCGGGCAAAATAGCGTCAATTGCAAGTGCTACGATTGACATTAGGGAGGCCATTAGAGTTATAAATTCTAATTGTGCTAGCTTCTTTTTTGACATGACGCAAAAGTAAGGTATTTAAGTATTTAAACAGGAGGTTTTTTATCAAGAAGTCCTTCTGAAATTATATATATAAAATGTCTTTAAACATGGCAAAATTTACGCGATATAGAGATGAGTTGATTTATCATCCCCGTTGAAAAACGGAATCCACTCATTAATAACACTATACCAAAACAAACTAAAGTATAGTTTTTTGTCGTGTACTTAGATAAAATGTTTAAATAAAGATGGTATAGATAACGATTTTAAAACTAAATTTGCCAGCTTATTTTTTTTTTATGGAACAGAATGAAATAGATAGTAAACAAGAGGTTACTATCAAAGAAATTGACCAGTGTATCAAAGTATTAGAAAAATTAATATCTAATACCAATACTATTTTTGATATTTCTGAAGAGCGTAGAATAGCATTAATGAAAGCTGCGGGAATGTTGTCCAGACCTAATAAAGAAGAATTTAAAAAGCGAAAAAAAGATTCTAAAACAGCAGTAAAGCGTAAGGTTGCTGCTATGGATAAAGATGCCCGTAAAAAAACAGGAATACGAAGTGCCCGTGAGGCTACCGTATTTGTAGCTCCAAAATTACTGCCAGTATCTGAAATCAGGAATACAGAACAGCCAGAATTATCCTCGCCAAGAAATTGTTATATATGCAAAACCGAGTATACCAAACTACACCATTTTTATGATACTATGTGTGGCGAATGCGGGGATTTTAATTATGCAAAACGTTTTCAAACAGCCGATGTTAAAGGACAAGTAGCTATAATTACCGGATCCCGTTTAAAAATAGGATATCATATTGCTTTAATGTTATTGCGAGGGGGCGCAACGGTAGTAGCAACAACACGTTTTCCTGTAGATGCTGCATTACGTTTTTCGAGAGAAGAAGATTTTACTTCGTGGGGACATAGGTTAAAAATTCACGGACTGGATTTACGGCATATACCCAGTGTAGAGATTTTTTGCAATTTTATAGAGCAACGTTACGAGCGTTTGGATATATTAATAAATAATGCTGCACAAACGGTTAGGCGTCCTGCCGGGTTTTATGCCCATTTAATGGAAAATGAACAATTGCCAATAGAGGCATTACCAAAATATGCAAAAGATGTATTGGCAGATCATCTGGAGTGTTTGCAAGAACTGCAAGCGTTGACTACCGGGGCTTCATCTAATCAAAATATGCCGGTAACCTGGCATGGGCCAGAACCGGGAATAGGTTTACGGGCATCTGCAAAGCTATCGCAAATACCATATAGTTTTGATAACTCGTTGGTTGCCAAAGAGGTATTTCCAGAAGGAGAATTAGATGCAGATTTACAACAGGTAGATTTAAGAACCACAAATAGTTGGCGTTTAAAACTAGGAGAAATTGAAACTACAGAAATGATAGAGGTACAATTGGTAAACTCTGTAGCACCATTTGTATTATGCAATCGTTTATCTGAGATTATGAAAAAGGAGTATACAGGGCAAAAACATATCATTAATGTTTCTGCTATGGAAGGAAAATTTCATACTTTTTTTAAGGAAGATCGTCATCCGCATACCAATATGGCAAAAGCAGCTTTAAATATGTTAACGCATACAGCGGCGGGTAGTTTAGCAAAAGAAGGAATCTTTATGAATGCTGTAGATACCGGTTGGGTTACAGACGAAGATCCCGCAGTTTTAGCAAAAAGAAAAGAAGAATTACACGATTTTCAACCACCGTTAGATATTGTAGATGGTGCAGCGCGAGTTATGGATCCATTATTTGATGGTATCAATACAGGAAAACATTGGGCAGGAAAATTTTTAAAAGACTATATGCCGATATCCTGGTAAGCTTGGTAAGATAAATTTGTAGGGTATACGTTTTTTGAATAATGCTTAAAAACAACAATTCTTATTAGAGTGGTTGTTTTAAAATATTATATTTTACATAATATAAATTATAGTACAAATATAATATATGAGTAAAACGGCGAATAGAACTTTTTCGGTTCTATTTTACATAGATGCAGATATAACGACACCGTTAGGTGTTTTATATCGTCAGCAATTATGTAAAAGCCAATTTGCGGCATTTATAGTTCTATTGTAACTATAATGTAGTATTATGTAAAATATCCCACAGTAATTCTATTTCATAGTCATATTAGCTACTGGGGTCATTAAAATTATTTTAAGGCGTTTATGATTAAACCTCACGTTTTTATTTGTAGCTATAATTTGCCGCTATGTAAAATTGCCACGCCCAACCGCTTTATTGTTTTGTAAATAAAAATGCTTAATGCATTTTTCTCTACACACAATTTGCCATCGCTTAGCCACACCAAAAAAAAGCAAACACTTTTAGGTAGTTTATAAATCGCGTATTTGATTAATCATACGTAAAAAAAGTTTTTACGCAATTCTCGTGAAGGTTCCCGCATAAGCATAAAATTACTCTAACGAGATAATTTCTATGCACATGCTATATTTAGAACACAGATTAAACATTCTATGAGTTTGCATTATAGATAACCTTTATTAGGTTGCACAGACACAATTTTTACTTTTATTTCTTCTCCTTTTAAAACAGACATCCTATCAGAACTAATTATGTACTCTTCTGTATCTTCATTTAATAAGCCTACATAATGAGACAATAATGCTGGTATTGCTTTGTTAATGAAACTCGATTCAATTCTTAGCGAAGTATAATAACCAGTATCCGAAGGATGAATTAAACAATTTACAAGACCTGGAATCTTTTCTTTATTAACGTTCATACAAGTGATATTATAGGTTTCTTCATCTTTTGCCTCTATGAATATTTCAACAATACCTTCCAATTCATCGTTTCTCAAATTGTTCGAATCACTTATCTTTTTCATTTTAAGATTAATCATTTCAAAATGAATGAATTCATATCGTATGTAATACCTGAAACTTGTATAGGATTCAAGCTTAATAAAATCTAAATATTCTTTTAATTCGGGTCTATCAGTATCTCCTATTCTTTTTTCTATAAAAGATTTATATTTAATCTTTGATCCAAATAATTGAGAAGCAAAATCCGAAGTCTTAAATATTCTTGTTGTAAAAACATCATTTTCGGTCATTTGTGCACATAATATTCTAACGTCATTTTTCTGCCAAAACTCTATTGTAATAGGATTTAAAATATCTTTAGTTAGAAATTTTCTAGCATTATGATAGGCATGATAGAAAGAATAATCATGGATTTCCCATAGATTATTATTCTTCGTTTCAAGAAGATGTTTGTAGTGATTTAATGACAGTTCCTTGAGTGTATCTTCATCCGTTCCCCAATCATCAAAGCTCATTTTTATTCTGTTCTCACTTAAAAAAGATAAAAACTCTAATTTTCGTTCAATTGCAAAATCTTTATCTAAAAATTCATTTTTAATTGTTACCCATAATTCTTTACGAAGTGCTTGAACTTCATTGTTTTGTTCTTTAGACAATACTCTTGATATAAACTGTACTAATATCTGTAGAACTGATGTAGAATAAGCTCCATAAATTTGCGCCTCATTAAAGATTATAAGTAATATCATAACTACAGATTTGACTCTATCAGTACTATCTGTATAATAAAAACTAATTCTATCTAAAATATTTTGAAGATGACCCGATTTTAAAGCTGTTTTTAAAGAGATGAAGTCATCTTCTAAATTAAAAATGTCTTCAAAATGAGTATATGACAGTTCATTTTCATCGATTCTTTGTTGAAGCAGTTTTCTTAAATTGTTTCCAAATTTTATTGAAGTGTGTTCTTCGGCTTGATTATCTTTTCCAAATAGAACTATTAATGTTTTTGCTAACAAAAGATTTTGGTGATAACTTAAGTTGTTTAGCTTACCTAATTCAACTTGTTCCGTTAAAGATGAAGATATTTTATAATTGCTATAATCAGGAGTGTAACTACCACCGCCATAGTAAAACCTAGAATTTTTTATAATATCATAGGTATCCCTATTATTTTCTTTTTTGTCAACTTCTTTCAATTCACATAGTTTTGTTTCTTGATTATAAGGTATCACATCAGACCAATTATTATTAATGAAAATCAAATACTAATTGATTTACTAATCGCTTTAAACCTCTATGGTTAGAAATATAATCATCAAATAAATTGTCTTTTCTATAAACAGCTTTTGTTACTTCTAAAATGAAGTTTTCTTTAAACCTTAGTTCTGAAGCCTTCAAAAACTCAGTAAGATCTTCTTTTAATTGTTGTTTATTAATTTCTGGTAAATAAACTTCTAACTGGAAAAATTTATCTACAAAAGTATGGTCGGAAATGTCATTTTTTTGCATTAAAGTATTTAAAACATAATCTTTATCCAATGCGATAATAAAGATGAAGTTTTTAAAATTAGCAGTATTCCTTACTAGTTTTAGCACCTGTAAAACTTCTTTATTAGAAAGTCTGTCTAAATCATCAACAAACACAATGAATTTTTTATTTAAACCCTCAAGAGTTGAATTTATTTTCTTGAAAGTGTCATAAGAAGAACTAGTAGAAAACGAAGGCGTATTTATAGACAAAAACTCTTTAATATTCTTATTTTTGTATAGCTTTAAAAGCTTTTCAGAATAATCAAGTATTTGATTGGAAAGTTGCCCACTATACTTATTAATTTCGGAACTAAGTTGTTTGAAAAATTCTGAAATTATATCATTCTCATTATGGTTTAAATAAGGTAAAAATTTAAGATGGAGTGTTTCTTTGAGTGGTTTTTTTTCTAACTCTTTCTCAATTAGTGCAATAAGACTTGATTTACCATTACCCCAAGGTCCCACAATACCAATTGTAAAGGATTTTTTAAAATTTGACCTCTCTAAATATGAAATTAAATCTTTAGCTCTTTTTTGATAATTTAATTTGTCTTGACGTTCTGATTCAATAGGGTCATCTGACACAAATGGATTCACTTTAATTTCCTCCTGTTTTGTTTTTATAAAATATTTTTTAAATAGACTTGTTAATAGAATGAACGTAGAGATTATTAAAGGTAAACCTATAAGATCAGTATAATAAAAATAAGGTGGTTTAATAAAGATAAATTGCCATCCATTAGGATAATTTGTAAACCTAATAATGCAAAAAAATAAAACTGTAAAAAAAATTACATGAAGTAAATTGGATGAAGGTTGATATCTTTTTAATTGGAATTTATATACAAAATAAATAATTGAAATCAAGCTCATTAAGAGAAACCATATAATATTTACTTGTTCTAAAGATTGTTTGTCAATAGTTAAATATTTTGTTATAAAATTATTTATGTAATTTTTAAATATAAAGAATAAAATGAGTAAAATACCGTACGATAAAATGGTTTTCGTTATTTTAGAATTAAAAAGATTATCTAATAGTTTTATCATTAGTTTTGCATTAAGAGCATTTAAAAAAGTTAATGAATATCCCATTAACTCTATAAAATCTACATCTGGTTATATCATCTATAAATATATTAAAATTTAACAAGCAATCATTTACGGAAAACCCTCACTTCTACATGAATATTAAGGGAAATATTCCCATTTCACACACATTACACTCCCTTCCTTCCGTCGGCTCGCATAATAAGTATTCCATACTTCTTCTGTATTAGATTTACCTATAAAATAAATCTTTGTTAATCAGCTATTTACTACTATCAATTCCAATTGAACATAACAAGCATAAGCTAATGGTTTAAAAACATCAGGTGAACTTTTGCTATTTTATGATTGGTATTCATCGTTTATATTTTTGGTTTTACAATGATGTCTTTTTCTGAAATTCCAGAAATTACTTCCGTCCAATCATCATTTTTTCTTCCTATTTTCACATTTCTTTCTTCATCATTCTCAAGGATTATATAATTTTCTCTAATGAGATATGCAGTTGGAATAACTAACACATTTTTACTACTGCCAGTTTTAATATTTGCTTGTAATTGGGAGCCTGAAAATAGTTTAGCAGGAACTTGGTCAAATTGTGCTTCTACCACATAAGATTGCTCTGCAGTATTAAATGAAGGATATATTTTTGAAATTTTTGCTTTAAATGTCTGATTAGAGTTCGTGTTTAAATGTACCAAGACTACCTGGTTATTATTTACTTTATTAATATCATCTTCAGCTACAAATAGTTTGATGATAAATGCACCGCTTCCTATCTCAGCAACTGCCTCGCCTCTTCTAATGAGTTCACCTTGTTTTTTAAAAACATTAATAACCGTTCCAGAAATTGATGAACTTAATTTATAATCATTTAAGATGGCTTTTTGTGTATTGACTTGCACCAAGCTTCGTTTTTCATTTAGTTTTAAGTCAGATTCAGTTGCCTTGTAACTATCCTGTAATCCTAAAAGGTTGTTTTGTGAAGCCTTATACTGTAATTCTGCTTTTTCAAAATCCAATTGTGATACCGAATTTTTTGCACGTAAATCCTTGTAACGCTTATAATTGACTTTATCTAAGGACAATTGTGTTTTTGCCTGATTAATTTTTGTTTGAATTTGTTGTAATGTCGAAGCATTCGTAGAAGCATTAGTTACCGCATTTTTATAAACTACTTGTGCATCTGCAAGTTGATTATTTTGTACATCACTTTTTATTACCGCTACTGTTGTGTTATGAGTTATTATGTCGGCTTCATTTACAGGTATTGAGGTTAAGATACCATCTGCGCTGGCAGATACGGTATATTGATTCTCCTGTTCTATATAACCACTAGCAAAAACTGCATCTTCAATATTTTTAAGTATTGGTGTTGTCGTTTCTTTGTTATTACATGATGACAATAGGGATATCACTATTATCATACATCCTAAAAAAGGAATACTATTGTGTTTCATTCTATTTGTATTTTAATTGTTGGATTTTAAATCAATTTGTCTGATAAACAGTTTGTACCTCACTAAAGTGTAAGAAGCAAGACTTTGCAGATACGCATTTTGCGCATTTAGTAAATCTTCATAACTATTTAGGCGTTCGTTTAAACTTGTAATACCGCTGTTGTATTTGTTTTCGGCATGCGCATCATTTTGCTGTCTTAGCCTCAAAATTTTGGTATTCTCTGTCAATTCTTCTTCATATTGATTAACATCTAAAAGCAACAATTCATCCTCTTTCTGCTTTACCAATTTTGTGTTTTCTAATTGCAATTCCTGTTGTAGTAATTCCAATTTAGATTGCTTGATTTTTGATCGAGAAGAAAAGCCATTAAAGATTGGAATACTCAGCTTTGCACCAATATATTGTTGTGGCAATTCGTTAGCATTTGAAAAATCTGTGAAGCTATCGGTTGACCAACTGTTATTGTATTGATAAGTAAGATTAATATTAGGTAAAAGCAATGCTTTCTTTTCTTTTAGAAGCGATTTTTGTTTATCGACTTCCATTTCTTGCCAAGTAATTTCAGAATGTTTAGTTTCAATATTCGTATTTAACAATCTGAAATTTTGAGGCTTATCTGAAATTGTAATAGGTTGATTGGTATTTAATTGACTTTGAAGTTGTTTATAAAAACGACTGAGATTACGCTTTGCTTGTTGTAAGTTTTTATGATTTTGTAACTGTTTTATTTTAGAAGAATTCAATGCTTCTTCACTAATAATTCCCTTTTGAAATTTTTCTTTTGTACTAGTATAAATTGCTTCGGAAACCTTAAGGTTTTCTTTATAAATAACAATAGCTTCCTGTGTTAGTAAAATGGAATAATAAGTTGAAGCTAACGTATTATAGGTACTAAACTTACTTCTTTGTGTATTAATTTCGCTTTGTTCGGCAATTATATTAGCCGTTTGAGAGGCAAACAGTTGTTGGAAATTTAAAATATTCCATTGTGCTTGAATTCCAGCAGAATAAACGTGTTGTTTACCAAATATAAATTCTTCAAAAGTTCCCGCTGGAGCATTCGGGTTAAATAATTCTGCGGGAATTAAGGTTGGCTGTATAGTTAGATTGTTGTTGTAGCCCGCGGAAGCATTTAAAGAAGGATATAAATAGGATTTAGATTCCTTTTTTCTGGTCTTTGCAATTTGCTCACTAATAATTGTACTTTGGATATTTATTGCGTGTTTATCCGCATACTCAAGTACTTCTTGAAATGATTGAAACTGAATTTGAGCAAATACAAATGTTGTGTTAAGCGTTACTAAAAAGAATATTAAAATCCTGTTCATTACAAAAAATGGTTTATAAATTCTTTGCAAAGATGTAATGCTCTCTAACTGTTTTTAAAAATTAGTTATTGAAGTCGAATTTTAGGTTTTGAAGTCGAATAAGAAGTAATGAAAATGTAGAGTAGAGTTTTATTCCATTCCACACACATTCCACTACTCTCCTTTCGTCGTTTCGTAAAAAGCGTGTTACATTAACATTGTAGAGATACTTTTAGAAGAAAAAAATAAGAAAATGTAGTAGTTTAAACTTCGCTTTTGACCAAAGCAAAGTGACATAACGCAAGTACATTATAGTACAAATGTATATTGTAGCAAATTGGTGGATGCTTGCATTTTACATAATTGCAGATATAACAACACGTCAGTGTTTTATATCGATAGTAATTATGTAAAAGTCAATTTGCGAAACGTTAAGCTCATTCGTAGCTATAATGTAATACTATGTAAAATATCCCAAGATAATTCTATTTCATAGTGATCGTAGCTACTGGGGTCATTAATATTTCTTTTGAGGCGTTTATGATGGTATTTCGATATCTACAAACGGAAAACATAATTCGGATGGATTATGGAAAATGGACGATACTTTAAGGCTTTATAAAGTCTATTCGGGAGACAAGGAAACGCCAAAAACTTTAGATTATATTGATATAGAAAAACCATTTGGAGTAGTTGAATTCGGTACCCAAAAAATATGTAAGAGTGCTATGTCATTACTAATGAATGATTGTTTATTGAGGGTTCCGTATAAGGATAATCTAAAATTCGAACAACCTATGTGTGCGTTCTTTTTTAATACTAATTCTCTTTCTTTCTAGCATGTTTATAAGATTTAAGCTATATTATTAAATATCTCTTTTAAGATTGTATGTAATATAATCCCATTCACACACTAAGGCATTATATAATTATATTTTCATTTACCTTATAAGGGAAAAATGCCCAGTATATAATTTATTATTGATATGTATTGAAAACCAATATTCAGATGAAGGCATAAGTCTTCCATTATAAGTTCCATCCCAACCAATACTATTTGGTCCAATCTCCTTCAATAATTTTCCATATCTATCATAAATACGTATAATTGAATTAGGGTGTACTTGTATTCCCTTAATTTGCCAATAATCGTGAATGGAATCTCCATTCGGGGTAAAATATTTTGGATAACCTAGAACAGAAACCATTTCTTCGAGCATTCCGCAACCGTTTACTTCCCTAACGTATACCGTATAATCACCTCCTCCTAAATTACGGAATATATTACTGGTTTGATAATTAATTCCGTCTATAGAATATTCATAATTCAAGTTAGAATTAATAGTGATTTCTACCGAATTATTATCATTAAGCTCGACTATATTGATGTTATAATCGGTTATAGGTTCTACTTCTATTATACTAACATTAACCTGTGAAGTATCTATCCCACATAATCGATTATCAATGGTATAAGTATAAATTCCAGCAGCATCTAGAAGAGGATCAAACATTCCTGTTCCGCTAGATAAACTTGGGGTCCAAACCCCTCCTGTATCCGGAGAGCCATTTAGTCTATCGAATAAATCAACAGAGCTACTATTTACACAAATTTCTAAAGTTCCATTTTCTCCAGGATCTAAAAGATTATTTTGTTGAAAATCAAAAACACCATCTAAGTTATCATCAAGTGGTGTAGTATAACCATCGGGTTCTCCTATAACAAGCCCATTAGCATCGACTGTATCTGGTAGTTGCCCAAGTGTTCCATTTTGATCATCATCAGTGAATCCGCACTCGATAACATCAAAACACCCATCATTATCGCTATCCAAATCTAGATGATCAGGATAACCATCTGCATCAGAATCTCTATTTGGATTACCATTTTGTTCTACTGTATCCAAGATCCCATCATTATCATCATCTAGATCAAACCTATCTTCAACACCGTCACTATCCGTGTCTATGTCTATTTTATTGCAACCAACACTTTGCAACTGTGTATTACAGTTAGCAGCTAAATATTCATTATCTGAAGCTAATCCATATATAGGGCCATCTAAACTAGATGTGTCAATGTTTAGTTTTGTTATAATACCGTTATCTAAATTTAGATTATAGAAATTATCCACTATAGTTGAAATATTTTCGACAATAGTTACGGTGTTTTCTTCACAAGTATTGAAAGAATTAGCAAGTCCCCAAGTGTTGTGTATATTGTCTAAGCAAAAAACTTCATCGATTGAACCACTGCTAATATTATATGCCATAATCCTAGAATATGCAGGGTTTCCGTTTTGGGACGCTACAAAATTAGAAAAAATAACATTCCCTTTATAGATTGATAAATCACCTGGAGTAGTTAAATTAAAGTTAGAGACTATTTCTGATACATTAGTGTTTATGTTATATTTATATAAAGAACGAGAACTAATCGTATAGAGGTCACCATTAGCACCGTATGTTAAAGATGATCCTCCACCTATACTCCCTGTATTAGGCATAATAGTATAGGCTCCATTATTAATATCTATGTAAACAATACCCGATGATGATATACCATAAAAATCACCAGTTTCAGAAATTGCGATATCGAGTAAATCAATATTAAGAGTTGTTAAAAGAGAAAAAGAACTGTCTTGGTTTAAGCGATAAATACTCGCATTCCTAGTTAGTACATATACAGTTTGGCTATTTATATCTTTTGCAGCCAAAAATAAGAATATGACCAAAAGATAATAAATAATTTTGCTCCTGTTATTTGTTATCATTATAAAAGCTTACATGTTTACCGTAACATTATTACTTGGTGCAAAGTAAAATAATTATAACAAAAAAAACGATACCAATTTAATTAATCTAAAAATTCATCAATATTTACCTCTCTAGATCTATTATTCGCTTCTTTTACTGCCTGTAGCATGTTATCTAAAGTATTTCTGTTAAAATAGTTACCATTGGCTATTACCGCATTAATTGTTTTTGTATTTCTAATATTTTTTAAAGGGTTTTTTTCTAATAACACAAGGTCGGCATCGTAGCCGACTTTGATCATGCCGGTATTAATTTTCATCCATTTTGCTGTAGCCAAAGTTGCCGATTGTAATACTTGTGCATTGCTCATCCCTACATTTGCAAGCGATTTTAACTCATCGTGCAATGAAAAGCCAGGAACAGCACCACATGCCCCGTTAGCATCGGTTCCGGCAATAACGATAACACCATGACGAACCAAAGCTTGTGTTAAAACATGAAGGGCTTTTATTTGAGCGTTCCAATAAATTTTGCTTTGCCTTTTGCTTTCGGGATCTGTATTATCGGGGTTTTCATAGCTGTTTCCCGTACCTGGCAACCAACCTCCCGAGAATTTTGATTTTTCTAACCAGCCAGGGTTTTGATACTCTAGCTCAATAGTTTTAAGGAAATTTGGCAAATCAAAATCTTGCATGGGCATAGATTCATAAATCCAAAGGGTTGAACTAATGGTAATATTGCTTTCTTTTAGTTTTATGGCAATGCTGTCTACTTTAGTTTTAAAATAGGATAAAAATGCTTCTGCATTTTTATAGTTTACACCACGATATTCATTCATTTCAGAATGTATAACAGAAGCAATATGCGATAATTGTGATTGGCCTGAAGTATATAAATCTTCCATATACACATAAGCAGGCAAATGGCCGATAACCGGTATGTTATGTTTTTTTGCTTCGTCTATAACTGCAAAATAAATGTCCCTGTCAAAAAGTTGTGAAGCTAATTTTATGGCTTTATATCCTTTTTTCTTATAGTTTCTAACCGCTCTTCTTGCTTTATCGGGAGTTGTATAATTTTGTTGCCGTCTTTCAAACCAACTTCTAAAAGTAGCCTTCATTCCTTTCTCACTACTTACTTTAGGAGAAGCAATATAAATATCAGGGCCAAGTCTTGTGCCATCTTCTATTTCTTTTTGATATTGAAAATGCTCTTTCATTCCTGTCATTTCCCCAACTTGTGTTATACCATTTGCTAAATACAACAAAAGATCGTTTGGACTTTTCTTGATGTGCACATGAGAATCTATTAAACCAGGAATAAGATATTTGTTGGTGCCGTCTATAATTTGATATTCTTTGGGAATAGCAATAGAATCTTTGATAGCTTCAATTTTATTGTCTTTGATCAATACCGTTTTGTTTGGTAACATCCATTCTGAATTACCACTTAACACGTTAACATTTTTAATTGCCAGATTTCCTGAAACTGCTTTAAATTGTGATGAATTTACTACTTCTGTATGCTTTCCCAGGGAAAAATTAATTTCGGACAGCATACCACAAGATACTGTTGTAACTGTGATTACCAATAAGACGAAAAATCCTATGATCCAATTTTTTATTGATGATTTTAATTTCATTTGTTTTTACATTTTTTGATTAATGTGCAAAACAAATAAAAAGGCATCTTGCCAGAGTCTCATTGCTTCTAAAGAGACAAAAAGTTATGTTATTTTAATGATTTTATATACTCTAAAGGAGAAATCCCGGTTTCTTTTTTGAACATCCTGTAAAAACTGGCTTTTGATTTAAAACCACATTCGTATGCTATGCCTTCGATCGTGATTTCATTAAGGGCATCAAACTGTAAACGGTTTTTGAATTCTTTTAACCTAAACTTATTTATATAATTATAAAAAGTAGTGCTTATATGTTGGTTCAATAAATTGGAGAGCTTTTTATCGGTTGTATCTAAATAAGAAGCTAATTTGTACAAATTGAGCTCAGGATCTAAATATGGCTTTTGCTCTTGCATTATTTTGTTTAATGATAATTCAAGTTTTATAAATTCGCTCCTTTGTTCTTCTGTAAGCAATTTATCTTTGTGCCCTGAAACGTTTTCTTTTTCCAATAAAAAATAAGGCACTAAGACTTTAGATTGATTTATCCCAAAATAGGCTGCATATAAAACAGATAGCACTAACAATACCATAACTATATTTTGAGTCCTCCAGTTAAACAGGTTAAAAAACATCTGGTTAAGTACAAATAGACTATCTATAACCAGAATAACCGTTGCAGCAATTAAAAGGTACCTAACCCAAATAAAGTTATTGTGCTTAATGTTTGAATAGTTACACTTAAAAACCTTTTTAAGTTTATAAAAAGCCTTAGAAGATTGAACTAAAAAAGCTAGAAAAACAAAATCCGAAATCACACGGATTATTTGATTATTATTACGAATAAACACAGTATAATCAAATAAATAGTCCATGGAAAGCGTAGAAATAAAATAGGGAATCGTTATGAAAATAAAAAAGAGCATAAAAGGGATAAAATACTTGCAACTCTTTTTTAAAGCCGATTTATCATCAAAAAACAAAGACTCAATATAAAGCAGTAATAATGGTCCCAAGAATATTTTAGAGCTATGTGCTGGTAACAAACTAATATATTTTAAGAATTTCAGTTTATGTATATACGCATACGAATCCAGCAAAATAAATCCCAGAACTGTAAACAATATCATTAATACAATTTTTGATAGTCCACGCTCTTTAGACTTGTATAAAATATAGATGTAAATGCCTGAAAAAAGCATTCCTGCTATAAAAAGAAAATCATAGAATAGCTTCACTGTTTTTTTGTCAAATATATATAGGATGTAAAGATTTTTAAAGCTATAATAAATTTATTTACTTTTCTCTACCCTCCTATCGTTTGTTTACTCATTTTGTATCTATTTTGATAAAATTGCACTATTGGTGTTACCTGTCAAAAAAAGGGGTTTTACCTTAGTGAAATTAGTTAAACACCTGTTTTACAAAGTATTGATAATACTTATTTTTGGATAAATAACAAATTAATCTTAAAATTTATACAAAATGGGGTTTATTCTAAAAGGCAATCTTTCAGGAGAAATATGCAAAGATTGTAAAGAACCTTTATTTGGTTCTATTGTACGTTTTTACAGAGTAACTAATCTGGATATTGATGTAGTAACGCAGGTAACAGCAAATCCAAAAGATACGTTGCAAATTTTGGGAGAAAAACAAATTAAAGCTAAATCCAAATTACTATTGGCAGAAGCAAAAATTGATGAAAAAGGCAATTATGAAACC
Source organism: Aquimarina sp. (assembly GCF_977115655.1). Lineage (NCBI taxonomy): Bacteria > Pseudomonadati > Bacteroidota > Flavobacteriia > Flavobacteriales > Flavobacteriaceae > Aquimarina > Aquimarina sp. The sequence goes on from NZ_CDSBKO010000001.1 coordinate 147,716, forward strand.
GAACTAAAAGGAGAATATGCAGAGTATGATGGTCTTATCATGATCGATATTGTTACAAAGCGTGTTTATAATCAAAAAAGCAAGGAGCGTGACCCTATTCAGTTTACCCTTACTACATTACAACCTAGATGGAGACAGACTGAACTGGGTATTGTATTTTATTGGAAATATTGTATAACCAGCCGTTTTTGGTGCAGGATACGTGAATTATTTGATGCTTGGGTGATTTGTGGGGTATTACTTGATTGTAAAAATAATAACATCCCAATTCCTGGTTTTAAAGTAATTGCAATGGATGATGATTGGATTCATGATGATGAATTAGGTTCTGGTATTACCAATATTAACGGGCATTTTAGGATAGATTACAGTAGTAAAGATTTTAAACAAACCTTTCTCTCTCCTTTACTTAATATTGAAACACCTTTTCCTCCTTTTAACAGTGGACCGGATGTGTATTTTAAATTAGAATACAACGGTAGTGCCATAGAATTTGAGAAACCATCTGATAAAAGAAATAATGTAGGCCCATGTCTTTGCGTAAGGCTTTGTCTAGAAGATATTAAGATTCCTGATAGTACTATTCCTGCATCATTTACCAATTTTGGGTTACTTCGAAAAATTAAAATACAAGACGAAATTGATAGCACTAACGGAAAAACATTGCGCGAAGGATTTAATGCGTACGCATTTTACAGAACCATTAACCTTATTGGTACCATTACAAAAACATTAAACGGTAATCCAATGGAGTACATGTTTGAATACCAAGAGGTAGGTGCCCCCAATAATATCCCTACCCCAGGAGGTTGGCTTCCTGTAACGCCAAGTATGGTCCCCCCCACAACGATAGGTAATCATATCACCCTTACCGGAGGTCCTGCCCAAGTATTAAAAACACCATATATTACCAACGGGGTTGCCCCCAATATTAATTTTAATGGAAATTGGATTCCTGTACCGCAAGAGGGTAATTTTGAGCCACATCAAGATGCCGAGATTCTAAAACTTAATACGGTTGCATTAACTAATTTAGTATCTCTGGATATGGCAGCACTCCCATTAGATATTGGTACGGCAACTGTTTCTGTAGCAAGGCCACATATAACCAACCGTTATTTTGCCATACGAATGAAACAACGTGAATTAAATAACGTAGCAACAGAAGTTATAGTCGGAACCTCTAAACCCATTGCTATTTTTAATGTGGAATATAACAATGTAAACAAACATGGTAATTGGGCACCAAAAATAGTGCAAAACCAACTAGCTTCTGTATCTGTAAATATTGATGAAATCGTTTCTGCAACCACTGGTTGCAATAAAATAACCAATGCTTTGCATGTAAAGTACCATGCCAGAAATGAAAACCTATCTTCAATATCCCTATCTATAGCAGGGCCTAAAAAGCTAGGACAAGACTTTGGGTTTCCTGATATATCCCTAATGCCTGCGCCAGAAACGTTTGGGTCGACGCAACTTATCAATCTACCAGAGTCAACCCCAATTAACTTGTTTGATGTTAATGATTTATTGCCCTGTGCTTATACGGTGCATTTAACCACAAAAGTAAACCTGACAACGGGAGACGGTGAACCCGGACCAATACAAGATTTTATTTCGTTCTGTAAAGTTAAAGTATAGTTATTATTTTAACGTAATAGAGGTGTTGTAATTAGTATAGCACCTCTATTTTATATTTTTAAATAACAATCTCTGCTCAAGAAAAGAGATAGTAAATAACACATTTAACAATTCTATATTTTAAACATAACATATCTTTATAATTTTAGCTAAATACCTACAAAATCAAGATAAAAGCTGTTTAAATTATAATTTCGTCAGAGCAAAATATTATTTTGGAACCAGAAAAATAGAATTTAATCCGTCTCTTATAAAGAAATTATTAAGTTAATTCGGAATATCATTGTATAGTGTTTCTACTTCGGTATCAAAAATCTCCTTAGTTGTTTTTACAAAAAGATGTGAATAATCTTTATGTATGGTGTTTTGAATAAAACGAAGATCTTCTTGCCATTGTACTTTGGTTAACCTCTCTTGAGACCATAGTTGAGCAAATAGAAACAGGCTGAGGATAATTAGTGTTTTTTTCATGATATTATTTTTTTAATCGGAATGTATTTCGGGGGGATTATATATTGATTGATGAATTAAAAGTGTTTATTTACTGTTCGCTCTTTCTAAAATTAAAGCAGCAAAGGATTGTACTCCATATTTTATGGTGGTTTCGTCTACAGCAAAATTTGGTGTATGGGGCATAGAACTTATACCTTTTTGAATATTAGATCCTCCCAAGAGAAAGAATACTCCCGGTACTTTTTGCTGATAGAATATAAAATCTTCGCCAAAAAATGGTATTTGCCCATACAATTGCTTCACCATATCCTTGTTATACCTATTGCGAAGTATTTTTGTGCTAATCTTTGTGAGTTTAGGGTCGTTTATAGGGGTTCCCGAATAGTCTTTTGAGTATTCAATGGAAATAAAGGCATCTTTGTATTTAGAATTAAGGATTTGTTTTTTTATTTCAAGAGGTATGCTATTCACTTTTTTAACATCAGTTTCAAGAAAATCAGCCTTGTAAAAAGTAACACCATTATTTGTATTAAGCCTTGCTCCCTGTAAAATAAAGTAATCATTAAAAATTGTTTCTTTGTTTGTCAACCCTATTTTAGGGTCCGAAATCTTGTTTATGATCTCCCAAGGTGAACCTTCTTGTTTAATAGTACGAACAAAGCTGTTTAATATGGTGTTCATAAAGTTTTCCAACCCTTTTTCATTGGTGCCGGGCTTAAATTTTATTTCAAGTGATTTTTGATACGCAAACAACTCATTGGCCTTAACATTAATCACTCCTGATGCTTCCGGAACAATATGCAACCCATAAATTTCATCTGGTTTAATAATCTCGAAAAGTCCATCTTTAATCATATCCTTTGCTCCTGTAAAGGTTTCTTCGGCAGGTTGAAAAATAAAATAAACGGTACCTTCCAAATTTTCTTTTTGCTGAGACAAAATATTTGCTATTCCTAAACCAATTGTGGTATGCACATCATGACCACAAATATGCCGTACCCCTTTATTTTTAGATTTAAAATCTACTACATCGGGTTCTTCCGTTTTTATGGCATCCATATCGGCACGCCAAGCTATTTTTCTCCCCTTTTTACCACCTTTTAGGGTTCCTACTACACCATATCCCCCAACATTTGTTTTAACTTCTAATCCCAGTTTTCTTAAATATTCTGCAACAATTTTAGAAGTTCTTTTTTCTAGGGTAGATACTTCGGGGTTTTCATGTAAATCCCGTCTTATTTTAACCAGATTATCGTAGATCGCATCGGTTTGCTCTACTATTTGTTGGTGGGTACTCGTGCTTTTACCGTATTGCCCATAAAGTGTTTTGGTAGTAGCTAAAAGAAGTATGGCTATAAATTGTATCTTCATGATATGATTTTGTTTTATTTATATCACAAAGGTGGTTTTATTTTATAGTTAGTAACAGGGTATTTTGTCGAAACGTAGTATTTGGTACTTGAAATGTAACCCGTATTATTATTTGTTCATCCAGTCTTTAAAATCACCGGTTTTTTGCCTGCTTACAATAAACTCCTGGTCTCTAGGGTTGGAAACAGATAGCTTTACGCGATGGTTAAAATAGGGTTCTATTTTCTGAATAGACATTTTGGAGATAATCTGTCCTCTATTAATTCTATAAAATTTAGTGTCATCTAAGGAATCAAATAATTGATCCATAGTTTCATCTATAATATATCTTTTGTTATGAGTAACACCAAAAGTGATACTATCCTGCGAATACATATACAAAAGCTCTGATACTCTTATTTGCACAAAGCCACCCCCCTCTTTTACCAATATTCCTGAGCGTTTTTGTGGGATTTGCATACTATTTAAGAGTTTTTTTAAAATATCAGGCTCCACTATAGTAGTTGGTGTATTAGATCTAAAGAATTTATGAAGTGCCGTATCTAAGTCATTTTGTTGAATAGGTTTTAGGAGGTAATCCACACTATTTACCTTAAATGCCTGAATTGCATATTGATCAAAAGCAGTTGTAAAAATAATTGGCGCAACCACTTCTGTTTGCTGAAATATTTCAAAACTTAACCCATCTGCTAGTTGAATATCCATAAACACCAGATCGGGGGCATTATTTTTTTTGAACCATAGCACAGCATCTTCAACCGTATCGATAACATCTAATAATTGAAAATCAAAAGTACTTTTGTTTAGTAGATTTTGTAATTGGTTCGCGGCACGAGGTTCGTCTTCAATGATTAGTATTTGCATGGTTTTTCTTTTGATCGGATAATTTTAGTAAAGGAAGGGAGACAACAAACATATCTCCATCATTTGTAATCTCGGGCAATTTACTTGAAAGTAATGTATATCGTTTTACAATATTTTCTAACCCAATTTTTGTGGATGGTATTTGTGTTGATTTTATTTGAATTTTATTGCTCACCTGCAAGCAATCCCCTTTGGTTTCTACAGTTATACGTAAAGGTTTAGCTTTGGAAACGATATTGTGCTTTATCGCATTTTCTAACAAAAGCTGTAAACTCATGGGTATTATCATACAGGATAGTTTACTTTCTGTAATGTTCCACGTTATTTTTAGGTTATCCCCAAATCTTTCGGTTTGGATGTACATATACGCTTTGGCAAATTTTAGTTCTTCCTGAAGCGAAACCAAATTAGTGTTTCCGGACTCTAATATAAAACGATAAACATTAGACAAATTGTCTACAAAACCCTTGGCACCTTCTTTTGTATCATGATCTATAATATCCCGTAATGTATTTAAACTATTGAATAAAAAATGAGGTTGTGCCTGATTCCTTAAGGTATCTAATTGCGCTTGTATCATTACTTGTTTAGTCTGTTCTTCTTCTCTTATTGATTTTTTAAGCCTTATATAATAATAAACCGCCTCATATATTGCCATTGTCATGATAATAATCAAAAAAACCGGTAAAAGAACCTTTAGCATTACCTTATGTGTGGAATAGAACCCCAAAGCACTAAAAAATTTTGCAAGGAAAAAACCCAGTGTAAAATCAACAAACAAGACCACGCCTATAATTGCAAATAGAAGAAAAAGAATACGTTTAAAATCATCTTTAAAATCGGGAAATTTTTTTCGTAAAAAAATTAAAATAAACCGTATGGTGCACCAATCACAGATTGTGGGAATTAAGGAAGCAACCCAACCTATCAATATTAGTTCTATAGATTTTCTCTCTGATGGATTATTAAATAAATAATTTGCTATAATACTTATGATAAGGATGCCTGTTATTGAAAACCAAATATCATTAAACCCCAAATATTTGATACGTTTCTTTTTGTTGAATAATGGCATAAATTTTAGTTCATTAAAGTAATATCTTGTCTAGTTTAACAAGATACAAATCCAACCCATGAGGTATGTGATAGCTCAAAAACAGTTACAGTTGTTGTAACTTAATTTTTATTAATGGTTCCCTGTTATTAGATATCCATAATACGAATAACGGAATTATTTGTATACTATGCAATGCAAAAAAATGTACGATTCTTAAATTTCCTCCAACAGTACTCATTTTACTACTGGTAACCACGATCCTCCATCTGCCACCCCTATATTATGAGACATCTGACTTATCATTATTTTAAAATCAATTAAAAATTAGGTTACTTTCCATGTAGGTAAAAAGATCATTAAAATCCACATAGGCATGGCAATCATACTTGCTATTGAAAAAACTTCTGTTGGAGTCATATTTTTGTTAGTATTATTAAAGGTTGTAATTTGATTAATGGATAGCCAAATATGTAATTATTACAGACAATACAAAATCACATTACCTTGAATCGTCGTTAAATGTTTTTGAATTGTAATATTTGATTTTAACCTATATTGTGGAGTTTGATTCTATCTATACTATGTTATAGATCAACAGAAAAAGCAAAAGAATATTTAAATACTACCTTAGTAGGGATGTTCACTTTTTTTATTTTGCATACGATTAATGCATGTCTATCTACCTTTACCTCTTAATCGGCTGGTTTTTGAATAGCATAAATGTTATTCCAGTACATTTATAAAATCAACAAACTAGGTCTGCATGTGCTACAAATATTTCTGGGTGTGCGGATTGAAATACGACTACTTTTATAGAACGATCATTCTCTAATTGTTCTGCTAAATTATTTAAATCATCCAGCATCGGAATTCCTTGAATATTAACTGGCTCATAATCAAAAGTCACCCAGGCCTGCGCATTTTTAACTTCTACCTTAAAGGTTTTAAATTCTGTAGTAATCATATCTTGTTTTTTGATTGTTAAACTTGAATACAAAATTACCACCAATATGAAGATTTGATAAAGTAAAAAACGAAGTGATTTAAGTAAAAAATTAAGTTTGTATAAACAAATATACTTGTTGCAGAGTTTGTCGAAATGCCCCAACAGTTATGCCTTTATAAACCTTAAAGATTTTGTTTAAGTGGCTTGTGTCTGTAAATCCAAATTCTATAGCAATTTCTGAAAAATGTAATTCTGTATGTGGCTCTGGTTTATATTAATAATATCAAGTAATTTGTAGAAGCACCAAAAAACGTAACGTATTAGAAAGATTTCAAAATTATGTTTTATAAAATTGTATTCTTGTATATAATCACTCACACACTTTTCTATTGTATTAAAATAGAAAAAGTAATTACGCCATGTATTTCGTTTCTAGGTAGTATATTTGCCCTAATTATTATAAATTTTACATTAAACAGTTATCTCTTTAATTTCTATGCCTTTTAAAAAACTACATTCCGATATACAAGAGAAACTAGGACACCTGGAAATAACAATACCTACTCCTTTACAAAGTACCAGTATTCCTGTCATAAAAAGTGGGGCTAATGTTTTTTGCATGGCTCCAAAGAGTAGCGGAAAAACGACCACGCTAATACTCACTACCTTGCAAAAACTAAAATGCGAAGCAGTTGGAAATGCTCCAAGGGCTGTAGTTCTTGTAGAAAATAAGGAAAAAGCTATAGAGTTATATGATACTTTTTTAACCTATACCAAACACAATTCATTACGAGTATATGTAGGATATGAAGAGCTTCATATTGATGTGCAAAAATCAGAAATATTTATGGGAGTAGACATTCTTATTTCGACACCCAAAACAATGAACAAGTTGTTTTTATTAAATGGCGTAAGCACTTCTCAATTAAAGATTTTTAGTATAGATGATGCTGATTTTTTGGCTCAAGCATCTGTGTATAATGCCCTTATTTCGATTACTCAAAGTATTAAAAAATGCCAGTTTGTGTTATACTCAGAAAAAATGACCCCAAAACTAGAACGCTTTGAGTCCTATTTTATGGAACACTCAAAAATAATCGCTATCTAAAGGAGCAATTATTGGTGATCTATTTAATAACAAAAACTAAGACATGATTATACCTAAATTGCACTATATATCTCAAGGAAACTCCCCTAAAGAACATCTGGAGAACATTCAAAAAGCTTGTACATCTGGTGCAGAATTAGTACAATTACGTTTAAAAAATGTTTCCGTAAAAAAACTTATAAAATTAGCGAAAGAAGCTAGAGAAATCACATCTCACTTTCAAACCAGATTAATTATTAACGATCATTATAAAATAGCAAAAGAGGTTAAAGCAGATGGTGTACATTTGGGAAAAACAGACTCCTGCCCTACTATAGCCAGAAAGCATCTATACACTTGGCAAATCATTGGCGGAACAGCAAATACCTTGCAGGATTGCCAAACATTAATCGATAAGGAAGTCGATTATATTAGTTTAAGCCCTGTTTTAGGTTTGAAAAGTTATACTGAAATTACAGGAACTTTAAAAACTAAAATACCAATTATTGGTATTGGAGGCATAACTACAGAAGATGTTATTGATATATTAGAAACAGGTATTTCTGGAATTGCAGTATCTGGTGAAATCACTCGTAATTTTAATACTATAAGAACATTTAACCAATTACTTAACGCATCTTTGACAGAAGAACAACGCTATACATTTGAATAGAGTATACCGATTTTAGAATTTTATACCAATCTTTAAATTAAACCCAGATTATCAATGTCGTTAAGTTAAGAATTTAAACTATTGATTTAAAGTTTGTTAATTATGGATTCCAGCGCAGGATGGGGGAATCCATGATGAAAGTAAAGGGGTATTTTGTTTTTACAGACATTTAATCCTCAAAAAGATACAGCTTAACTTAACGACATTGATAATCTGGGTTAAACTACCATAAAGGGAAGGCTGAGTATGTTTGGTAACAACAAAAAGCCCATTACTAAGTAATGGGCTTTTATAAAACTTGAAAGTATATGTATTAGATAACTTTTACGTTCACTGCATTTAATCCTTTGTTTCCTTCTTTCAGATCAAACTCTACTTCGTCTCCTTCACGAATTTCATCTACTAATCCAGAAATGTGTACAAAATGATCTTTGTTAGCACTTTCTTCAGTGATAAATCCAAAACCTTTAGCGTCATTGAAGAATTTTACTGTTCCTTTATTCATTGTAATGTAATTAAAAATTTATTATATAATTTGAAGCTCAAAGGTAGTGCCATTTTTTTGACATATAACATATTAATTCACTTATTTTCAATTTATTAATATGTTTAGTTATTAAACAGGTTTCTTCTCCCCTTTCGATACATTACTTTTTATGATCTAAACCTACTTTGTAATTTTAGAATTAAAAATACATCATCCCAACCTTCCTTCAAAGAAAGGAGTAAAAGTCTCCCTTTGAAGGGAGATTTAGAGAGATGTTAATGGTAAACCTAAAAATCAAATAAAAGCATATATAAGATGACAAAGTAGGACTAAGTTTATTTTATATTCGTAATTATATACGAATCTATTTATAAGATGAACGAGCATAAAGAACATCAAAAATTAATTGATTTTATTTCTAATTGGGTAGATCTTTTGCAGATAGATATAGAACGATTACGATCTAAACTTTCTATAGAGATTTATGATAAAGGAGATGTGATAATTAAACAAGGGCAAGTTTGTAAAACTTTAAAGTTTGTTATTTCTGGAGTTTACAGAGTATATCAATTAAAAAATGGAAAAGAAATCACCAGCTATTTTAATTATGCATCCAGAAATCCTTTAGTAGCTTCGTTTGTTAGTCTTTTGAAAGAGCAGCCAAGTAATGAAATTATTGAATGTATAGTGCCGGGTAAGTTAGTTTCAATTTCATATAGCGATTGGATATCTTTTTATAAAATAAGTTCCTCTTTTAATACTTTTGGCAGATTGATGGCAGAATTTAATTACGTACTGGCTATAGAAAGAATAGAATCATTACAGTATCAAAGTGCTTCTGATAGATACGATATTTTTATAAAGCAATATCCAAATCTGTTAAACTTAATTCCGCATCATTATATAGCTTCCTATTTGGGTGTTACTCCAGAATCATTAAGCAGAATTAGAAAATTATCTCTTAAAAAGTAAATCTTACCATACATCAATGCTCCAAATAAATATTTATAAGAACTTTGAGGTATAGAAACCTCTAAATCGTTTTTATGGATAAGAGTACAACTATAAACAATTTACAAGTTATAGAAATTGATAATTTTTTATCTGATAAGGAAATACAAGCAATATTAAAATCCAGAATAGAAAATTTTGAAACAGCAATAGGACATTATCCTAAGTATTATAGAAATAATGACCGCCTTGTTGAGGATAGTCCTTTATTATCTAAGATGCTTTTTGACAGATTAAAAAGCATAAATATTCTAAAAAAAGAAATAAAAGATACAGTTATTGGTATAAATGAACGAATTAGATTCTGCAAATACCAAAAAGATCAGTTGTTTTCTAAACATCAGGATGGTATTTACTATCCTGATAATCTGTCTGAATCTAAATATACATTTTTGTTATACCTTAATGGAAATGAATGTTTTGATGGTGGTAATACCGAGTTTTATACTTCTAAAACAGAGGAGCACCCAGTAAAAACTATCCTGCCCAAAAAAGGAAAATTAGTTATTTTTGATCATAAGTTGTGGCATAAAGGGGCTTTGGTTACTAGAGGAGATAAATATATTCTTAGATCTGATATTATAATCGAAAGAAAAAGTAAAAACACACATCACGATGGATATATTTGGAATTTACTGAAATTAAATGAAGATAGTTTTCTTAGTTGTGGAAGGGATACTAAAATAAAATTATGGAATACAGATCTTGAATTGCAAAAAACCATTGGTATTCATTCTAAATCAGTATTAAAAATGATTTGTTTTAACGAATCAGAATTTATATCCTGTTCAAGAGATTTTACTATAAAAAAATGGGGTTTATCGGGCAAAATTACAGCAACTATTACTCTTGACGAAATGATCTTAAATATACAAATAGAAACGAATAATAATATTATCGCAGTTGGAACAAGTGGAAATTTGTATGTGTTAAACTCCAGATTAGAGGTACTAAAAAAGATGCAAATTCATAAGGGTTGGATATGGGGTTTATCTATTACAAATGATAATACTATTATTACCTGTAGTGAAGATAACACTGTGAATGTAACAAATATACAGTTAGGAATTACAAAATGTATTTATACTCACAGTCAACCTTTATTTTGTTTAAGTAAAGTAATAGATAATATAATTTATTTTGGATCAAAAGATGGTACACTAATTCAGTTTTCTTTGGAAACTAAAAACATGTATAAAATAAAAGTACACAAGGATATAATTAGATCGATTATACATCACAAAGGAAATATCCTAACTTGTGGTGAAGATAATAAGGTAATATCTATAGATAAGCAAGTATATAAATCTGAAGAAGTACTTACATCAGAAAATTTTATGCAAGATATAGTAATATTAAAAAACAGAATTTTTGGAGCAGGATATGATGGTATTATTATTACAAAAAATCTTTATACCTGACAAAGTTTTATGCGATATAGAGATAAGTTAATTTGTCATCCCGTTGAAAAACGGAATCCACTCATTGATAACACTATACTTAAATGGATTACAGTTAATGCGGGAATGAAAAAGACAACAACGAATATAGATGTTTTTTAAGTATATAATTTTACTACTAGATAACACTAAAATTAGTTCCAATGGAAGCATTGGAGCGTATATGATCCTTTTTTCGTGTTCATTTGTATTCAATTTTAATGGATAAAACAATGGATAAACGAAATTTTTGGAATCAGTTATTAATCTTTATAGGAATACTAATAACCCTAATAATCATAAGAGAATATTGTTCTCATATATGGATAGAAAATGGAATTGAATCGTATGCAAGGCATACCTATCTGGGAATAGCAATAAATTTGCTACTAATTATTGTGTCTTACATTTTTATTAAGAAAAATGGGGTATTGCAAATTGCAGGAATAAAAGGTTCTAAATTAAGAAAAGTATCTCTTTTAATATTTCCGTTGGTTTATCTGGTTTTGTTAAACGGACTATTTTTAGATGAAATCCATACCAAATACCTTCCTTTGCTTATGCTATACTGTATATCTGTAGGTTTTGCAGAAGAATTAAGTATTAGAGGGTTTATACAGTCGTATGTAATAAAACATTTTGGAACTTCTAAAAAAAATATAGTGTTGTCTATTTTTGCTTCCTCTATATTTTTTGGATTGTTACATTTGTTTAAATTTGATAAAGGGATATATGGTGAAATATCTCAAGTTTTCTTTGCTACTTTTATTGGGGTGATGTTTGGGGTTTTATTAGTGCTTACCAAAAGAATTTATCCTCTTATAATTATTCATACTATTATAGATTTTGTTGCAAAGTTAGATTCTGCAGGCCAACCAATTAGAAAGGTGATAAGCGAGCCAACATCTCTTGAAAATAGTATATTAACAATTATATTGGTTCTGCCATGTTTGATTTATGCTTTATTTATAATCAAAAAATACAGTTTAACACAACAAACAGTAAACGAAAAAACATAGGCTAAGTTCTAAAAGGATATGTTTACGCTTTGTTCTTTTAGTTTTAGAATTTTAAGGTTTTCAAAACCTCTAAACCTTCAAGGTTTTGCGAAACTTTGAAGATTTGTGTAGTATAAGGTAATTTTCTTACGTTTTGTTCAGGTTAAAGTTCTTTGAAAAATTAACAAATCAAGGCATAAATCTTTTTGAATTTATGCCTTGAGATAAAAAATTTCTAAATATCAAACAATTTTTATGCTTCTAATCGCTCCCGAATCTGAGACAGACTATCTTCAACAATCAATTTACCGTCGATAAATACGGTTTTTAAAAGACCTTCTCTTTCTTCCTCTTGGGTTACCTGATCTTTAAAGGCGATTTGCCCGTTATCCTGATATAATTTTATTAATCCTTTGGCCGATTTTTTAGTTCCGTCATCAGTAACAGGATCCTTAAATATTTCTCTCCCGTTTCCATCCACTTCAACATAGGTTGCTTTCATTGCAAAACCAAATGTATCTCTGGTATTATATTGATAGGTAAAACTTCCTATTCCCAAAACTACATTGGTAGAGGCAAATCCTTTTTCTTTAAGGCGTTCACATATTTGTGTAGCTCTTTCTATAGTGATACTATCTCCATAGATCGCTCCTATTTTAGGGTTTAAAACTTTGTAACCTTGCTTGTTAATTGTTCCTCCAAATTCCTCCCAAAGTAGTTCTATAACTCCTTTTGCAACGATAGGATTATCGTGTTTGCATCCACAAATAATATCTACAGGATCTCCAGAATCCGGGCGGATTACCAATTTACCGTCACGACTTAGTATTTCTTCTTTTAGTTTAGGAAGATATTGGGTTAATACTTTCCATAAGTCCCAGGTATCGGATACTACCGACAGAATTCCTGTAGGATAAGTGTTTAACAATCTTTTAAATGTACCTATTTCATCGTCTTTGCTACCGGCACACATTACACTATGCTCTGTGGCATTAACACTACCAATAACAAGCTCTTTGGTAACATCTGTATTATAAAAGTTTTCGAATGCTTTAGCCACCGGGAGTGTATCACTACCAGAAAAAGAAAGTGCATGTCCCATACCACTTAAAATAGAAGACTCGGTACCAGACATTCCTCTCATAGAGAAATCATGACCTTGCCAGGTTACAAACCCTACATTATCTATATCTGTTTCTGAAGCATATTTGGTTAGTATTTTTTTATATTGTTTTGCTATAGTTGCAGAGGTACATGGTTGCCAGATTATATTAGATAATAAGGTTTCCAGATAGTTAGTTAACCAAAAAAACTCTGATTTTGTATTTACCAAGGTAAACATAGGCACTCTAATGGGGATTTCTGTTCCTTCCGGAATAGCTTTAATTTCGATAGGTAAATATCCTAAATCATGTAAATCTTCTATATGCGAAGCATTGTAATCGACTCCTAAATAATGATCTACATACTTTTTATATTCGGCTACAACTTTATTTTTAGGTTGTTCAAAAAACTCTTTATTAAACTGCTTAATCAAATATTCTTTAACTAAGTATTGTAGTCCAAAAAACACTACACTATCTACCCCTTCTATTCTGCTCTTACGAGGCGTCCAATTTGAATATACCAGAGTTGTATTATTGGGATATTGCTCTCTGTGCCCTAATTTATAACCATCTGTTAATAGTAGTGGATTCATATTAATTTTATTTTGCGTTATTTATACGCAAATATATGTTATTTTTATTAAAACAAGTTATATTTACCAAAAAAATAATGCTGTGGTTTAACTTTTTTTGACTATTGCGAAAAATAGTTAATTTTTATTCATATTGAAGGTTTTTTTATACTTTATAATGTTGTTATGTAGTAATAAAAGCCAAAGACAAAAAAGTATATTTTGTGGCCAATTGAAAAAAGTTTGAATCAATTCGGTTAATGAAAAGCATTAATCTGTATCACTGTATTTTTTTTCTATATAAGAAAAAAATATTTTCTGAAAATCATCTAATGAAACCTTTTCTTCGTTAACAACTTTACTATTGTTGAATATGCGGTAATAACTATTTTTTGAGTCATTAAAAAAGCAAATACCATCCTTAATATTTCCCTCCTGATCTGAAATAAATTCTGCAATCATTGTTTGATATACAGGCTCATTTTCTATTTCTGTAGCTGAAATAATATTCTTTAATAATCGATCAAAAACATCTGTATAATCTTTTGATTTGTCAATTTCCAGCTTATTAAAAACTTGCATTAGCTCTCTGGCTTCATCATAAGCCTGTCCTGTTTCATCATAATTCTGGTATGCTATACCTTTTGTTATTTTAAATTTTTCATAAATCTGCACAAAACTATTTGTTGGAAATTTGGATGCTTTAATATCTATATTTTGTACCCTGATTTGTAAAGAATCATTTCTATACAATTCTGAAAGTATTAGGTTGTTTTTTTGAAAAATTTTGATTTTATAGCCTTGATTTTGCACCGATACAATATGTATAGTGTCTTTTTCTATTTTAAAACTTACTCTATTATAATAATGCATAGCAAAAGTATCATAATAGAAACCCGTACGCTTTCCTTCCTGATACTGTTCTACCAGTACCATGTCTTTTAAGCGATGATGCTTTGCCCCGCTATAAATTTCACCATCTCTATAAATAGATTTTATATCTAGTTTTAACTTATATCCCCCTTCAAATTCATCATTTTGTAGCATTTGCAATACATCAATAGAGTAATTGTATTTCTTTATTCCATTTTCATAATAATCTACTGTAAACAGTTCCTGATCCTCTTCTTTAAAATATCCTTGGTATGGTTTACCTTTCTCATAAATGCCTTCGTATACATTCATTGGTTCTGCTACAATAACAAAAGAACTATCTTTTTTTATGAATTTCATTTCTTGTGCACTGGTATTATTAAATTTACAAAGCATTAAAATAATAATTAAAGCATTATAAATAAGTTGGTTATTTTTTTTATAGTACAATAAATTCATCATTTTTAAAAAAACTTGGTTTTATGTTAAACATAATTACTTATAAAAAACTAAACTACCAGTATTTAGATTCTTAAAAACCCCTGTTTACCGTTAAATTTTGAAAATGATTCTTGTTGCAGTACAATTGGATATCCGGTTCTTGTTCTTCAATGGGATGGCAAATTGTTGGAATAACAAACAGAAAACATTGTTTTTCAATGGTTTTGTCATTATATGTTATAAAGAAAGTTTTAAATTTATTATTTAAACGCTTGATTTTTTATTGATTTAATTTCTTCCTCTTTCCTTAGGATATAGAGAAGGTAAAGGATCACTTTGCCAAAACTGTTTCGTATCGATGTCCATAATAGATAGTTTCCCTGTAAAAGCAGCTCCTGTATCTATATTCCAAACATTTATGCCTTGCATTGGGATATCAAAATTGTAATGTATTGTAGGCGTGTGCCCTATATAGATTTCAGAATAGAGCTTTAATCTATTGGGGTAAAGTGCAGAATGTTCTTTTACTTTTTTGTCCATAACAACAGCCATTTCCCACAATGTTCTATCCCATCTGTAATTGGTATGATATACTTCGTTTTCTGGTCCTTTCATAGAGGAAAAACCTGCATGAATAAATAATCTGTTTTTAGAATCTACATAATAGTTTTTAAGTTCTTTAAAAAAAACCAGATGTTCTTCTATATTATACTCACTATTTATATAAGATTCTATGGTTTCTTTTCCTCCATTTTTATACCAAACAGGATTGTCATTATCAAAATCCAGTAACCATTCATGGCACCAAACGTCATGATTTCCTTTTATAAAAATACATTTTTGCTTTTGATTAAGTTCGATAAGATACTGCACCAATTGTGCAGATTCACTCCAACCATCTACATAATCTCCCAGAAATATCAGGGTGTCTTTTGAGGTTACTTTTGCCTTTTCGAACACTTGAAGTAAAGCTTTAAGTCCGCCATGTATATCCCCTATTACTAAAGTTTTCATTCGCTTAGTTTATTACTTAGTTTTCTATCTAATGCTATCAAATAATTTTTACCAAACGTATTGTTTTCAAAGTCCTTATATAACCAATCTGGTAAATCATTAATGCTATCTTGGCATAAACTTAAAATAGCCAAAGATAAAGAAGCTACTGTATCTGTATCTCCTCCAAGATTAACAGCCTCTCTCAAACAAGAGCTCATACTTTTATGATCCAAAACTAAAGCAATAACTGTATTAACTGTAGATAATGCCTCCATTTTTAAAGTGGATGTTTTTATAAAATCAAAATGTTGAGAAAGGGTAACTTCTAAATACTCTATTAAGTGTTTTTTACTTCCTTTTTTATAAAGAAAATAGTGCGCTGCTAAAGCTATAATTTTAGAAGAAAGAATACCTTCTTTTGTATTATGTGTAATAATAGCTTGTTGTTCTGACTTTTCAATTATTACATCCTCTCTTTTATATATTCCTATTGGATAACTTCGCATAGCTGCTCCATTACGATTACTAGTAGGGTGTAAAACCTCTAATAACTCTTTTCCAGAACTCACTTGTTCTAAAATAGTGTAAAACCTTGACGAATATCCCTTTCTGGGATCACGTTTAAATACTTCAACAAATTTTTCTGCTATATTTAATTTTGACCACTCTTTGGTTTCTAAAATTAACTCTGTAATAGCAATTGCCATTTGAGTGTCATCTGTATATGTACCATAAATAGATGCATATCTTGGATGTTTTCGGTATTCTTTTAATGTATTATATACTAGTATATCATTAGCATCTGCAAATTCAAAACCTGCTCCGTATGCATCTGCCAGACCTGCTTCTAATATCATAAGTTTCTATTTTATATTGTTGGTATTCTAAACAAGTATGCTTTAATCTGTCCTTATCCCAATTTGATTAAGATACGTATTGAAATCCTCAGCGATTTCTGTTACATATTCTATGCCTTCTACCGATTCTATCATAAATTCTGGAATACTTAACAATCCTGTTTTTCCAGACATTATCCCTGTGGTAATCGAAGCTACAGAATCTACATCTCCTCCTAAATAAACAGATTTTTGTAATGCATCTATAGCATTTATGGATTCTTTAAGAATATATAATACACAACCTGCGGTATATTTAGAATCTGATGGCATGCCGTATATTCCTGATAAAAAATAAGGTTTTTCAATTGGTTGAGAGCCGCATAATCGAATAAAATCTTTATCAGTAAGTGACTCGTACTTACCTAAATGGTCTATATCTTTTAAATATGCTTTGTACTCTTCATTTAGAGGTATGGTATCTATGCAATATTCGATTACTTTTTTTTGATCTCCTTTTTTAATACAGATAAACTCAGTCGCTCTTGCAATACATTGGCTGGATATAACCGCATTTATATTGGGGTGTGTGGCATTTGCATTAATAGCAGCGTATTCATTTATCTTATTTTCTGTAATCCATCCTAAAGGAAGGGATCGCATTGCTGGTGCATTGCCAGGGTTACTTCTGTTTCTTTGAAAATCCCTTACTTCTTCTATTGTTTTATCTCCAGAGTAATACCAACTCATAGATCCATGACCATTTCTACCAAAACCTTTTTCTTTTATACCTTTTTCATATTCTTCTTTCCATTTTTTAATTAATAGTTCTTCTGTAAACGTATCTTTTGACATCAAAGCTTTTAGAACTCCAATAGTCATTTCTGTATCATCGGTATAATCCCAAGGGCTATAATTTTTTGTAAAGACTTCTTTTTTGTCTTTAGGTACTGCAATTTGATCTCTTGCATTAACAAAAGTGGTGAAATCTACATTTTTACGTATCCAGTTTCGATCCTGAAACTCTACTCCTGCTCCATACGCATCTCCTATTGCTAATCCTATAAGTATATCTTTGATAATCATTTAAACTCTACATATTCTGGCAAAACTATATCTGTAAGCCATACTTTGTTATCCGATTGAAAAAAAACAATTCCTTTTTTGTGCATCTCCCCAGACCGAATGGTTAAAATAATAGGTTTTCCTCTTCGGGAAGCTACTTTTATAGCAGTTTCTCGTTCTTCACTAAGATGTACATGGTGCCTGTTCATTTTTAAAAGTCCTTTTTCTTGAATAGCATCTATAAATTTAGCTACGGTACCATGGTATAAAAATTCTGGTGGTTGTGTTGGTTTGTATTCTAAATCTACAGATACAGAATGTCCTTGATTGGCTCTTATTTTGGTTTCTTCATTATTAAAAGCAAACCGCTTTTTATCGTTGGTTTCTACGATTTCTTTTAATAGTTTTATATCTAATTTTGGTTGATGTTTTTGTGCTTTACGAAGTAACTCATTAACATCTGCCCAACCATTTTCATCTAGTTCTAATCCAATTTTATCTGGATTGTGCCTTAAAATAAGGCTTAAAAATTTACTTATATGTTTATGATTTGGTTTCATACCTATTTTTTTCATACATAATATCGCTCCGCAATACATATTTCACCCCTTCGATAATAGGAATGCTTTCGTGTTTTTGTTCATGAATAAAACAGAGTGCTTTTCCTTGTTGTGGTTGTATTGCAATTTCATCAAATTTTGTTTCTCCTCCTTTATAATTATCATTTAAATATATCATAAAAGTAATCCTACTTTCTTCGTCATTTCTTCTAAAACGTCCATCTATATGTCTTTTAAATTTTTGTCCTGTATTATATTTATAGAATCTAAATCTTTCATTTAAACCAGTGATCAATGAATTTTCTATTTTTCCTGGGCAAAATGGAATTAGTTTTTTCCAAATAGCATCCCTAAAATTGATGTCCTCGTATATCAAACGATAATTATTTCTTATGTTTTTCATCATTTTGGCTCCAGAAGCAAGCCCTACATCTGCTTCATCATACCCTTTTTTTTCACTAAATGAAATAAGATCTTGGCATTCTTTCTGAGAAAGAAAGTTTTCAATAGTCCAAATTTTATTGGTTATCGTTTGAAGTATCATTATTGGTTTTTTTAAGGTTATAGAATTAATTCAACTCATCTCTCACTTCCATTAAGGCAAATCCTAATAGATTATCTCCTTTCCACAAATTAGGATTTTGCGCATTTTCATTATCCTGTGCCATACCAATTCCCCAAATATTATCATTTGGACTTGCTTCTACAATAACTCGTTGTTTAGTGCTTAACAAAAACTCAGCAAGATCTTTATGTTGTGAAAACTTATGAAAGTTTCCTTGTTTTACGATTTCATATTTATGTGCATCCCAAATCTTAGGATCGAAATTTTTAATTTTTCTTCCCAACTTTTTAGCTTCCATAGGGTGAGAAACTTTACTAATTTCTTCTAAAATCGTTTGATCCTTAAATAGTCTTGCCTTTTCTGCCATCATCCAATGTTCTGCGGTTTTATAGGTAACTCCTTCTACTTCAAAATTGGATTGCCACCATTGGCTAAAACAACTTTTACCAATAGTGCCGTCTTTATTTGGCGTATGTCCCCAAAAGAATAAAAATTTTATATTTTCTCCTTCATTAAATTGTCTCTGTGTTTGTTCTATATTATATTTCATGACAAACTTTTATTAAATTTTTTTAGTAATTCTTCTATATCTTCAAATCTGGCTAATTGAAATTTCCATGTTTCAGGAATAGTATCATAGCCATAATATAATCCTGCTAAACCACCTGTTATAGCTCCTGTAGTATCTGTATCACCGCCTAGATTTACTGCTTTTAGTACCGATTCTTCATACGAGTTTGATGTTAATAAACACCATAATGAAGCTTCTAATGAATGTAAAACATATCCCGAACTCTGTATAGAATCTTTGCTTTCTTCAAAAATATTTCCTTTTAATATTCTATGAAACAGGTCTATCTCTACAGGGTTGAAATCCATTTTATAAGCAAATTCTAGTAATGGTTTCTTCATGTTTTCATACGCTACAAATTTATCTTGGCCTTGTAAAAGGAGTAATGCATATTCTACATATATAAAACAGGAAAAAACGGATCTAAAATGTGCATGCGTAATAGAGGATACTTCTTTTATCTTTTGATACCTTTTATTACTATCGGTTTCTTTTTGCAAGAAAAACACTAATGGTAATGTCCTCATTAAGGAACCATTACCATTATCGGTTTCAAACATATTTCCTGAATATTTTCCTGATTCTCCTTTTAAAACTCTATCGAGAGAATATCGGGTGCTCCCGCCAATATCAAATACTTTGTTATGTGCTCCCCAATATCCATTTGTATACCATTTGGCAAAGGTTTTTGCTATATTCTCAACGTCATAATCTTTTGTCAAACTATCTACTAGGCATAATGTTAGAGATGTGTCATCAGACCATGTTCCCGGTGGTTGGTTCCAACACATATATCCCATGAAATCAGTAACAGGCTGTTTCTTTAAAGACTCTCGTGATTTAAATTCAACCGGAACTCCCAATGCATCGCCTACTGCTACCCCAAAAATCCCACCTTTTATATTGTCTAACAACGATTTCATTTTAATTTTTTCTTTACCTCGTTAATTAATTCCTCCAAATTATTTACTTGATCGATCTTATATCGTTCACATACAATATCTACATTTCCTTTTCTCCAAAATCCTTCTGGGCAACAGACAAGTAGTTTTCCACTTTTGGCAAATAATCCTAACTCTAATAAGGATATTGGTGATTTGGTTAGGGGATCAAAATACATAATAATTCTATCTGCTTGTTCTAAAGCGTTTAACTCCCATGTAACTTGTTCCTTAAACTTAGAGTTTTCTATCTCTTGTTTCCAGGAAGCATCCCAACTTAACCTTCTTGGATTTAATAAAACTCCTTCTTTGTTCGATAGGTTTTCTACAACAATATCTTGCCAGTTTGTAGCTGTATCTCCTTCTATGCTTCCTGCCAAAAAAATACTATATTGATTATTTATAGTTAATTGTTCTGGTGCTTTTATTACATTCATTTTATAATTGGTATTTGTACTACTCCTTCTTCATTAATATCTCTAAAAGAATTAGTAGTGAATACGGTATCAAACAGTTGTGTTAAACTATCCAATCCTTTACTAAAGATACCATGGCTAACCACTAAACTTAATTTTCCTGCATTTTTTTCTTTTAGAGCTTGTGCTAACCCTAAAAAAGTACCACCACCATCACATATATCATCTACGATCACACAATGTTTTCCTTGTAAATCTTCTTCATAAACTCTAAAACCTGATAATGCCCCGGTTTTTACGTCTCGTTTTTTAGAGCATTCTACGACTTCGATACCTCCTAGATATTCTGAAACTTTATAGATTTTTTTTAATGCGCCACCATCAGGAGATATCAATACAACTTCTTCCTTTATGGTTTCTAAACACTGTTTTACAAAATCATAATTCTGGATCACCTTTACATTATTTACTACTGCTGGTGTTACCTCAGAGTGTGGATCGAAAACAGTAACTTGATTATATCCTTGTGCATTTAGGATATCTGCATATACTTTTACAGACAGGGATTCTCCCGACACCATTACTCTATCTTGTCGTGCAGCAGGAAAATATGGTATAAACAGATTAATGATCTTTACGTCCATTCTTTTAAGTGCATCTGTAGCGACTAATACTAATCCAAAATCATTAAATGAGTTAATACGATGGGTTATAGTAACTTCTTCTCCTATATTTTGGTCTTTTATTTTTATATGTGGTTCTCCCCCATTAAAAACAAATGCTTCAAAATCTATAGATGTAGTATATGGTGCAAACGATGGGTCAAGGTGTAGATATTTCATAATTGTGTTATTTTTACGCAAATTTAAAACACTTTATGTACTCTGCCAAATTATTTTGCGTAAAAAACACAATAAATAAATATGTAAACTATTTTTGGACTAGAAATGAGTAAAAAATGGCTTATTTTATATCGAAGAAAAAACCTTCTTCTTTTAATTTAAAGTATTGATTTTTATTGAATTGAAATAAATTTGCTGGTCTTCCCCTACCCTCAGATACTTTTTCGTCTAACTCTTCCAAAATACCAAAACCAAGAATTTTTTTTCTGAAATTCCTACGATCTATTTCCTTTTCTAGAATAGTCATATACAGTTTTTCTAAATCTGAAAACAGAAATTTATTTTCTAGCAAATCAAAACCTATAGGCTCATAGGTTAATTTGTTTTGCAGTCTTTTTTTTGCTTTTTTTAGGATTTTAGCATGATCAAAAGCCAATTCGGGAAGATTTTGTACATCAAACCATGCTACATCCTTGGCATCTGTATCTGCTTTTATATCATGATGCTCTGGTTTAACCAATGCAAAATACGTTATGCTAACTACTCTGTTTCTGGGATCTCGACCAAGATCTCCAAAAGAGTATAATTGCTCTAAATAGTCTACAGTTACATTAGTTTCTTCTTTTAACTCTCGTTCTACAGCTTGCTCCAGATTTTCATCTTCTAAAACCAATCCACCAGGTAATGCCCAGGAGTCTTTATACGGGGCTATGTTTCGTCTAATAAGGAGTACATTAAGTTTTTTGTCTTTGTATCCAAAGACTACAGCATCTACAGCAACTTTAATATTTTGGCGTATCATATACGCAAAATTAGGGATTTAACTTAAAATCTAATAGCTCATTTTTATAAGTTTTTCTTAAATATTCTGGCAGAAGTAATGCTTGATACTGTTTATTTGACTATATATGAAACAACCACCGTTAAAACAGTATTTGTTTCATATATAGTCAAATAAACCACTATGGGTTTTAAATCCATAGTGATTTATTTTTTGCTTTAAAACAAACTTTCTGTATCTCTTAATTTTACTTGTATGTTTTCGTTTGCCTCAGCTATTTTTACCAATTTAGTAGGATAAGCTTTATCTTTGGTATGGTAACGAAAAATTTGTTCTATAGGAGCAGACCCAATATACCTTCCGTTTAAATAATTGTCTCTATACCCAACAACTTGAGTTGTGCTGTTAGTGTGTGTAAAATTAAATTCTGTAATTAACCAATAGTTACCGGGCATTAGATTTTTAAACTTAAAATGTCCTTTATTGTCGGTTATTTTGGTTTTTACAATGCATTTGGAATAGTTTTCATCTAAAAGAATAGGCTCTTTCTTTTTCTTGGCTCTTTTTTTGTTTTCTTTTAGCCACTTATCAAAGTAAGGAGTACTGGGTATTAGTAACACTTCGGTCCCAACGGGTGGAAATTGTTTTTTGTTAAAGTTAAATACCCCTATTTTTATTTTTGAATACTTATAAGGGGTGTCTTTGGCAAAGGATTCACCACTAATCGCAGCACTACCTTGCGAGGTAAGTTTAAGTAATTCATCTATGTCCCACTCATTTTGTTGGGCTGATAAAAACGAAAAATTGAGAACCAATAACAGGGTTGTAAAAATATTTGCTTTCAATTTCAAATTTATTTAAAATTAGATTGTTTATTTTTTTTAATCATTAAGCTCTGTTGGCTTATTAGCAACTTGATTAAAATGTATGTTTCAAATAAAATTTTAAAAAAGTTTAATTAGTGGTTTGGTATTTAGAAGAAAACTCCCCATCTGTAATAGTTTTAGAAACGTCACAATCATTTAAACTCTTACCTGTAAAGAAAAAAGTGCCTTCCACTTTATTTTCATCTGCATAGGTTATGTTGATTTCACCAGAGCCATTACAACCTAAGTGATGCGTGCTATAATCAAAACCAACAGATCCGTTAACATAGCTAATGTAATCACAGCATACAGAGTTGTTAAGGGTATACTTGCCCACACCATGAAAATCATATAAAACAAAAATAATACCATCGCCGTTGTCTTCATAAGCTCCTAGTTGTACTACTGTATTACCCGTTGCTGTATCAGTGGTTCTAATTAAATGGTAATAATTGGATTTAAAAACATCACTTTCAATACTAGCCGTAACATATTCATCTTCACTTTCAGCAGGAGCTGATGAGTCGCTAGAACAGGAGTTAAATAGTAGAGTAAAGAAAAAAACTATAAAAAATAAGCTTTCTTTCATGTAAAATTAGATTTTTAGTTTATACAATTAATTTGTTTAGTTTTCTATTCTGTTAATAATGGACGGTTTGTATTAATCGTTATGCTATCTTTAAAAGTACATGTTATTGCTTTCATTTTAATAGCACATAAAGATTAGACTGTACAACCGTTTTATATAAATTCGAAGATATATCAAAAAACCTGATATATTCTTAACTTAAGTTAAGAAATTAGAAAGCACCTATTTTTTTTCAAGAATACTTGTTTTTAATATGCTTATTGATTGTGACGCTATATTAATTGTCTATATATATGTTACTTATATATGGTATAGATTAAGTCTGCTCTTAGGGATTGCAATATTATACTTACTTGTTTACAGAAAATATATCTCTTAATTGCTTTATCATACCGCCATCACCTGAGACGCTAATCTCTCCGATTTTATCCGCAATTTTTTCTACATACTCCATTTCTTTAAGTTTATAAAGCATTTCATTTTCCTCCATAAGCTTGGCTGTATTTAACAAACTGCGGGTTGATGCTGTTTCTTCTCGACGAGTAATGATATTGGCTTGTGCCTTTTTTTGAGCAATCAATACCTGATTCATGATCTCTTTCATCTCCCCTGTTAAAATTACATCCCGAATACCACAGTTTAAAATTTTAACCCCTAGCGTAACCGCTTCTGTTTTGGTATTTTCTAATACAGCTTGGGCGATAGTCTCTTTGTTTTCCAGAAGTTCATCTAATGTATATCTGCCTATATAAGCACGTAATACCAATTGCATAACGATATATAATTGCTTTTCATAATCTTTGTTTTCTAGTAAAGCTTTTTCTATATCCATCACTTTATACTGTGTATAAAAATTAATACGAATAGCAGCTTTATCTTTGGTCAACAATTCCTGACCAGCAATTTCTAATTGTAATTGACGTGTATCTGTTTTTGCAATTTTAATAGAAATATCATTTTTCCAGAAACGGTATGCTCCACTTTCTAATGTTTTAGTATATACATCGTCTACAAGCAATACTGCTTTTTCATACGCAGCGACTTCAAAAGCTCGTATATATTTGCTTAAAGCATTATTACTAAATAAAGATTTATGGATCTTTTCTGTAATGTATATTTTACTAAGATCTACAGTAGTAAACTCATAACTCATCAAGCTTTTCCAGTATACATAACGCCCCGCAGATAATACATTTTTAAAAATTCCGTTTTCATATAGTAATACAATTTCATTATCCTTTACCTCAATTATATGTAGCATCGCTTCTAATTCTTTATCTTGTAACAAGAGCTCCAGAGCTACTGGTATTTCAAAACTTTTGGTAAGGCTATATTGTAGTACTCTTTCATTAAATCCTAACCAATGGTTTCCTTGTGTAATTACACGATTATAATCTCCTTTTTTAAAAACTAAACCTATTTTACCTGCATTAATTCTTATTCTTTTCATTTTTTCTATTTGTTAATCAACAACCTATTTGGTATGTTATATCTTAATTGTTTTTTAAGTAAAAACTGAGATAGTAAATCATCTTTCTGGTGCGGAAACATTAGTCTGTTAGTATCATCTATACATAGTTTTAAGTAAAGGGATAGTAGCTATATGTAATCTTAAAAAAGACTTCATAATTCTAAAATCTGAATACAAAAAAGTATTAATTTCAAATAAAAACAATACTGACATTTCAAAGTACTTTTAAGACTGTTAGTATAGTAAAATCACTATAATAACCGACTTACCATCACAGTTTTTTGTCCTGTTTAACGGCAGTGACATGCCAGAGATCAGTTTTAAAAGATGATCTGCTTTTGAAAAAAATGGATTTTTAGTCCATATCCTACATTATGAGTGTAGTGCTCTAACCAGACTGAGCTACAAAGCCTAAAAAAGTGGCCTTGGCAGGAATCGAACCTGCGCAAACATCTGTTGTTCTATCCGCTAAACTATCTGTTTTCACAGAGTGGGATTCGAACCCACGATTACAGAAACGTGTTTATTTTTGGCAATAAACAAACCTTCAAGTCAAATTGTATATGAAGCGATCATACAAAAATTTGCAATACTTCATACAATGGTGCTATACAGAAACACGCAACAAGACTTGCTTGATATTTTTATCATCTGGTATTTACCAAAATCTACATTATTATCTATGAACTTTAGCGTGCCTTACCTGCAGGCATGACACTATGTAAAACCTTTTATTGGATTACATCTAAAGGCTTGTTTTTAGTACGTAACAAAGGTGCAAACAAACTACGCAGTGATTATGCGTAGTTTTCTTTTTTATTTATAAAAAGTACGATGTATGTCATTTTTACTTTCTACACCTTTAGTTTCTGGTGGGTACAGAGCTTTGCTCATGGCATTTACATAGATAGCCCCCCACTTCAATAGTACTCTGGTGATCCACGGGCTTTTTCTTTTCATTTTTTCTTTTGTAATCGTAAAGTGAGTTTTCATAATAGATTAATTTATTTAGTTACATATTGTTTTAAATACTGTGATAAAACAGGAGGTATTTAAAATAGAGACAAGAATGAGATTCGAACTCATAAAAAGCGGTTTTGCAAACCGTTGCCTTCACCTTTCAGCCATCTTGTCTTTGGGATACGATAGAATATTTTTTCGTAAAAGAGCATAAAAAAAGACGCCTTGTTCGGGCGTCTTTTTTATATCTTGATGTAAATAAGTTATGTTCTTATCCTCATACTTTCTATAAAATTGACACCTATTATATTAATAACAGAACAATATCTTTCTTGCTTGGTTAAAAGGCGGGTTACTATGTGTTCTGAATTATTAGGTATCATTTTTATATGCTTTATATTAGTACAATCTTTCTTATTATTTTGTTTGTATTGCACAATGCAAAGATCAAAACATTTTTTAAATATCCAAACTATTTTTAACTTTATTTTACTGAAAATCAATTACTTATATTTAAAAATTAAATATAGAAATCCCTGTCCGTTTTATAACAGATTTTGGATTTTTTGGCAATCGTTTGTGTTTCTGATGCTTAGTTTCCAAATATTATTTTATATGTGTTCATTAACTTTTATACATTCATTTAAAAAAAATCATAAAAAAAGCGTCCAATTTATTGGACGCTCATGGTTATATCTAGTTTTTGTATTAAATCACATTATATATGGGATCAAAAATAGCTACACAACGCCCTGTTTCGAATGGATACCTCGGTAATCCATCGGTAATCGCATTTACAAAAAAGCGATTTTGGTGTTATATGTATTCTATTCTGTGTCATTTTGTTATGCAAATATGGGTAGTTTTTTACATATTCTCCAAATTATTTTAAAAATTAAGCTCTAGCTTTGACAAAAGATTAAAAAATACAAGGGTTTTAAATTTAATATATGCAAATCGAAAAAATCATATCCTATTATCAAGATTGTTATAAACAAGAATTTAGAGACAATAATATCTTAAATTACTTGGGAGTTAAGGTTGATGAAAGATTTTATATAGAGAATATAACAAAGTTATATCAAAAAGAAGATCCTGTTAGATTAGATCAAAATCTTGGTGAAGAGCTATATAAGTATATAGAAATTCATAAAAAAGAAAAAACTTTAATTGCTTCCAGTTTTTTCATTACTGGAAAATTAACATTTTTAGGTAAAAGACAAACTATTTATGCTCCTCTTATAACAACACCAGTTACCCTGGAAAAAGATGTAAAAGGGATCTATTATTTTAAATATAATTTTGATGAAAATAGTTGCAATACTACTCTTCTTAATTTAATTAAAAATAATTACAATCTTGGAGAAACATTTTTACTGGAAATAGAGAATCTAATAAATAATGAAGAACCACAATATCAAAATATTACCCAAATTTCATCTAAAATAAAGGAGTATATAGACATTGATACAAAGGAACTAGACAAATTACCTTTGTTAATAGCCGATAGTGATTTAAAGAAATATACAAAAAAAGAATCCTTAAAACTTTCTCCTGTTTTTTCTATTGGGATTATAGAAAAGTCGAAATCCAGTAGAGGAGTTTTATATGAAATTGAAGAAATAAAAGAAAAGCACCTTTATAATGAAACATTAAGGACATTGTTTTCTGGAAATAAAATTTGGTCTGACAAAAAAATAAACAAAAACAAACCTGTTTACGTACCCTCAAATTTAAGTGAACCTCAATTAGATATTATACTAGGTGCTAAATCTAGTGATGTGACTGTAGTTATAGGACCTCCGGGAACAGGAAAATCATATACCATCGCTTCCTTAGCAATTGACATGGTATACAATGAGAAAAGTGTTTTGATATGCTCTAAATCTGATCAGGCTGTTGATGTTTTACAAGAAAAAATTGTTCACGATTTAGGGATTAAAGGATTATCTATACGTGCAGGAGTTGGAAGAAGCTATAAGTCTGTTTTAAAGAAAAAAATAGAATCTATTCTACGTTTTAAACATTTTGAAGTTAAAAATGATTATGTAAACAAGAAAAAAAAGGATATTGAGAGTAAACAAAAAAGGATTGATGAAATTGAAAAAGAAATTACAGAAAGAGAGGGGAAGGAAATTGAAAATGGAGAGTTATTTGTAGATATAAACCCTTCTTTTTTTAGAAGTTTAAAAAGAAGGTATATTTCTTCAAAAATTCTTAAAGGACTCCCTTTTTGGGTATTAATTGATTTTCTTAAAGATGCAATTCATGAAAAAAGCCAATTAATCAAGAATCTAATAACATTACAATATAAAAGCAAAATAGTTTCTCTTCTTAGCTATAAACGAAGCACTTTTCAGGATTTATTAAAACTTATTAAATCATCAGACACGGGAAAAAGAGCAGATTTATTAGCATCTATTGATTTTGATTTAATAGTACAATGTTTACCTATTTGGATTACTAAATCCGCAGATATTAGTCATACTCTACCTCTAAAAAATGATATGTTTGATATTGCTATTATTGATGAGGCTTCTCAATGCGATATAGCAACAATGATCCCTATTCTTGCCAGAGCAAAAAAAATAGTAATTGTAGGAGATCCTAAACAATTAAGACATATTTCTTTTTTATCTAATGAGGTATTATTAAATACAGCTACTCTACATAATGTTATAGAAGGAAATGATGTTCTAAATTACAGAACACACAGTTTTTTGGATTATGTTTTAGATCGGTTAGATTCTCAAAGCAGCATTCATTTTTTGGATGAACATTATAGAAGTGTCCCCAGTATTATAAATTATAGTAACGAGAAATTTTATGATGGAAACCTAAAAATCATGTCAGATTTACAAATCCATCAAAAACAATCTTCTGTATATTGGATTTCATGTAATGGTATAAAAGGAAGTAATGGAATAAATCTGGCAGAAGCAGATCAAATACTATCAGATATAAAACAAGTTATACAATTTGAAAAAGACCTGCCTCTGCATATGTGTTCTTCTATTGGGGTTTTATCCCCTTTTAGAGATCAAGTGAATTATATAAAAAGTAAAATAGAAGAGTTTGATATTTTATATATCAAAAAACATAAAATAACGATAGGCACTCCTTTTAGTTTTCAGGGAGAAGAAAGAGATTTGATGTATATTACTTTTACTATAGACAATAACACTAGCTCTTCTGTTTTTCAATATTTAGATAGAGAAGATGTATTTAATGTAAGTATTACGAGAGCAAAAAAGAAACAATTTTTATATTATTCTTTTTCGCCAAAAGGGTTTAAAAACAAGCACCTATTAATTGATTATTATTCTCATAGTCAAATTTTTGATACTGGTTTAAAAACCACTAATTATGTAGATTATTTTGCTAACCAAGTTTATGAAGAATTACTTCATTTAGGTGTTAAAAAAGAAGATATCATGATTAATTACATCCTTGCTGGTTATGTTTTGGATATAATTCTTACTATTAATAATAAACTAATTTGTATTGATTTAGTAGGCTATCCAGGAGAATTAGAAAAAACATTTTCTATTAATCAGTACAAAACATTATTTAGAACAAAAGTTTCAATTATTACAATACCTTATGCGTATTGGCAGGTAAATAAAGAGGCTTGTTTACAACATATACGATATAAAATGATTTAATGAAACATTTTCATTTCTTTTTCCTTTTTTTCCAAGGTGCATTTTTTTGCCAATCCCCTGCCATAATACATCCATAAGGCAAAACTTCGTCAATTACTTTGCCCAATCCAAATTCGTCCATTTGGTTTCGCACGGTTTCGGCATTTTTATAGGCACTAGGTAGTTCTGAGATATCAATTTCATTAGAATAAAAACGAACATCTAATCCTTTGGTTTCTTCTTCAAAAATCTCTTGAAATGTTCCTGTTTTACTTTTTTTATGTTGTGTTCTACTCACATTACGCCCAGCTCCGTGTGGTGCAAAACCAAGATTATTTGTTGTAGTTTCTCCTTCTACGATTAATACTGGTTCTGACATGTTTAGCGGAATCAATCTTGGGCCTGTTATATCTGGCATAAACTTAGAATTTAATGGGGTTGCTCCTTTTGCATGATAAAATAAGTCTTTGTCTTTAAATACAAAATTATGTTCGTTCCAATATCGGTCTAATGCTTCTATATCTAGCGCTTGTAAGGTAGTATTATGTATTACTTCATGGTTAGTTTTTGTCCATTTTCGTATAATTTGCAATGCTTCCCAATAGGTTTGCCCCTCTTCTGTATCAAAAGGTATCCATGCATTTTGTTTTAATGTCTCTGGTGACAGATCTTTTCTAAAACGTTCTGCAATTTTCATCCCTTGAGAATATAAATTGGCTCCAGGCCCTCTGGATCCGTGATGGGTAACCATCATGGTATTGCCTGTATTTTTGGATATACCGATAAACAAAAAATGGTTACCATCCCCTTGTGTTCCTAAATGCGATCTTGCTGCTTGAATCATTTTTTCGTTATTCAGCATATAATTACCTTTAAAATCTTTTAATAATTCCTCTGGAAATCTATACTGAGTATCTCTGTCTCTTCCTCCTGGTCCAAAATGTGTGTTTTTATGTGCTGCGTCTAATACTTTTTTAGGTTCCGTTTTACCAAAATCAGTAAGCATTACCGAACAGCAAATATCTGCACTATGCATTCCCGGGTGAATTGCATTTTTTGCTACAACCACCCCTCCTACCGGAATTGTTCCGTTAGGTCCTGTAGGACAAGCATCTGGCATTATCGCACCATTAACTATTGTTGGAGTTTTCATTAACGTATTCATAGATGTTATCACCGAGTTTACATTGATTTCTTCTAACTCATTTTCAGCTTTTATATTAATTGCAAATGGTATAGATTCCTTATGTAAATCTTGTATTGGCGGGGATTTGAATTGCTCTAAATACGCATGCATTGCTTCCCCTTCTAATTGATTTATATTTATAAAATCAATTGCCTCTGGAAACCACTTTCCGGATCGAAACCCTAAATCAATTAATGTTTTTCCTGTGATTTTTATTTTGTTTTTCATAATTCTTTTTTCTTGATTTTAATTGATTATCAGTTGGGTATATATCGCTTTAAATCAATATCTAACAACTCATTTATAATTCTGATACAAATATCCCATCTTTATACGCAATCATTTTGCGTAGATGTGAATAATCCTTATTTTTCTTAAAAATATAGAGTTATGGCTTTAAATAAAAATGCATTAATACGATATAAAACCATAGACAAATGTCTGCAAAACAATAATCGCCAATGGACTTTAGAGGGCCTTATTGATGCTTGTTCGGATGCGTTATATGAATATGAAGGAAGAAATATTAATGTGAGTAAACGCACTGTGCAACTGGATATCCAAATGATGCGTAGTGACAAATTGGGATATAATGCTCCTATTGAAGTATATCAAAAAAAATATTATAGATATTGTAATGAAGGATATTCTATTACCGATATTCCTTTAACTGAAAATGATATGAACGTATTATCGGAAACTGTAGAAATGTTAAAACAGTTTAAAGACTTTTCACTTTTTGCAGAACTAGGAGGTATCATACAACGACTAGAGGATAAAGTATATACAGAAAAGACACATCAATCTGCCATTATTCACCTCGATAAAAACGAGAAATTGAAAGGATTAAAACATTTGGATATATTATATCAGGCAATTCTTAAAAAGATAGTATTAAAAATTACGTATCAATCTTTTACTGCTATAAAAGCTTCAGAATTTATATTTCATCCATTTATTTTAAAAGAATTCAATAATCGATGGTTTTTAATAGGAAAACAAAATGCTACAAAAAATAAATCTATTGTAAATTTAGCTCTGGATAGAATCCTTAAAATAGATTTTGATACTCTTATACCCTATACCAATGAAGAGTTTAATGGTGACGAATATTATAAAAATACTATTGGGGTAACGGTACTTAATGAGAAACAAATACAAAAAGTAATTTTAAAATTAGACAAAAATAATAGTCCTTATGTGTTAACCAAACCTTTTCATCATTCTCAAGAGGTTATAGAAAAATTAGAAGATGGCAGTACCATAATCCAACTACAGGTGCACTTAAATTTTGAATTTGAACGCTTAATCCTTGGTTTTGGGGAGACTATTGAAGTCTTACAACCTAAGCTGCTTAGAAAAAGAATTTGTAAAAAATTAGAAAAAGCGTATCAGCTATACAAAAATGTATAAGTTGTACTTGCCATCTCCTGTGATAGAGGGTATTTTATTCTTTTGAGAGGTTTTATTTTAGCTAGTCATTCTAAATATAGATTAGAATAACTAGCTTAATTATTTTTTCTTTGTTTCTTTAGCAGCGGATTTTGATGTAGCATCCGTTGATTTTTTCTTAGGCATTTTACTTTTAATCCTTTCTTTTTCTTCTTTTATCTCTTCAATAAATACATTATTATACGTATGTTCTTTTGCTAATTTTAAATATTTTAACGCCCTTTTATATTTCTTTTTTTGCTCAAACAAAAGACCTTTTTTAACGTATAATACTGCTTTATCTGTTCCTTTTACGGTTAATGCAAATTCTATTAATTTTTCAGCTTCTTCATAATCTTCATTCCAAAGTAATACATTAATGTATTTTGGATACACATCTATTGCATACATATCCTCTGCCAAAGCTTGTTGAAAATACTCTTTTGCGGTTTCATAATTCTTTAAATTCTCTGCATATATCTGCCCCAAAAGACTTAATGCGGTCGGATTTCGTTGATCATAAGACAATGCATAGTTTAAAGACTCTACGGCCTCTTCGAGATTATAGGGGTATGCATCTAATGCCTGAAATAAATATTTGTCTAATAAATTACTCATTTCTTATTTTTTTAATTCGTTTTGTAACTCTTTTTTCAACTGATTTCGTTTGTTTTTAAAGGTTTTCACCTTCTTTTCTTTCTTAAAATCAGTTCCTTTAAATATTCTAATTGGGTTTCCTCGTTGTACATTAAGATGGTTCTCCCATTGATCGGATAAAGATTGCTTTAATTTTTCTAATTGTACTTCTAATACTCTATCTTTTAATCGCTCTATTGCTATTTTTTTATTTTGGTGTTGCGAACGACTATCCATTGCCACTACACTCGTATCTGTAGGTCGATGTATTGCTCGAACTGCCGAATTTACTTTGTTTACATTCTGCCCACCTGGTCCAGAACTTCGCATAGTTTGAAATATAATATCCGATTCCTTTAATTTTTCCAGATGTAGTATGTCTAACTCATAAACACCTATAAACCAGTTCTTTCGTTTATTATATTTACGAAAAGTAGACGTTCCTATCCATTGTACAGTACCTATCCAGGATTTTAAAAATAATTCCATTTCTTTTCCTTCTAGTGTAACCATAGCAGATTGCAATGTGCCATTTTCTGTACCTTGTATTCTTTGGACTATGGTATAGGATAATCCTACTTGTTGTACTTCTTCTAAAAAATATTTAAGTACTTGGGCAACGACCCAGCAACATTCTGTCGGGCCTCTGCCTGCTGTTATTTGTATAATTTTTTGATTCATTACTTATTCTTTAGTTTTAAGATTAATTTTAATAATTCATCTCTATTTTTTTTATCCTTTATAAATTGTGGTAGTTTATCAACTAACATCATTCCATAGTTTTTTTTACTTCGTTGTCTTTGCTTTGCCGAAATAAAATCTTCTAGATATATTAAATGCTCTTCATTTACTGCCCAAAACATTTCTCCTTTAAATCTTTCATTAAACCAGTACGTAAATTCTATATTTTCTCCTTTAAGTTTCCAATCATATACTGACTCAACTTTTGGAGTGTAACAAATTCTTTCTTTACATTCGTTGCAAGTCACCTCTACCTCTTTTTTAATCTTAGAAGTAGGGAGCGATCTATAGTTTATAACAGCTGGACAAAAAGGACAATTTCTATTTACGCTATATATAAATTTCTTTATTTCCTTTACTTCTGTATGGCAATTATTACATCTAAATTCGTAGTGATCACAGTAACTTCTATAATCTTCAAATCTTCTATGCAACGAAGCCTTTTCATTGCAATTTGGACAATGAACATTTATGATATCTTTGAAAGCGGTTAGGCTTTTTATGGTTGATCTAAATCTATTTGTTTCCATTTTTTATTTTTTATTTTGCGTTAGGGATTGAGGCGGCATCCTTTTGTATGTTCCTTTTTTTGGAAGGAGCATACAAAAGATATAGCCGAAAGCCTGACCCGTAGGGTAACGCCCAAATTATACTACTTATCCATTCGAACAATTTTAGGAGTAAATGTTCCTACAGTTTCTACCAATTCTTGCTGATTTGCCATTACTTTTTCAATATTTTTATATGCCATTGGCGCCTCATCAATTCCTCCTCCTATAAGGGTAACTCCATGATTTTTTAAGTGTTTTTTAATGTCACTGTTCGTAATTTTTTCTTTACACTTTCTTCTGGAGTGTAAACGACCTGCGCCATGCGATGCAGACTGTAAACTATCTTCGTTACCTAATCCTCTTACAATAAACCCGGGGGCAGTCATAGATCCTGGTATAATTCCTAGTTCTCCTTTGGCTGCAGGAGTAGCTCCTTTTCTGTGTACAATACATTCTTCTCCATTTACTTTTTGTTTCCAGGCAAAATTATGATGGTTTCCAATTTTTGCTACAGGTTTTGATCCCAATAATTTTGCTATTCTGGCATGTATATCATCATGACATGCTTGTGCGTAATCTCCTGCCAAATTCATTGCTAACCAATATTCTTGTCCATCGTGGGTGTTTAAATCCAGCCAAGCCAATTGTTGTACATGCTTTGGCAACGGGCATTGTTTTGTGGCTAAATAGGTATAATGCTTTGCTATATTTGCACCTAGTCCCCGAGAGCCACTATGGGTAAGTACCCCCAAATATTCTCCGGTATCTAATCCCCATTCATTTTTTATATCTGTTAGAGTAACTACTCCAAATTCTACAAAGTGATTACCACTACCCGAGGTTCCTAATTGTTTATATGCCTTGTCTTTTAATCTTTTTACCAACGGAATGCTTTTAAATTCATCCCGCTCAAAGATTTCGTGATCATGCTTTATTTTATGAGTTTCATACATTCCAAATTTGGTATGCTCGGATAATATATTCTCTAACTGGTGCTTTTTTCCTTTAAGGTAGGATACTTTTATAGGGTATATTGTTAAACACATTCTACAACCTATGTCTACTCCTACTCCATAAGGAATAACTGCATTTTTTGTTGCAAGTACACCTCCTATTGGCAAACCATATCCGGTATGTGCATCTGGCATTAAGGCACCAGCTACTGCTACTGGTAATTTTAGGGCATCAAACAATTGGTATTTGGCTTGGTCGTCAATTTCATTTTCGCCATAGATATGAAACGGTGACCTTACAGTTTTTAAAACCTGTTTTTTAACTTCTACAGGTTTTAATAAACTCTCTGCTATTTTGCCCCAAACACCATCTCCTTGATATGCTTCTGGATCTAGTAATACTTTTTTGGCTTCTGTTAATATATATTCTTTTTTAATTTTCTTTTGATATCTGTTAATCTGACCCAAAGCCACATTAATGCTATTGTTTTTAGGAAAGCCTAATTTTATTAAGTCTTTTCCTCTTAGTTTATTTCCCATTGGTATAATTTAATGTTTGTCAAATTGGAGAAAGACAATGTATGTTTCTCTGTTTGACATTCTTTTAATATGTGTTTCGGGAAATTTGGCTTTGACAAGCTTAGCCAGACAGGCTTTTGAAAAGTTTACTCTGGCACGTTCCACAAGCTCAACCTGAAAGATATTCAATAAATTAAGTACGAAAGATTTAGGCTGGTTTAGCCTGAAAAATTGAATGTACTAAATCTATAAAATTCGACCTAACTGATGTAACAAAGTGTAAAACAAAAAAATCCGAAACGTTATGGCTTCAGACTTCTTTTCATATATAATAACGATTATTATTATTTAGTAGTGAAGGAAGTCCCGAAGCATTCTCATAGCAGAACCTAGTTCTTTTAGAGAATCGCAAAATATATTTGTAAAGATCATTTTACTTCGGTATTAAGGGTTATTTATTATTTTTATGCAATTCGCTAATTGCGATGCAAATATACATCTGTTTTTTAAATAAGCAAACTAATTTTAAACATATTTAACTGATTTTCAATTAGTTAATTTTACAAATATGCATAATTATCCCTGTCCGTTAGTTAACGGATATCCGCTTATTTAGTAACTAATTGAAATTAGGTTGCTTAACTTTCAAATACTATTTTATTATACAGGGATAGTTTATGAAAAAATGACATAAAAAAAACGTCCAATTTCTTGGACGCTCTATTGTTTTATATCTTTTCAATGGTTTTATACCTAATATTCTTGATTTGAAAACAGCTTTACAGCGTCCTTTTTATGTACAAATGATAATAACATAGGCTAAAACTTTTTTTGTTCTTAATTTAGGATGCAAATATGGTATAATTATTTTATTCTTTCCAATTTTTTCTATAAAATTCAACTATACTCCTACTTTGTCATCTTAGATTTAAAAATACATATATCTTGACCTTCCTTCAAAGGAAGGAGTAAAAGTCTCCCTTTGAAGGGAGATTTAGAGGGATGTTAATGGTAGATCTAAAAATCAAATAAAAGCATATATAAGATGACAAAGTAGGAATATGTTCTTTTCAAGATATTACAAATATGTATATATGCTATATTGATTACTATCTTCTTCTCTACTTTACAATGTTAATTAATATATAAACTATTGTAGTAAAAAAGAATGAACATTCATTTTTACTATTTTTACACCAGAATTTAATGCTATGTCCAAATTATTGAAAAGCCAAATTAAGAGGGATGCTCTGGTAAAAGCAACTATAAATCTAGTGAATAACAATGGGTTTCATGCTGCGCCTATGTCCAAAATAGCAAAAATGGCTAATGTATCTCCAGCAACCATTTATTTGTATTTTGAAAGTAAACAAGACCTTATTAATCAAGTGTATATAGAAGTAAAAACAGCTTTTACAAGCTATGCTTTTGAGACGTATACTCCTGATGTATCTGTTATAGATGGTTTTGAAATCGTTTGGAAACGCATTGCCAATTTTAAACTAAAAGAAACCGATGAAGCTTTGTTTTTATGTCAGTGCGATCATAGTCCTATGATAGATGAAATCAGTAGACAAAAAGGTTTAAAACACCTGCAACCCCTACTCGATTTATGGCAAAGGGGCATAGATGAAGGTGTAATAAAGGATTTATCTCCTTTTTTACTTTATGCATATACTATAAGCCCTTTATCTTTTTTAATGACCATGCAACAACGGGGTATATTTCAATTAAATAAAGATCATATAGAAGAAGCTTTTCAGGCTGCATGGAACAGTATTAAAGCATAAAACAAACGTATAAATAACTATTAAAAAATATAAAATGGAATTATTAGATAAATTAAAATGGAGATATGCTGCAAAAGCAATGAATGGTGAAAAAGTATCACAAGATAAAATTGACCGAATTATTGAAGCTGCCAGACTAGCGCCTACCTCCAGCGGTTTACAACCTTTTGAAATTATCGTTATAACAAATAGTGATATTAAAGAAAAAATCAGACCTGTTGCGTGGAACCAATCTGTAATAACCGATTGTTCTCACTTATTAGTTTTTGCTGCATGGGATACCTATACCGAAGAGCGTATTAATAAAATGTTTGATCTTACCAACGAAATTAGAGGTTTTGAAAATGAAGGATGGGAAAACTACCGACAAAAATTACTGGGATCCTATCCTCAAAAAGATCCTGAAGTAAATTTTAATCATGCGGCAAAACAGGCATATATTGCTTTTTCACAATCTATTGCGGCAGCGGCTTTTGAAGGTGTAGACTCCACCCCTCTTGAAGGTTTTGATCCAGAGGCAGTAGATGAGATATTAGGATTAAGAGCTAAAGGTTTAAGGAGTGCTGTTTTATTGCCTTTAGGGTATAGAGATGAAAAAGAGGATTGGTTGGTAAATTTAGTTAAAGTAAGAAAAAGTACAGAGGATCTTGTGACAGTGATAGAATAGAGCTTTTAATCTCATGTTGAGGGGTTTAATTCCCCGAAGCTTAACTCGAAAACAAGATTTTTTTTGGAAGTATAACCCATACAGGTAATTCTATTTATAATGTTAAAACAGGCACACTACAATAGAAATTGGATATTGCTTCTAATAAAAATGCAGAAAAAGAATTTTCTTACAGATTAAGTATCTAAAAAAATAAGAGAATTAATCTTTAACGATTAAAGGTAACCCGAAAACCATCTCTAAATTGGTCATCAATGGTAAATTGATTTGTGGTAAGTTTAAAATTACCAACATTTTTATCATCGATGATCAATTCTTTAGAATCATTTACCGTTAAAATAGAATAGGTATATGTACCCGATGGCAATACATCGTACACATCCTTTGTGTTTTTATTCGTGATTTTTACAATCTTTGTGTCTTCATTAAATACCCAAACAATTACCCCTTTTTCAAAGTTCTCATTTATACCAATAAACCCTCCTGTAACATTAACCAGATTCCAATCCCCTTGTAAACCAGACGAATTTGGGGTAGGACTGTTATCATCATCTTTACTACATCCTATTATCGAAAACAGAATTATTAAACCAATAAAATATTTCATCTATACTATATAAATAACAGTTTTATATAGTATAGATGAATTAATTACCATATTGGTTGCGTAATAAAAATGTTAAAATATTTATGCTGTGATAATATTATTTGCTATAATTTCAATTTCATCCAGTAATGCTATTAAATCCTTTTGTTGAGTAAGTGGATTCATAATTGTGGTTCGCAGATAACGCTCTTCTCCTATCGTAGTTTGAACAATATAAAATTTACCAGATCTAATTAATTTTTGATGAATTTCATTGTTTAGTGTACTTATACTTCTAGTATTACTATTAGTGTATCTAAAATTAACAATATTAGCTTGTGGATCCATAGCTAATTCAAAATAAGATCTTTGTTGGATGGTTTTTGAAAAAAATGCAGCCATATCATATAAATGATCTACATTTTTTTCAAATATTCCTTCTCCATGGGTTTTTAAGACAGCATATACTTTGATAGACATCATGGATTTTGTGCATTCAAAAGTTCTTTTTCCAGAATTATACCATTCTTGCGTATCTTGCGAATCCCAAAGATATTGAGCCTTTTGCACAAAAGTTTGGTATGCATTTTCTGCTTTCTTAAAAATTAGTGCGGTATTTAAAGAAGGAGTCATCAACATTTTATGAAAATCAATAACAAC
This sequence comes from Aquimarina sp., assembly GCF_977115655.1. Lineage (NCBI taxonomy): Bacteria > Pseudomonadati > Bacteroidota > Flavobacteriia > Flavobacteriales > Flavobacteriaceae > Aquimarina > Aquimarina sp. The sequence continues at coordinate 187,561 of NZ_CDSBKO010000001.1, forward strand.
AGAGTCTGCCCGATCAATACCATTGGTTAGATATTTATATTTTTCAGAAAACACAACTCCTCCCCCATGAGCTCCATCTACATGAAACCATAGATTGTTTTTTTCTGCAAAATCTGCCAAAGCGCTTAAATCATCATAAGATCCTGTAGCCGTAGAGCAAGCACAACCAATAATTGCAATAACATGAAAACCTTGAGAAGTTGCCTTATCAAAATATTCCTCTAAAACATCTACATCTATTTTAAAATCTTTATCTACAGGTATCTTTATAATACCATCACTACCAAAACCTAAAATCCTTGCTGCCCTATCAATACAATAATGAGCCTCCTCAGAAACCATAACTGCCAATTTTTCCTGATTTCCATGCTCCCAAATTGGTGATGGGGCTTTGGCTTTTCGAGCTGCCAAAAGTGCTGTAAGATTCGCTAATGTACCTCCTGATGTTATAAATCCTGATGTTTCATTTGTATATCCAATTTTTTTTGCCACCAGATCGGTAATAATTTTCTCGATAGCATTACCAGCCATCCCCATTTCATATACACCAGTGCCATTATTAAGTAAATCAGACATAAGTCCTGCTAACGTAGAAACCAAAGCAGGAACTGCAACTTGATGACCTATATACCTAGGATGATGTACATGTATAGAATGTTCTATAATATTCTTGAAAACATCTATAATCCCTGAGTCTGAAGAAAAATCTTGTTGCCAAAATAGAAGTTCTTCTTCCGGGTCTTTATAAGGAAGTACAAGGTAATCTCTGTCCTTTTGTGTTTTCTCCAGATAGTCAGATAGTAAATCAATTAATTGATGTCCTGTATTTCTAAAACCGGAAGGATCATAAGCTTTTTGTAATATATCTAAATCTGGTATGGTCTGTTGCATCTTTTTTAATTTAAAAACAACTATAGTTGTGATTGTTCTTTTGTTTTTTGTATTTCAAAAGTAACTATCTATATTTATAATAAAAAATACTTAATTTTTATAGATTAATAACAAAAATGCATTAATGAATATACAACAATTGAAAAGTGTGGTTGTTTTATCTGAAAAATTAAACTTTACCCGAGCTGCAACAGAATTAAATATTGTTCAACCGGCATTAAGCAGACAGATTAAACAGTTAGAAATAGAAATTGGAGCTGTTCTTTTTAAAAGAGATAAACGCAATGTTGAGCTAACTGCTGCCGGGCATTATTTTGTAAAAGAAATCAAAAAATTACTTTCTGGGTTAGAAAGAGCAACTAAACAAACTACTAATATTCATAACGGGCATGCCGGAGAGATTAAAATAGGTTTTACACACTCTGTCATGCAAACAATTTTGCCTGATATTTTAAAAAAAATTCATTTACAAACACCTGGTATAAAAGCAGTTTTAAAAGAAATGAACAACAGAGATCAATATTTGGCATTACAAAAAAATGAATTGGATATTGGTTTTGCTACCAACCCATTGGTACCTTTTAACTTAAAAAGCAAAGTATTGCATACAGATAATTTTGTAGTATTATTGCCAGAAAATCACCCTGTAAACAATAACAATTACACCTCTTTTTCGGCATTTGCAAATGAAGAGTTTATATTTCCTTCGGTAGCAGATGGTCCTAATTATGTTCACATACTAGAATCGATATGCATGGATGCTGGTTTTACACCAAAAATTATTCACGAAACCGATTCTGCCAGCACCAGTTTTAGACTTGTCGAGGCTGGATTAGGAATATCCCTTGAGCCTGCATCTTCTTTATCGGGGCATGAGTTTCCTGTCAAAAGTATTGAATTGAAGGATATAAAACAAAAGGCCAAACTAACCATGATGTGGAATCCGGAAAGAGAACCAGAATATCCTTTATTATTTACTTTGCTTAAAAACTGGAAAAATTAATTAATATAATAGGTATTTGGCAATATTATTAGGCATTATAATTCATCATCCCAATTCTTAACCTTTGGATCCCCTAATTTACCAACAGATTTGGCAACTATTACTGCTACAGTTGCATCTCCGGTAACATTAATGGTTGTTCTTAACATATCTAATGGTCTGTCTACTGCAAAAATTAAAGCCAAGCCTATTGGCAATTTATCTGAAGGAAATCCTATTGCTTCTAAAACTATAACCAGCATTACCATTCCTGCTCCAGGTACTGCTGCAGATCCTATTGAAGCTAATAATGCGGTTAATACAATGGTAATTTGATTACTGAACGTTAATCCTTCCGGCCAAAGTACTTGCATAATAAATACCGAAGCTACTGCCTGATATAAGCTGGTCCCATCCATATTTATAGTTGCTCCTACTGGTAATACAAAACTGGATACTTCTTTGTCCACACCAATATGCTCTTCTACTCTTTCCATGGTTACAGGAAGCGTAGCTGCACTAGAACTTGTTGAAAAAGCTAATAGTTGTGCCGGGCTGATTTCTTTTAAGAACCATAATGGTGATTTTTTAGTAATAACTGCTATTAATATACAATAGAATACAATCATTAAAACTAATCCAAAAACTACAACTCCAGCATATTTTAACAATGCAAGCAAAATATCTGGATCGTCTGAGGTAACTACAACATTGGCTAATAATGCAAAAACAGCAAACGGTGCGGTAAGCATAATTAAATCTACCATTTTTAATACCACATCATTTAAACTATCAAAGAATTTTTTTAATGGTTCTGATTGTGATGGTTTTATTAGTAACATACTAATACCAAGAAAAATTGCAAAAAATATCACCTGCAACATCATTTTATTATCACTCATTGCCAGAACTGCATTTTCTGGAACCATATCTATTATAAACTGTAAAGGGCCACTTTGTTTTTGCTTGCCTGCTTCAGCTATACGCTCGGATATTTTGGAGTTACCTGCATATTCTGTGGTTAGTTTTTCTATAGTTTCGGGGGTAATTCCATTTCCTGGTTTAAAAGTATTTACCAATAGTAAACCAATAGTTATTGCAATTACCGTAGTCAAAATATAAATAACAATAGTTCTTCCTCCTATTAGTTTAAATTTTGAAATATCTTTTAAATCTGAAATTCCTTTAATTAAAGATGCCAAAATTAAAGGAACAGCAATTAGCTTTAATAAATTAACAAAGATTGTTCCTAAAGGAGCTATCCAATCCCCGGTAAAATCTTTACCCCAAGAAAATGTTGTCATTATAAACCCGAATAATATTCCCAATATCATTCCGATCATTATTTGCCAATGCAGTGCTATTTTTTTCATGTGAATTTTTTGATTTTAAATCAAACAGGGTCGAAGATATAAATTAAAAACAAAAAAACACGTTAGAAACTACGAAATACGAAGTGAAACGTGTTTTTTTTTAAGATATTGATCCCTTGATCTGTTATTTTTTTAAATATCAATTTATTATTTTTTGATCGTTTTATTTAACAACCAGTAATCAACCAGTACCAATGCTGCCATAGCTTCTACAATTGGTACCGCTCTGGGAACCACACAAGGGTCATGCCTTCCTTTACCTTGCATAGTTACTATATTTCCTGCTTTATCTATAGTTTCCTGATCTTGCATAATGGTTGCTACAGGTTTAAAAGCAACATTAAAATAAATATCCATTCCATTGGATATTCCTCCTTGTATGCCTCCGGACAGGTTTGTTTTAGTAGTGCCATCTGCATTAAAAAGATCGTTATGCTGGCTTCCTTTTAATATTGCTCCTTCAAATCCGCTTCCATATTCAAAACCTTTAACTGCATTTATAGACAACATAGCTTTACCCAGCTCTGCGTGTAGTTTATCAAATACCGGTTCTCCTAATCCTACAGGCACTCCGGATATAGCGCAACTCACAATTCCACCAACGGTATCTCCTTCTTTTCTGATTTGTTTAATATAGTTTTCCATTTCTTTTGCCATTTCTGTATCCGGACAACGTACTATATTGCTTTCTGTTAAAGAAAAATCTAATTCGGTATGGTTTTTATTTAATTTTAAAGGTCCAACCCCACTTACGTACGCATTGATTTTTATTTGTGGCAATACTTGTTTTGCTATAGCTCCTGCTACTACTCTGCTTGCAGTTTCACGCGCAGAAGAACGACCGCCTCCTCTGTAGTCTCTTACTCCATATTTTTGATCGTAGGTATAATCTGCATGAGAGGGTCGGTAAGAATCTTTGATATGAGAATAATCATTAGATTTTTGATTTGCATTTTTTATAGCAAAGCCAATAGGAGTTCCTGTAGTAACTCCTTCAAAAATACCAGAATAAAACTCTACTGTATCGGGTTCTTTGCGTTGTGTAACAATAGCAGATTGCCCCGGTTTACGACGATCTAGTTCTGCTTGTATTTTTTCTAAATCTAATGTGATCCCTGCGGGACATCCATCTATAATTCCCCCAATTGCTACTCCGTGTGATTCTCCAAATGTGGTTACCTTAAAAAGGTTTCCAAATGTATTTCCTGCCATTAAAAATAATTTTACGCAAAAGTAATTTTTAATCTTTACATACGAAATGCTAAAATGATATAAAAAACGTAACAAAATCTTTAAAACCGTAATCTGTTTCTACTTTTTGGCACTTTGCAGATAAGCCTCTTTTACTATTTTTGCTTTGATTTCCTTCCTGTTTGTTAATATCAAATTAATATTGCTGTTAATTGGTAAAGAGCTCTTAACAATAAACTTATACTATGGTAATCTATGGTATACAATCCATTACGTTCTTTGTACAACCATTGTATCTTGTATGAAAAAACGTACTGTAGAACTTGTTGTGATTTCTGATATCCATCTTGGTACTTATGGATGTCATGCCAAAGAGCTTCTTAATTATTTGAATAGTATTAAACCCAATACCCTTATTCTTAACGGTGATATTATAGATATCTGGCAATTTAGAAAACGTTATTTTCCTAAATCCCATCTTAAAGTTATCAAAAAGATTATTTCGTTTGCTTCTAAGGGTACAGAGGTGATCTATATAACAGGCAATCATGATGAAATGCTACGCAAGTTTAGTGATACCCAAATAGGAGACTTCAAACTGGTAGATAAACTTGTTTTGGAATTAGACGGTAAAAAAGCATGGTTTTTTCATGGAGATATTTTTGATGCTTCTATCCAAAATGCAAAATGGCTGGCAAAATTAGGTGGTTGGGGGTATGATATGCTTATACTCTTTAACCAGGCTATTAATTGGGTCTTGGTACAGATGGGAAAAGAAAAATTCTCTCTTTCTAAAAAGATCAAGAACAGTGTTAAAAAGGCGGTAAAATATATTAATAATTTTGAAGATGTTGCCGCAGGATTAGCTGTCAAAAATAAATATAACTATGTTGTTTGCGGGCATATTCATCAACCACAAATGCGGGAATACAATGATAAAAATGGTTCGTGTTGGTACCTAAATTCGGGAGATTGGATAGAAAACCTTACCTCCTTGGAATACCACGAAAAAGAATGGAAACTGGTACAATATGAAAGCGAATCTATGGAAGCTTTTTCTGAAGTTGCAGATGAAGATTACACAAATATAAATATAGATCCAAAAGTACTGCAGGCTTCCTTTGTTATTAATCAAATACTAACAAATACTAAGTAAGTTTTTTCTTATGCTTATTAAAAAAACACGTAAAAATATTCTTTTTATACTTAATAAAGGAAAAAATCAATCCAGTTTTTCTAAAAGCTCTTTAGCTTTTAGAAAGTTAAAATTTTTCTCATTTTTAAGAATCAAAAGCAACGTATCCTTTGCCTTTTGCTCTTCTCCCATTTTTAAATATACCAAAACAGTATACCAATATCCTTTAGAGCTATCCAACGAATCGCTTTTTAAAAGCCTATTAAATATTTGTAACGATTTTTGATACTCTCCTATCTCAAGATAAGATATTCCTAAATAAGACAAAACATAAGGAGTAAAATCTAAATCATGGGTATTGGATGATATATTTAAACTATTAGAAAACACAGAAGCAGCTTCTTTATATTTTTTATCAAAAAATAATTGCTCTCCTTTTGCAAGATTACCTTGTATATCTCCTTGTGTTGTTAAAGAAGGGAGTTCACTCCAGTCACTGTATTCTGTATATAATGAATCTGTTGTGTGAGATACATTAAAATACTGTACCATTACCACAATACAAGCTACAGATACAATAGCACAGCAATAATAAATCCATTTTTTACTTTGGTTTAAAGGCTTTTTCTCAAAATAAATACTCTCTGCTTCTTTTATGTTTTTTATAGTTTTAGAGTATTCTTCACTTCTTCTTAAATTTTTAATTTTAGCAATCTCTTTATCATTCTTTTTATTCTTTCTTAAAACCCATTCTTTTTCATGTACAGCATATTTTAAAGCTCTGTGAATTTGCACTTCTTCTTGTAACTCTGCATTAGACAAAAGGTTTGCTTCAAATGCTTCTTTATCAATAACACTCATATTACCAGATAAATACGCTTCTATTTTTTGGTGTATACTATCATCAAATTCCATTGCTGTATTTTATATTAGTAAAATCGATTATCAGATTTTATCATTTTAATTAATTTGTTTTTACATTTAAATATTCTTTGCCTGGCTGTATTGATAGTAGTATAAGATAACTCCTTAATAATCTCCTCATAAGGAACATCATTAAAAAAAAGTGCTAAAATCTCTTTACAATTATCCGATAGTAGCGCAAATTTTTCTTGATACAATTCTAATTGTTCTTGCTCTAACATAAATAACGCAAAATCGGTATCTTTATCTACTAGTGTGGTTAAACCATCTTTTATTACCCGTTTTTTTTGTTTTTCTAACTCTCTTCTCCACATATTTTTACAAATTGTAAACAAATAAGCTTCAAAACAATCAATATTTAGTTTTCTTTCTTTAACTCCTATAACAATGTACAATAGGGATTCTTGAAAAATATCTCTAGCCTGCTCATGAGTGCCTTTATTTTGTAAAATAAATCGTAAAGATTTTGGAAAAAATCTTTCATAAATCTCAACAATGATAGCATTATCATTCTTTAAGAGTGCTTCGATAAATTTATCTTTTACATTTGTAATATTCTTCATGAAGTTTACCCTCTTTAGTTTTCTTTTTTATATTGATGTGGCTTAATATTAATATTAAATATCCTATCTTAAAATATTTTATATAGTTTATTTTTTTATAATCCACAATTTATAGTTAAAAAAGTAAATGGTTCTTTAATCAAAAAAAACAAATCAATAACCTTGGAAAAAACTAAAGATTAAGCCAGCATTACTTTTACTTTAGTTAAAATATATGGGTAATAAATTTATTTTTTATACACCTAGGATAAAAGTAACATTTAAAATACAAATGAAATGAAATCTTTAAAACCTTTATTTGCTTCACTAATACTATATTTTTTCATTTTTGGTTGCGCCCCTGAAGATTTAGATAAACCTGTAACTAAGCATAATTCTAATAAAAATAAATCTGTTAATCGGCCTGTTAAATCTAAAAATGAATTAATTATAGGATATAAATATGGCGTAAATAATGCCATGAAGGATAATTTAAGAAGAAAATACAAAGTAAAACGATTTGAAAAATGTGATTGTATTAATGATCGAATAGAAAAATGGGAGTTTGATTCAAATTTGGATATTGAAGGAAGAAATGATCAAATTACTCAGGAAGGAGGTATAGAAGCAACAGATTATCAATTTTTTTACGCCAATGAAAATATATCTCCAACCACTTTAACAACTATTACCTCTAGTCATAGCAACGAATTAATTACCTCTTTTTTAAAACCTAACTCTACCCTAACAATAGCTATTCTTGATACAGGTATAAATTTGAATAAACTACCATATAGAGATCCGTTCTTATATATTTCAACACCTAATACAAGGCTTTGTAAAGAAAATGGAAATGAAGAAATATCTGGATGGGATTTTATAAACGGTGATAATGATATATATGATGATAATGGGCATGGAACCGTTGTAAGTAGTATCATTAAGTCTAAACTGGATAACGAAAACATTACAGATTACCAAATACTGCCCGTTAAAGTATTTAATCACTTAGGAAAAACATCTACTTTTAAACTATTATGTGGTTATTTATATGCTGTAAATAAACCATCTGTTTCTATAATTAATATGAGTTTTGGATGGTATAGCGCACCTAGTACATTATTATATAAGTTTATTTCTGAAAATCCAGATATTCTCCACATATCCTCTTCTGGTAACGATAATCTTGATAATGAATTTGTTGCTCATTACCCTTCCTCATACAATAATAAAAATGTTCTTGCCATTGGTAGTTTTAGTGTTCGAAGCAGAGCAGAAATAGTAAAATCTACTTTTTCTAATTATGGTAGCACTAGTGTAGATTTTTTATCGGTAGGGGATCAAGTATCTTTTTATGATAATGCAGGGACACATTATCTGGTTTCGGGAACTTCGTATGCCGCTCCTCTGGTAGCCGCTAAATCAGCTATACATTATCTATCTGGATACACAACCCCCGTAGAGATTATCAATCAATTACGAATTAACGGAACCTTATTAATTTCTGGATCAATGCCTACATATTATGGGGATAGAATTATTGAATAAAATAAATCTTACTTAAATATTAATTGTATAGTAAGCAGCTTTATTTTTTTTAACAAAAAAGATTCCTATTTTAGAGGAGCCTGTCTAAAAATTCAAAACTATATACACTTGCTTTTTAGACAGGCTCATTCTAACTCAACTATATGAGATTTTACTACTCTTTTATTATATCTTTATGTATTCTGTCTTCTATACATGCTCAAAATACTAAAGATTCTTCCTTAGAGGTTCTATATAACGATTTAGAAAATCCAACTATAGAATATAATTATAAAGTAGAAAAAATTCAGCACCTTTTAGAAAGTGAAAAAAATATAAACAATCCAATAACCATAAGTTATCTATATAACGAATTTGGTAAATTTAATTTTAGAAATAACGATTATAAAAATGCAATACAAAACACTCAAAAAGCATTACAAATTCAAAAAAAATATATAGATACCATTCCTTTTGCAGTTAATAAAAGTTATAATAACCTGGCATACATGTATCTCTATTCTGGAAACAGAACAGAAGCTTTAAAAACTTTTAAAACCTTAATTAAACAATCTTATAAAGATAGATATACTATTATGGCATATACTATTGGTCTTAATAATCTTTATATCGAACAAGGGGATTATTATAAGGCAATAAACTATCTTAACGAAGCAGAAAATAGTATTAAACAGTCTAATGACTCTATACTGAATAAAGAAAAATACCGTGTATATTTAAGTTTTTCACGTGTTTTTTCTGAAACCATGAAAAAGGAACATTATGCAAAAGCCATCGAATATTTAAAAAAGACAGAAGAGAGCATCTTACATCTGCCCGAAAAACTTAAAACAAAAAATCAGATCATAATTTATGCAAGATATGGCTATATATATGATAAAATAAAACAATATGAAAAAGCAATCGATTATTACAAAAAGGCTCTAACATTAAGTTTACATACAAATCCCAAAAGCAAACACGATATTGCTACCACATATAACGCCTTAGGATACATCAATGCTAAACTAGGTAAAGATCTTTCAGCATTTGAAAATTACCAAAATGCCAAACAATATGATTCCTTACGAACTGCAATCTATGATAATCTAGGAGACTATTATTTAAAAAAACAAGACCATGCAAATGCTCTAAAAAATTATCAGAAAGCAATATTTTACGGTATAGATCAATACAATAATTTTGATTTAAAAAAACTTCCATCTATAAAACAATTGACGCAGTCTTATAATAAAGTTAATTTAGTAAATGATCTAAAAGACAAATCAAATGCTTGGTTAAATTTCTTTTTAAAAACGAAGAATAAAGAATACCTTAAAAATGCATTAGAAACTATTACTCTGGCAGATAGATTAATAGATATTATTAGATTAGAAAGTACCGAACAACAGTCTAAATATTTTTGGAGAGAAAAAGGCATCGACCTATATATGCTCGCTACCTCTATTTGCTATGAATTACAGGATGTAAAAAAAGCTTTTTTCTTTATGGAAAAAAGTAAATCTTTATCCTTACTAGAAAATTTAACTCATGAAGAAGCCAAAAAAAGAGGTAAACTTCCTGAATATCTTCAAGAAAAGGAATACGGCTTAAAATATAAAATACATGAAACCATAGAACTACAAAAAACAGACACCCTACTCTCTGAACCCGAAAAGCAAGCTTTACTATTCAAACATAAAAAAGAATACGAAAACTTTATTAGTTCTTTAGAAAAAGAATATCCAGGCTATTTTCAATATAAAAAAGAAATAGCTATTTCTTCATTTAATGAAAGTTATTCTAAAATTACGTCTTCTTCTACCGATTTGGTACAATATATTATTACAGAAAATGAAGGATATGGTATTTATTTAAATAAAGAAGAAACTAACTTTTTTAAAATACCAGACTTAAAACAGTTGCTTAGTGAAATCAGATCTATTCATAAATTTAGTGCTAAACCACTTAACACACAACCACAATTAGATGCTTTTAGCAAAATATCTAATTCTGTTTATAAAAAATTATTTCCTTTCGATACTACTTATACCCTATTAAAAAACAAGAAATTACTAATAATCCCAGATTATATATTGCAAAATTTTCCGTTTGAAACTCTCCTTACATCTCCTTTTTTAAAAGAAAAAAAAATACCCTATTTAATATATTCTACAGAGATAAGTTATGCATATTCTATGTCTTTATTAAAAAAAGTAGAGCAAAAAAAAAGAAACCCTGTATCTAATCTAATAGCATTCGCTCCTATACACTTTCAAAAACACAAGTTAGCTAGCTTGAATAGAAGTGAATATAAAATGAAAGAAATACAGAAACTATTTTCTGGAAAAATATTTTATAAAAACCAAGCTATAAAATCTAATTTTATTAATAATGCGAATGCATATAATATCATACATCTATCTACCCATGCAAATTCTACTAATAATCAAGACCCTTGGATAGCCTTATATGACAAAAAAATCACTTTAAACGAATTATATTTTATTAAAAATCAGGCAGATTTAATAGTTTTAGATGCATGCCAAACCAGTACTGGAGATATACAACCAGGTGAAGGTGTTATGAGCTTATCCCGTGGTTTTTTTCAATCTGGATCCAAAAGTGTAGTTTCTTCCTTATGGAATACCAATGAAAAATCAAGCTCAGAAATTATTCTTGATTTTTACAAAAACCTAAAAAAAGGAAAAACAAAATCAGAAGCATTAAGACAAGCTAAACTTCGTTATCTAAAAGAACATCAATTATCTGAAAACTCTCCATATTTTTGGGCTCCATTAATTTTAACCGGTAGTACTGAAAACGTAATAGCCTTTGCAAACAATAGTAATCATAGTTATCTTTACTGGAGCATATTGTTACTTATTGCTTTGCTAATTAGTGCTAGTATTTGGTATTATTACAGATAGTAATATATTTTTATAATTACCATTCTAAGCCTTTATTAAGCCAAGATTTAACGTTCTTATTTAAGACTTAGAATGATAAAAAACACTAATTTAATTTAGGATACCTAGTATTACCTTAAATTATAATTAATCACACCACCAACATCCTAAATCAATAAATGCCCAAAAGAAATCAAATGAGCTAAACCCTCCAAATTCATTACCACACCAATGAATTCTTTGTAAACTTATGGGTTTTCCATTATTTAAAACCCCTTCAAATACAGACACTGGTTCGTTATTGTATTTATGCCAAACATAAATCAATTTATTGTTAACCAAATGCTCTGTATAGGCTATTCCTGTAAATTTAGCCTCAACAATTTGATATCTCTTTAGATCATTTTTAGTAATATTCAAATCTCTTAAAAATGATTCTAACGTTACTTTGCCTCCAACTGGATAATCTTTAGTATCTATAGTGCCATAATCCTCATGGTAATCTAAAGTGATTTCTTTTCCTTTAAAAGGAACTTTTACTTCTCCATGTTCAAAATTACTTCTATCTACTTTGTATACTCCTGCGGGAATAATAATTTCATCCATTCCTAAATGTCTAGATAGTTTTTTTCTTAGTACTACATCTTCTTTTAGTATAAAATCAGGCTCTTCTAAACTTCTTGAAAACACCATGTGTAATTGACCTCTTTCTACCCGAAATGCGATTACCCCATTATCTTTATCCTCATTACGATCCATCAATACCTTAAATGCTTTATGTAATTGCTCTGCAGAACTAATTACCCCTCCATTATTAAAAACAGAACCCCAACCTATAACAATATCGCCATCTCCATCTTGAAAACAGACACCGGGACCCGTCGCACAAGTGCCATGGCTAAATCGCCAATCCATAGATAAAGTCCATGGTGCTATATGTACTCCAGAGTGTTTATTATCTATATTTTGTTTTTGAATCAAAACTGTTTCTTCTTCTTGAGAGCAAGCAAATACTATACTTAAAAAGAATAAGAGCATTAATTTTGTTAAATGATTTTTCATGATTTTTGTTTTTAATTGTACCCTACTCTTTTATATAGGTTTTTCGGGATTCACCTTTTTAAAATAGATCGATCTATAACTAAGTATGTAAAATCAAAATTCATTACCCATATACCCATATAAAAAATATTTTCTTTTATGGGTAATGAATTTTATGAATCTGCACTTTACTACGATCGATCATCAAAAAACTCAGAATAGCTCTGAGGATATTATTTACTCTTAAAAACATTTAACATGAAATCAAATCAAAACATTAGTTTATGGAAACTAAGAACACAATCTCTAAAATCCATAGTCCCTATTTTCTTTATTGCCTTAGTTTGCATAATATCTAGCTGTGAAAAAGAAGAGATCACTAACGAGAACCTAAAAGAAATAAACTTTAAAAAAGTTAGTAATTACACGCTTGATAATATTCCAATTATAAAAAATAATCAGGATATCAATAGATTAATGCAAAACCAAGAAGATAAAGATGAAGAAAAGCTAAACAAATATTTATATGAAATAGCTCTGGCTACACGAGATTTAATAAAAGATGATAATTTTAATAAAACCATCATACAGATGGCAAAAGAGTCTAAAACCGAAACGGCATATTTATTAGACTTAGAAAAAGTTGCACCCAGATACTTTGAAATAATAAATAAAAACCTAAAACGTAATGGATTATCCTTGCAAAGTATTGCTAATGACATGACCCATACTCCTGTTTCTTCAAACCCTGAATATCCGGAAACCGCCGAAATAGAAAAATATGTACCTGGTATTTTTATTCCTAATCTGGATCAAATAGATAGTAACAAACAACCCATAATATCTGCAAATATCGAAACAGATTGTACTAATAATGAGCAAATAGAAGATTTTATTATATCTTGGTACTTTACGAATAGCGGAGAATTACAAGAGATTATCCTAGGTGAAGAAACATCTCTTAAAACATCTAATCCTTTATTTTTAATAGATCATGCATCTATAGTCAATAAAGATGAAAACGTTGTACTATTGGGAGAAGAAAACTCAACAGATCTTTCTGCAAGAAAATCTATAATTAGATATGATTCTCGCAATATAAAAATAAAAAATGGCTATCGGTATGAGAGCGGTTGGGGAAATAAATCTGAATATGCAATTATAGGATACCGTGTACAAAATTTCCCTACTTATGATCTTATATCGGGATACTCTAAAGACTTAGCCAAAGTTAAACCTAATCAGATAGGGTCTACTTTATACAAACCTTCGTTACATGCCTATGTATGGTTACCACTTGCTACAAACAAATTTTATTGGAATACTTATGAGAGAGATTGGAATAGATCTCCTAAACCTTTGGGTTATTTTAATAGCCCGATCAATAGTTATGTATTTAATTCAAAAAGAAGATATCATAATGATTGGTATGCATGGATTCCTGGCACTGTTAATATTCATAATACTCCTTTTGAGTGGTACGGATGGGAAACTTGCGTAAACTTTACCAGTTGGAAAGCAGAATATCAAGTATGTAAAATTGAATAATATATAGTGACCTTATTATGATAAACTGATAAAATAGTTACAGATCATAATAATTGAACAAGTTAAAAAAGGGGATGTAATTTACTTAGATTACATCCCCCTTTTACTTCCTTTTTAATTTAGAACCAAGTAATATGTATCTTTGACAAATAAATTAATGATTTTTAAATAAAAAAGTATGCTTGGTTTAAAATTGGCGACAGATCCTCGTTGGGCAACTATTGCAGAGTCTAATATTGAAGAAATTTTGACCGACCACGCATGGTGCGAGCAAAAAGCAGCTACAAATGCAATTACCATTATCACCTTAAATTCTGAACATACCGATTTGGTTACCGAGTTATTGGCTCTGGCGCAAGAAGAATTACAACATTTTGAAATGGTACATGAAATTATTAAAAAACGGGGGTACAAATTAGGTCGCGAGCGCAAGGATAGTTATGTAAACGAGCTGTTCAAATACCGTGTTACAGGCAGCAGTCGAACACAAGCCCTGATTAGCAGGTTATTGTTTTCTGCAATGATAGAAGCTCGTAGTTGTGAACGTTTTAAACTACTTTCCCAAAAAATAAAGGATCCCGAATTATCCAAATTTTACAAAGATCTTATGATTAGTGAGGCCGGGCATTATACTACTTTTATTAATCTGGCCCGTAAATATGGAGAGGATATAGATGTAGATAAACAATGGGCAGATTTATTGAAATTTGAAGGAGAACTAATTCAAAAATATGGAAAATCTGAAACCATACATGGGTGATACTATGAGTTGTTATAAAAACCAATACCCTTTTTTAAGCTGAAAAGGCTGTATAAAAAGTAATTTTTGATAAAATTAGGCTGAATTATTTGTAGTATTTTCTAAAAAAAAACTTTATTTCTTTCAGTAAAATCTTCTTTTAGAATCGGTTTTTTGAAGTATTCATAATAAAAAAGAGGTGTTTGACTTTTGAGCCCCCCCTCTTCATTTACTGACTTATATTATGGTATTGCCAAATTATTACAAAGCAGGAGATCTATTAAAGAAATCCTGCTTTTTAATATCTTGTCAGGCATCCCGACAACTTTAATGAACACCCCGAATGTATGTTTGCTATATTTATAAAGCGACCCCCCGGGGAGCTATAAAAATTTACTCTTTTGTAAAAACCACTCCTTTTGAAGTCTTTTTATTAAACAAGGCAAGCTTGTTTCCTTTTATTTCGTATTGATCGATTTCATGAAGGATCTCTAACAAAACATCTTGTTTACCACAAAACTCACGGATTCCTAAAAAACTATTAAAATGTATACTTCCTCCGTTATTTGAGCTTCTGTTTATTTCAAATGTAGTCCCAAAATTTCGACAACCATGGTATAATTCTCCACTGTAACCAACTCCTCTATCATAATTTTTGATGTTGATAAATGCCCCGGGGAAATTTTTTAATGGAATATCTTTAACAAAGGTGAGGTTCCATTTACCAAGAAGCCTTGCGTCTTCAAATTGATCAGGAAAAACGATATTTTTATTTACAGAAAAGTTTTCTGTATTTGTGGTTTGTACCGCTTCTGGATTTTGGTCAATCAATGCATCTTTAGAGCAAGATGTTGCAAAAAAAAGAGCTACTGCCATAATTGTGTAAATGATTTTTTGTGTTTTCATGTTTTTAAAAATTTTAAGATTAATATTCAGGACAAAACTACTTTTAATCCCATGGTCAAAACTCCTTGTTTGTACAAAGTGGCTTTGCGGTTACACAAAAAGCATTAGTCATTACATAATCCGGGCAATGTTGTTTAGTTAAGCTGTATCTTTTTGAGGATTAAATATCGGTAAAAGCAAAATACTCCTTTATTTCCATCATAGATTTCAGCCTACGCTGGAATCCATTTAGTGTTAGGATTATTAACAATAGATTCCATTCTTCAACGGAATGACAAAAACCAATAAAAACAGCGATAATACTATATAGCATTACCGCTGTTTAAAATTCAAATAAAGCAACTCTAAAGAATTTTAATTATTTATTCCAGGTACGTAATTATTAATTCTGGTTGCTGACCACTACCAAAAGTTTCAGCTTCCCTTCCACCTGTACTGCTGGTTACCCCTATACTAGGGCCACTATGCTCCATAATAAAGTTTATACTATTACCCGATGCCCAGTCTGGTCTATCTACGATTTCTTGTACTATACTGGCAAGATTAATCGTTTTTTGTTCTGGTAATTTATCTCCTACAGTTTTCCATTCGGGTATTTCCCAAATTGTACTTGCAGTGGTTTTTACTCTATTACTTACATCAAAATTTGTTGTGGTGTACTGTGTGGCATTTCCTGTATTTTCTCCATAAATGGTTAGTTCTACGGGATTTGCTCCTGTTGCATCACAAGTAAACTGTATATTTACAGTAGCTATGATTGCTCCTGGCGGTACTGTTATATTATTAAATCTAAGCCCAATTTTTTGTAGCCCAAAATCTACCCCGCCAGGAGTATTAAAAGTATCATATTCTCCTAGTTCCAAATCACTACTGGTAAGCCCCATTTCTCCGTTTTCGGCTTCTTCTACGTCCCCTTCTTCCTCATCAATAGGAATTATGATTGTAACTGCCGGTGGAACGGTAAAGTCAGGGCCAGTTACCGACACTCCTTGTACTGTTAGTACAATAGCATTAGTACCAACAGGAGCATCTAGTGGTACTGTAGCGGTGATTTTTGTAGAAGTAACTGCGGTAATAACTGCTTCAAAACCATTAATTGTTAATTTATTATCCTCTGTTAAAGGACTAAAATTAGTACCTTCAATAACGATAACTCTTCCTGCTGCTCCTTTGTTAGGAGTTACAGAGGTTATTGTTGGTGGTGGTAAAGTGACTGTAAAAATTGGCCCGGGAGCTTCTTCATTATTTACTGTAACACTAATATTTCCTGATATTGCATTTACCGGTACTTTGGCTGTAATCGAATTTTTATTTGAACTGGTAACGGTAGCAGTAACCCCATTAAAACTAACTAAATTGTTTTCGGGAATTTCACTAAAATTAGTACCATTTATAATAATACTAGCCCCTACAATTCCGCTTGTTGGTGTAATACTTTTAATCGTTAATGGTAGCACAGAACCAGATGAAATATCATCTTCTCTATCGCAAGACCAGAGTGTTAAAAAAGCTAATATGCTTACTCCTATCCAAGATTTTATATTGATTTTTATACTGTTTTTCATATTCTGAATTATTATATTAAAAGATGTTATACCTACCCTGTTCTTACAGAGGATTTGGTTCTAATAATGGATTTGCATCTAATGCATCTTGTGGTATCAAAAATTGCCATCTGTTATCCCCAGCAGGTACATCAAAAATAACTGCCAAAGATCCAATATGATTGGCTCCGTTTCTATTTAAAGGTAAGTTCATACGTTTTAAATCATAAAATCTAAAACCTTCTCCCCATAACTCCCATCTTCTTTGTAATAAAATCTCCTCTATTAAATCTGTACCGGTATTAGTGGATAATGTGTATGCAGGATCTCTTACGACTGCATACTCATGAAGAATTGTTGCTGCGGTTGGATCGTTTAAACGGGCTTTTGATTCGGCTTCGATCAAATACATTTCTGATACTCTCATGTATGGCACATCCATCCTACTATCCCCCGTACTAACAGAAAGAAATTTTTGACTGGTATATGGTTTACGTGCATGTCTGTCTGATATTTCTATCCCGGGTGGTAATGTAGCATGTAATCCTGTAGGATCAAATAGTGATTTACGGATATCTGTTGCTGGTATTGCATTGTATAGAGTACTATTTATAGCTTTAGGATTTCCTCTAATATTTGAAGAGCTATAATTTCTAGAGATGAATGCTCCATAATTTCCAAAAAAATCTGTTTGATCTTCTTGAATAGTACTTCCCCACATCCACTCATTATTTTTAAGGTCACTAAAATTATTAAAATAATCATTAGAGGACATTAAAGTATATCCAGCTCTTGCTGTTTCTGCAAATTGAGCAGCTGCCACATAATTTCCTTGCACTAGTGCTACTCTTGCTTTAAGACCTTGTGCTATACTTTTATCCAAGTGTGATTTATTTGGTCTGGAGTATTCTTCTAAAGCGATAATTGCTTCATCCAGATCTTTATTTACCTGCGCATAAACATCTTCGACACTTGCTCTGGCTAATGGTTCTGAACCTGTTGTTAAGCGAATAGGAACCCCCAATTGAGAATTAACTATCCCGGATTGATATCGTATACCATATAGTTGTACTAATTGAAAATGTGCCCAAGCCCTGTATATTAACGCCTGTCCCAGAGCTGCTTTTCTTTCTGGCACTGGTCCTACAGCTTGGTCAGCTCCATTAATAACAATATTTGCATTTCTAATTATTCGATAATAGGTTCTGTACGGAAATAAGTTATCTGGATCATTTGTATTGGTATGGTCCAACCATTTATAGGTATTAATAAACCAGTTATTTGCATTTGCCGTCATTACATAATCTTCACCTAAAGATTCATTCTGTAACATTAATGCTCCTATTCCACTTCGTCCTTGATTATTCTGATATCGTATATATAAAGATCTATGAATACCGTTTATTACTAAAAATAAATTATTTGTAGTAGCAGTAGCAGTTTCAATAGATACATCTTCTGTAGGTAATTCTTCTAAATACTCTTTTTCGCAAGAACTAAAAACAATACTTACTATTGTTAGTACCCATAATATAAATTTATTATATGTTTTCATTATCTATACTTTTTAAAATGTTACGTTAAATCCTAAAGTTATAATTCTGGACGGGGTAAATCTGTTAGAAGTAGTTCCGTTAAAATTCTGCCCGGATTCCAGACCTTTCCTTTTATTTATTAAAAATAAATTTTCGCCACTCATATAGATTCGTGCTGCACTTAACCCAAGTTTATTGGTCAATTCTGGATTAAACTTATATGCTAAATTAACTTGTCTAAAAGCAAGATAATCAGACTTAACCAGCCATCTGTCGGATTGAGCACCAAAGGTACTTGTTTGGTTTACATCCAGTCTTGGAACATCTGTTATATCGCCCGGTTGTTGCCAACGATTAACAATATCACTGTGTAAAGCTGTTCCATACTCGCCAGAATGCAGTAATGTACTATAGGCAGAATCATACGTTTGCCCACCTATCTGGTAGGTAAAAGTTACTCCCAACTCTACATTTTTATATCTAAAATCACTAGAGAAAGCTCCAAAAACATCTGGGGTAGCAGAGCCAACAAAATCAAATAATGCTTTGCTATGATTGGTAGTGACTACGGTTCCGTCTGCAGCAGTTCTAACGTCATCATCCCCTATAGCACCTAGTTCTGTATCCAAAACATAAAGACCGGATCCATCTGTTGGGTCTACACCATACCAATCTCTTAACCAATAGGCAAAAATGTCTCCGCCAACAACTAATTTTTTGGTACCATCTATTATTTCTTTTTGGGGTAGTTCTGTAATTTCATTACTTAAGGTTGCAGCATTTATATTTAATTTCCAGCCAAAATTCTTAAAATCAAGAATACCTAAGTTTAAATCTACTTCTAGCCCTCTATTAGTCATACTACCTATATTATCGGGAAAGTCATCTAAACCTGCAGAAACTGGTAATGGCACATAAAAAAGTAGGTCTTTAGAATCTCTGTTATAATACTCTACGGTACCCGATATTCTATTATTAAGAAACCCAAACTCTACTGCTACATCTGTTTGAATATTGGTTTCCCATGATAAATTTGGGTTCCCTAATGCAGAAGATAGAATTCCTCCTTCGGCACCGTTATTAAATCCTAAACTTAGTAATGCCTGACTTGCATAAAAATCACTAATCGTGTTATTATCACTTCTAAGTATATCATCGTTACCTACCTCGCCATAAGATGCTCTTAATTTAAGATTGGTCAACCAATCTATATCCCTCATAAAACTTTCCTGATCGATTCTCCAGGAAGCCCCTACAGCAAAAAAGTTACCCCACCTGGCATCTTTGCTAAATCGTGAAGAAGCATCTCTTCTGGCAGAAAGCGATACATAGTATTTATTGTCATAATCATAGGTTAGATTGCTAAAATATCCTTCTCTTGTTAATCTTCTGGTATTAGATTCTAAATCCAGGGTTGTTGTAAAGTTTATAAGTTCTGTATTACCGTCTGCTATTATGCCGGATCTAAACCCTGTTAAAAAATTACGTTCTGTTTCAAAATTTTCATGCCCAAACAAAACACCTATGGTATGATTGTCAAATGTTTTATTATATTTTAGTAATTGATTGTAGTTTATTGTTGTGTTTACTATAGCATCCCGCTCTGCTCTGCCACCCGGGGAACCATCACCAACAACCGGGTTGTCAAACCCTTCGGTATTGAAAAATCTTTTATCCAGAGCTGCATTAAATGTAAAAGTGAAATCTTTTAAAAAAGTAACTTCACCATAGGTTCGTGCATTAAAAGTGAGTATTTTATCGGAATCTACATTTAATATAGTTTCCTGAATTACGTTTCTACCACTAGAGCTACCAACCCTGGCAGTGCTACTGTCGTATATTCTATTACCTGTATCATCTAATAAATAAGCCCCTGTTGTTGGATTGTGCAGAAAAACCGGATAGATAGGTGCTATTTGTCTTGTTGTTCTAAATGGGTTTACAATGCTATTACTACCACCATCTGCAGCATTATTAGATGTACTTGTTGCTACAGACATGTTAACTCCTGTTTTAAACCAATGTTTTAGTTGGCTATTTATGTTAATACGTCCTGTAATTCTTTCAAAATCAGATTTAATAATATACCCTTCTTCTGTTAGATACCCTATAGAGGCAAAATAATCTGTTCTTTCATTTCCTCCGCTATACGAGAAGTTCAGATTAGATCTAAAACCTGTTCGAACCAGCGGTTCTTGCCAGTCTAAATCTTCTGCATATAATAACCGGGCAGAAGGATTAATGCTTCCATCTGTAAGAACAATTTGATCGTTTGGAACATTAAAAGGATTTACTCCCAGATTATCAAAAATCATATCACTAGCCATTTGATTAGCTTCGTCTACCGGGGTAGTTCCCGAAACAGAAAACCCATTTCTTAGCGCTTCCCACATTAAGGTATAATATTGTGAGGCATTAACTCTTTCATATTCTTGAACCCCTCTGGTACTAACCCCCTGGCTAAAATCTAAAGTAAAAGTGTCTTTTCCTTTTTTACCCTTTTGGGTAGTAATTAAAACAACTCCGTTTGCGGCCCTACTACCATATAATGAGGTAGAAGCTGCATCTTTAAGAACAGATAAATTAGCAATATCATTAGGGTTAATACTAGAAAAACTACCCACAAACTCTACCCCATCTACAATAATCAAAGGGCTACTGGATGCATTTACAGAACCAACCCCCCTGATTCTAATACTGGGACTCGACCCTGGTTGTCCGTTGGCAGGTGTGATCCTAACTCCGGGAGCAGCGCCATCTAATGCGGTAAGAACATTAGTTAATGGCCTTTCTAAAATATCTGCTGCATTAATTTGATTTACAGATCCTGTAAAAGATGCCTTGCTTGCAGTACCATAAGCTACAACAATGACCTCTTCTAATTGAGCAGCATCTTCGGTCAAAACAATATTTATTACCTTTGTATTTGCTTTAATCTCCTGAGCCTTAAACCCCACATAAGAAATTACAAGAGTTGCATTACTATCTGCTTTAAGAGAGAAGTTACCATCAAAATCGGTTTGAGCCCCTGTGGATAATCCCCTAACTGTAACAGATGCTCCCGGCAAAGGGCCATCTTTGGTAGAAACGTTTCCTTTTATTTCCATTTCTTGAGAAAAGGATATTGCGCTTAATAAAAAGCATACTAAAACGTAATAGTATTTAATTTTCATAAACTTAAATTATTAATTAATAAAATGATAATATGTATACTATTTAGGACGTACAAAATAGAATCAGCCCTAGGTTGAAGAGCTGGTTTTATTGAAAAGAATAAATTTTGGGTTGTTATAATAAAGATGTAAAGATCTTTTACAGAGAATAATTTATATATGTGAATCCATTATAAAAACTACTTTAATACCCTGATTAAAAAGTATTTGTAAAAACCGTAGTAGTGCCACTTTAACCATAAACCTGCACTAATAAATTATTATTATTTATCTGTTCTTTGTTTAAAAATATAAGTGTAATACCATTTTAATTTTGAAATAGCACTAATAAATTATTTCTTTTTCATATACTCTTCCTTAAAAAATATAACCGTAACTACAGCTATGCTTGATACCAGATCAAGTCTGGCACAAGCTTTTTGCCTTGAATACTTAAAAAATAAATTCAATTTCTATACGCACTATTTCAAAGTTAAAATGGTATAATTATATTTCGGTATGGCAGGGTTATGCAATTTTTATTCAGTCATCCCCGACTACAAAAGATATAGAAAACAAAAAAGCCTATCCGTATTCGGATAGGCTTTGATACAAAGTTTTAAGCGTATATGTTAGATAACTTTTACGTCTACTGCGTTTAATCCTTTTTTACCTTCTGTAAGATCAAATTCAACTTCATCGCCTTCACGAACTTCATCTATTAATCCAGAAATGTGAACAAAATACTCTTTGTTTGAACCTTCTTCTGTAATAAAACCAAAACCTTTGGCATCGTTGAAGAATTTTACTGTTCCTTTACTCATCTTTATAATTTTAATGTAAATATTACTATTTGAATAGCAAATATGATGCCATAAGTATAGCTTCGTCTTTTTTTCTGTTTTAAAGAATAGTAATTCTTACTTTCTTTTTTTTTAACCTACTATTGTTAAGAGCACCTGCCAGCTCTTTTGCCATGGTAAAGGGAACTGCAACAAAGGCGCAATCTTGTTTTAACTCTATGATACCCAGTTGTTTTTTGGTTAGATTACCTTGTTTTAAAAATAGACCTGCAATATCTCCTTTAGATATTTTGTCCTTTCTTCCTCCGGAAATAAATAAAGTTTCCCAGTACTGCTTTTTATGTGTCACTTTTGTCGTGACATCTGCCAAATCTGCTTCTGGAATGAAATCCTGTACAGGTTCTTCTTCCCACTTTACTATATAAGCTGTTCCTTCTTTGTTTACTCTGGCAGTTCTGCCATTTCTGTGCGTAAATTCTTCTTTAGAATACGGAAGCTGATAATGGATAATAAATTTTAACTCCGCAATGTCAATTCCTCTTGCTGCCAAATCTGTAGCGAGTAGTATTTGATGTGTTCCGTTTCTGAACTTAATCAAAGATCGCTCCCTATCCTTTTGCTCCATATCGCCATGAAAAGTACCATGGTTAATTTTATTGTGATCCAAAAAAGAGCTTACCTCCTGGATATCTTTTTTTAAATTGCAAAATATAATTCCTGGGTCGTTACCAATATGATTTAGAATCTTTAATAAACTCCCTAATTTATCTTTTGTAGGAGAAACTACCATTTTATACACCAATTTAGAATCTTCTTCTTTTATATAATTTATAATTGTTGGTTGTTCTAGTTTTACAAATCCGGGAATCTTAACTCCTTGTGTTGCCGAAGTCAATATACGTTTAGACAGGTTTGGAAGCAGATATGTTATGTTTTTCATTTCTTCTTCAAACCCAACTTCCAGAGATTTATCAAACTCATCCAGTACCAACGTTTTTATATTTGCTGTAGAAAATCGTTCTTGTCTTAAATGATCTGCTACTCTACCCGGAGTACCAATAAGAATAGCAGGTGTATGTTTTAATTCTATTTTATCTTTTGATGTTGCTCTGCCACCATAAACAGCATTTATTTTATATCCAGAGCCCATATTACGTGCCACTTGTTCAATTTGTATTGCAAGCTCTCTTGAAGGTACCAAAATCAATACCTGAATTTCATTACAATCCGCATCTAAAAGATCTATAATTGGTAATAAAAATGCCAGTGTTTTTCCTGTACCTGTAGGAGAAAGCAAAATGATATTTGGTTTGTTTTTTATTACCGGAATAGCCTCCTTTTGCATAGGATTCAACTCATGGATATTAAGTTTTTGAAGAATTTCTACTTGTGATCTGATTGTATTGGCCATAAGTTGTGTTTTAACAAACTAACGTTTTCTTCTTTTTGGTAATTGTTTTTCTTCTATAGAAAGAATACTTTTTTTGTTCTGCTCTAAATGATTGGCTAAAATCTTATCTATCAATTCCTCTTTAGTAAGATGATGGAAGATGGTATATATTTTATCTTTTAATTCTGAAGAAATCTCTCTGTTAGGTTTTGTTTTAAATACTTTTTTTGCCCACAATAGTGTATTGTTATCTTCAATACTTTGCGTATCTGCTTTTTGATATTTATGAAATTTTATTCCTAATTCATTTTCGAAATCAGCTATTTCATATTCTTCTTCTTTTTGCACTACGGTTAAAGATAATCCTTTTGCTCCTGCCCTGGCTGTTCTTCCACTTCTATGTACATAAGTTTCATAAAGATCAGGTAAATGATAATTTACTACATAAGCTATTTCTTTTACATCAATACCTCTGGCTGCCAGATCTGTTGCAACCAATATTTTTATATGGCTTTCTCTAAACTGCTCCATAATTCTATCCCGGATTGGTTGCGATAAACTACCGTGAATTGCTCCTGAGGAAAATTTATGAATGGCTAAGTTTTTTGCTAATTTATTTACTGCAGCTTTTGTTTTACAAAAAATAATACCTTGCTTACCTTCATGTAACGTTAAAAAATGCATTAAGACATCTAACTTTTCTATTGGTTCAACTACCACATACTGATGGTCAATTCCTTGATGACCAACTGTTTCCATTTCAGACTCTACCTGTACTACATGCTTTGACATGTAATTCTGGATAAGTTGCTTAATAGTACCAGGCATTGTGGCAGTAAACAAAATAGTTCTTCTCTTTTTTGGGAGTTCTTTTACAATTTCGTCTAAACCATCTTTTAATGAAGTTACCATTTCGTCTGCTTCATCCAATACCAAATATTGCGCATCTTTAATAGAAATGGCATTTCTTTTTATTAAATCTATTAAGCGTCCCGGGGTTGCTACAACAATATGAGTTGTCTTAGTTAAAAGCTCTATTTGTGGTTTAATAGGCGTTCCTCCACAAATAGAAGCAATAGATATTTTAGGTGTATATATAGCAAAAGACAATAGGTTAGTATAAATTTGTTGCCCTAACTCTCTAGTTGGAGCAACAATAACTACCTGAATCGAAGTTTTCTCTATATCAATTAATTGCAATAACGGCAATCCAAAAGCAGCTGTTTTACCTGTTCCTGTTTTTGCCAAACCAACAAAGTCTTCTTTCTGATTTAATAAAACAGGAATAGCCTTTTTTTGAATATCTGTTGGAATATTAATATTTAAATCAGCTAATGCTTTTTGTATAGGTGTTGTTATACCTAATTCTGAAAAATGTTTCGACATAAAGTAGTTTTGAACAAAAATGAATGCTCTTTGACAATAAAAGAACTAAAAAAGAATAGGTTAACTCTATGCTTCTTGCAATGTCTTTTTTGATTTTCTATATAAATAGGTATTAAAAATGTTTCTTTTAGCAAATCTGTTTAACTTGTCTGAATTAACCATTTTTATATATACCGTTTTTGGAACACCAAAATATTCGTATGTATTTCCATCTAAAAACGAAATTTCTAATAGCATCCCTTTATGATGGTAATCTGCAATACCAGATTCTGAAGTGGTAATGATATATTCTTCCAGATTTGCTGCTTTAGTTTCTGGAGCAATACTTACCAAAAAATGATATCCATCTATTATTTGTCTGCTTTTTATTTCTGCTGCTTCTTTTTGCGGATCTCCATCTTGAAATTTATCCGGATGCCATTCTTTTACTAAATCTCTGTAGCTTTTTTTTAAAATTTTAAGATCGATTTCTTTTTCTACAGAAAATAACTTTTTATACTCTTTTATGCGCTTCATAATCAGGGTTTTTTATTGCAGGCGCGAAACTACATCTTTTTATTGTAACACACTTGTTTTTAAGCATAAATGGTACATTAATAGTGTAAAAAAAAGTAATTTGAGGTATCGCTGGTGTTTATTTCTTATTTTTTAATGCCAAAACATTTCCGAAAATAATAAGCGCCATCCCGATAAATGCATAAATATCTGGAGAATATCCTTCAAAAATAGTTGAAATAGTTAATGCTATTACAGGAATGATAACTATCGTATAGGCAGCTTTACTTGCTCCAACCCTGCCTATTAAGGTAAGATATCCTGTAAATGCAATAATAGATCCAAAAACAGTTAAATATCCTAGTGAAAAAATATAGGACATAGAGGTGTCTATAGTAATCTGTTTACCTGTAAGTATTGCTATAAGTAGCATAGCAACAGATCCGTAAACCATCCCAAAGCCATTGGTTTGAACAACAGGAAGCTTAAATTTACGTTGGTTGTGTGACGAGGTAATGTTTCCCAGAGATGCAAAAGTAATAGAGGCAATACAAAACAATAATCCTTTAATTTGATCTGTAGTAAAATTAATTCTTCTAAATTCGGATTGATATATTAAAATGGTTCCCAGAAGACCAAAAACTGCCCCGATTATAATTTTTTTTTTGATTTTATCTCCTAAAAATAAAGCTCCAAAAAAGATATTTAAAAAAATTAATGTAGAGAATGCTACTGCAACCAGACCACTACTTAAATACAGTTCTGAAATGTATACCAACCAATAATTAGTACCAAACAATAATATGCCTTGTAATGCAATAAAAAAATGCTGCTCTTTTGTAAAGGATAAAGGGAGTTTTCTAACTTTAGAATATCCTAGTAATAAAATACCTGCCAATCCAAATCTGTATGACACAGAAACTATTGGATCTACCGTACCAAGTTGGTATTTAATAATATACCATGTAGACCCCCAGATTAAAGCAGGGATAATAAATAATAAATGGTTGGATTTAAACACAGATTAGATAATCTTTAAAATGATTCTTTTTTGAAAATAAAGGCTAAAATAAAGTTTTCTGTATCCATATTAGGATATAAAATGAATATATATCTTATTTAATTCTAAGCCATCTCTATCGTATTCTTATTTTAAAAATTAAATAAGAAACATTTAACATACTGACATACAATTTATAATTACATTTAAGTAACACAAACTTAAACTTACAAAATATGAAAATTATGAAAATTTTTGTTCTTGGCTTATTAGCCATGAGCACAGTACAATGTACAGACGAAGTTGAAAACAACGTTCAACCTGAAACTACAACAGTTCTACAAAAGGATGTATCTCCTGAAATCTTATCCAAACTTAAACAAATGGGCTTTGATACCCATCAGATTCCTGTAACAACCAGTGAAGGAGGATATATTGTTGGAGGAGATATTTTTGTTACTAATGAAGCTCTTCAAGAAGAAGTTCTTTCTAAACAAGCTTTTTATGGTATTGTTAATTGTAACAGAGCAGGAAATATTCGAATTCAAAATAACCTAGGAAATAACGCTGCCGGAAGAGGTTTTCAACGAGGTTTGGATTTATGGAACAGCGTTAACGGGACAACTTTACGTTTGATTTCTGTGAGTAGTAGTCCTGATATTGTTGTTCGTTTAGCAAGACGTGGTGAAATAGGCGGTTGGGGCCTGGGAGAGTTTCCTACTAATGGAATAGAAGGCGGTCGAATTCTGCTAAATCTGGATGAACCTTATCAAGGGCGACCTGTAACAGCTACAGAATGGGGAAATATATTAGCTCATGAGATAGGTCATAATATTGGGCTTGTTCATTCTACAGATGGAGGGTACTCTGGTGTAACACAAGTTCCCGGAACACCAAATGTGGATCGTAATTCTATTATGACTGCAGGGTCAAATCCTTCTATTGTATTTAATGCCAGAAGCGTATCCAGATATGATGAAATAGCTGTAGGAAGAATGTACAGCAACGCAAGTAACAGATTGTGCCGATAAAATAAGCACGTAGAATTTTAAAATTAAAGAGGCTGTCCAAGAAGTGTTTGGGCAGCCTTTTTTTGTTCTCCACAATACTTTGATTTTTCAGAAAGCTTACATTTCACTTTTTGAATTCAGGTTCTTAGGTTTCTTTTATATTCATGATACTTGTCCATCAAGAGCAATCACTTCCTGCCCCTTCAACAGGCTTTTCGATACAATTACCATCACCAAAACATACCGTTTCAGTACAAGATCATAAAGCTCAACTTCTGAGTCATTATTTTATGTTTTATCTTAAAGTATATTGGTGTTATATCCATTCTGATTTAATACCCATATCATTCAATTCATAGAGAATATTTTCCTTTGCATAGCATAATATAGCCTTTTTTAGATTAGGAAAGTGTTTTGCGTCTTTTGCATTTTCAATATCCCAATAGTCTTCCCAACCTTCTCCAAATCGTAGAAGTTGCATATAAATTTCATTTCCGCCATCTTGATAGATTTCAGTTATTTCTGTTGCAAATTTTTTAGGTATGGGTAAATCCTTGAAATATTGAGTTACCTCTGGTATTGGTTCATAACCTTCTTTCTCAAGGTCAATATCTCTTTTAGTATACCATATAACAAATTCAAATAGGTCAAATTTGGGTTCTAGGATTTCTTTGGTATACATCAATTCTTGAATGATAGATAACTTAAAACCAAAATCTGAAAATTCAATCAGTTCTTCATTTACCTCCTTAATTGTATACTTGTCTTTTGGTATTTTTTGAATTGATGCGCCTTTAAAAGCGGCTATTTCAATTGCTTCCATGTTGTTTTTATCAGAGTCAAACCAAACACTAATATTATTTAGAACTAAAGCTCCATTTGAATCTCCGTCAAAAAGCTTAACCCTCTTGTCTTTATTGGTTTTATAATAGGTTATAACTTCTTCATTATCGAAATAAAATTGTCCCTTAAAAATATCTTTGGGACTAAAATCAAAATCCCCTTTTTTTAACTCCAATAACAAACTCTCTACAACTTGACCATTTTTTGAATACGCTATTATTCCTAAATCATCCCAGGTGTAAATTGTGTTATGTTTTTTCTTTGCTGTTCTTTTAGGAGCTAACAGTATTTTATCTAAAATCTCAATTTCAATTGGAAAACTTAAAGAACTATCATTAATAGTAAAATTATTTTGGGATATATCTAATTTAATCATAGTTATTTTGGTTAATTCGCTACAACAATGAAACACCCCAGTGGGTATATTTCTCTTATGTTACTTACAAATCTAGCAGATTTTTAATATATGTCAAATTGTTTGTTAATCCAATGGTGTACTTTAACAAATACTACCTAGTATTACTAATGGATTCCGTTCTGCAACGGAATGACAAGAAGAGACACACTTTAATAAACAATACTCTTTTGCTTGATGCAAATGCTTATTTGTGCACTGTACGCGATTATTTCAAATTGTTTGTTAATCCAATTATGTATAATGGTGTACTTTTACAAATACTACCTAGTATTACTAATGGATTCCGTTCTGCAACGGAATGACAAGAAGAGACGCACTTTAATAAACAATACTCTTTTGCTTGATGCAAATGCTTATTTGTGCACTGTACGCGATTATTTCAAATTGTTTGTTAATCCAATTATGTATAATGGTGTACTTTTACAAATACTACCTAGTATTACTAATGGATTCCGTTCTGCAACGGAATGACAAGAAGAGACACACTTTAATAAACAATACTCTTTTACTTGATGCAAATGGCTATTTATGTACTGTACGCGGTCATTTCAAATTGTTTGTTAATCCAATTATGTATAATGGTGTACTTTAACAAATACTACCTAGTATTGCTAATGGATTCCGTTCTGCAACGGAATGACAAGAAGAGACGCACTTTAATAAACAATACTCTTTTGCTTAATGCAAATGCCTATTTATGTACTGTACGCGGTCATTTCAAATTGTTTGTTAATCCAATTATGTATAATGGTGTACTTTAACAAATACTACCTAGTATTACTAATGGATTCCGTTCTGCAACGGAATGACAAGAAGAGACGCACTTTAATAAACAATACTCTTTTGCTTGATGTAAATGTTTATTTGTGTACTGTACGCGGTCATTTCAAATTGTTTGTTAATCCAATTATGTATAATGGTGTACTTTTACAAATACTACCTAGTATTACTAATGGATTCCGTTCTGCAACGGAATGACAAGAAGAGACACACTTTAATAAACAATACTCTTTTACTTGATGCAAATGGCTATTTATGTACTGTACGCGGTCATTTCAAATTGTTTGTTAATCCAATTATGTATAATGGTGTACTTTAACAAATACTACCTAGTATTGCTAATGGATTCCGTTCTGCAACGGAATGACAAGAAGAGACACACTTTAATAAACAATACTCTTTTGCTTGATGTAAGTGCTTATTTGTGTACTCTACTACCCTTTCTAATTAATTGTATCGATTACACTACCGCAGGTTAGCATAGCATCGCCAAAATATGGGTTACGTATTTCTTTTTCGGTACTTATCCAAACTGCACCTTTATTGGTATTTGCCATTGGGCATTTTTGTATATAAAAAGTTGTTTCTAAACTATTAAAACCAGTGATTAGTTGTACCATATTTTCATTAAAAGTCACAAAGTGAGCTCTTTGATCTTCTAATTTTTTGCTTTTTGTTATGTTCTCTAATATACTCAGGGTTTTTGTAAAATGATCTTTTTCTAAATTGCCCAGATCGGGGGCTTTAATATTTTTAAGTATTTCAAACATTTTTTTTGCAAAAACAGTAACCTGATTGCTATCGGATTGCACAAGGGCATCTTTCATTTTTAAATACGGTACAAGTGCTGGCAAAAATTCTTGTTGAAAAGATTTGGATACTGCTATATCTGCATGATTTTCATGCCCTTTCACTATGTTCCCTCCTTTTTTGTTCATCATTGATTTTTTACCTTGCAGTTGCGCCGCAGCATCTATGGTAAAAACCCCGTTGGTTACTATTTCGTCACCATTATTAAGTCCTTCTAATATGGTATATGTATCTCCTGTAGTATTTTCCAACGCTACTTCTCTCATTTCAAAAACAGGGCTGTTAGCATCGGTTTTAACATATACAACAGATCGTTTACCTGTCCACAATACTGCACTAGACGGGACTATGATTTTTTTTGTTGCTGTTGCTGTTGCTGCTGTTCCGGTAACTTTGCCTGCTACAAACATTCCTGGTTTAAATATCTGATCTTGATTATTAAGAACGGCTCTTATAGTAGCGGTTCTGGAGTTTGTATTTAGAACAGGGTCAATAAATGAAATCGTGGTTTCGATTTGTATATTAGGATAAGCATTGGCAGAAATGGTAATTTTTTGCCCTTTTTTTAATCGGGATATTTGGTTTTCGTATCCATCAAATTCTGCCCACACTGTGGTAAGGTTGCTTATTTTTAATATAGGTTGTCCTTGTTTTATATAATCTCCTTCTGCACTCATAACCTCGGCAACGGTCCCAGAAACTGTAGCGTATACAGGAAAATTTTCCTGAACTTTGCCAGAAGATGCTATTGCATTTATTTGTTTTTCAGATAGTTTCCATAATTTTAATTTATTTCGAACAGCTCTGTATAATTGTGGTTGTGATTCTTTTAAAGAAGAAGCTGTAATTAACTCTTGTTGTGCGGCTATAAGATCCGGAGAATATATGGTTGCTAATTTTTGTCCTTTTTTTACTTCTTGTCCTTTATAATTGATACTTAATTTTTCTATTCTA
This sequence comes from Aquimarina sp., assembly GCF_977115655.1. Classification (NCBI taxonomy): domain Bacteria; kingdom Pseudomonadati; phylum Bacteroidota; class Flavobacteriia; order Flavobacteriales; family Flavobacteriaceae; genus Aquimarina; species Aquimarina sp. The sequence continues at coordinate 219,389 of NZ_CDSBKO010000001.1, forward strand.
CCATTAAAATAACTTGCTTGTATTGCATTTTTTTCTTCGTTTTCGTTAATTTTTCCAGAAAGTGTAATTATATTTTGGCTATCGCTTTGGTTCTCCCCTACTATTGTTGTTTGTATGTTTGCCAAAGCCATGGCATTCTCTGTCATTTTAAACTGATCTGCCGCCAGACCTTCTGCACTAGCTTCTGCCGGGATCAAATCCATACCACAAATAGGGCAATCTCCTGGTTCTTCCTGCATAATTTGAGGATGCATAGAGCAGGTCCACATTACCTTAGCAATTTCTTCTTCCGGATGGTTTTGTTTTTCTTGTTGTACAGAAGCATTATTGGTTCCGAAAATAAAATATCCTGCTAACAGCCCTATAATAAGGGCTATTCCTATATAAATACCATTTTTATTCATCTTATTTTCTTTTCTTAATTTTTCTAAGGGTTGGAGAGGATACAAACCATAATGTAAATCCACTTAAAACAGTTATTAACCCTAATAGAGAAAATAACCTTAGAATTGTTGTATTAAAATTGTCTCTTTCTTCATAATCCATGGTGTGTGTCATCCATAAAAAATCAAACCATCGCCAGGATCGGTGCCGCACTCGTTGAAAACCTCCGTCTGTTATAGATATATATGCTTTTACAGCATCTGGATGTGTGTAGGATACTACATAGGCTGGTAATGGTCTGCCTCTGTATTCATGATGCTTGCCAACTTTACTTATTTTTTCTATGCTTTTTACTTCTAGTTCAGACAGCATATTTTTTTCTGCTATTTTTAAAGCTTCAGCCTTTGTGATCTCATTTTTTGGTTTCCCTGTTTTGGCATCAAAAAGCTGTTCTTTATTTACCCAATAATACGGATTACCTGCTATTTCCCGAAGCTGTAAGGATTGTATGGGAGCATCAAAATCTAACAATGCCGGGCTTATTAGATCTTTAGTAGATATGGTAGATACATCTTCTTTTTTAAATTGGTCTCCATGAATCTCATCAATATCTGTCCAACTAAAATACAAGCCACTAATCGTCCACATTAAAAATTGAATCCCTAAAAAAAGCCCTAAATATCGATGTGTTTTTCTTATACGTATTGCTGTTTGTCTTTTTACCATGGTTTTTAAAAAAGTTGTGTTAACATACTAATTGCCATAATAATCATTATGGTGTTTTCTATAAAGGTAGCCTGCGTCATAGGTAACTTAAGTGCTGTACCCAGACAGGCACATTGTATTGATTTTTTATCCATTAATGTTTTTGTAACACCAATAGTGGTGATCCCAAGAATAATTATAGTAGCAATAAGTGCCGTAATTATCTGAAACCTCATTAAAAAGAGCAAACCTAAAGCTATTTCTAAAAAAGGATATATCCAACCGTATAAAGGGATTGTCTTTGCTAAAGGGTCATACATTCTAAACGAATCGGGAAATCCTTTAAGGTCTAAAATCTTAAAAAAGCTGAATACTATATAAAACAACCCCATAAAGTCTAACATTGCATTGTTTATATTCCAATCTTTATAATTTAATAAAACACTGGTAATTGTTATATATCCAAATATGATAAATAATGGTTGTAATTCTTGTATTTTAGTTTTTTGTGGTGCTATAGATTCCTTATCTAAAACAGTTGTAGTATCAAAAATGTTTTTCTTTTCTGAAATTACATATTTATCTGGTAAGGCTTGCTGCAATTGTGATACAGAAACTGGAGATTGCATATCCAAAGATGCCTCTGCTTTTTCTAAATCCACCGATACATTTGTAACTCCTTCTATAGTGCTTAATTTTTTTTCGACACTATCTTTACAGCCGTTGCATGTCATTCCTGATATTATATATGTCTGTCTCATAATTTTATATTTTTAACCCACATTGTGGAATTTAATTCTCCGAGGTCTATATCGAAAATAAAATATATTTTCGGAAGTATACCTCTTGAGCTTGCTCCGAGATTATGGATTACAAAACTAGAGTATTCCTTACATTTTTGTTTTTACAATATTGGTTTGTATTTATATAATTTTGTCCAGAGATTGTCGATCCCATAATCGTATTTTTTTATAGTCACTCATAGACATTCCTGTAATGGATTTAAATTGTTTTGCTAAATGACTTCCACTTTTATAATCTAAGGAATAGGCAATATCCGAAAAACTTAAATTCCCCATTTGTACCAGTTCTTTTGCTTTTTCTATTTTAAGAAGAATATAATATTTCTCGATAGTAATATCCTGGCTGTTACTAAATAACTTACTTATAGTGGAGTATTCTTTATTTATATGTTTGGAAATAGAATCGGATAAATTTTTATTGGATTTACTATTCTTAGACAATTCATTTATTAAATAGGATTTTACTTGCTCTATAATAATAGTAGACTCGCTATTTATAATTTCGAAACCATTACGGGTAACGATTTCTTGTAGTACTTTATAATTTATGGTTTGTGTTTCATCAAAAACAATTTCACCTAGCTTTACTGTTTTAACAGGAATTTCAGCATGCTGAAATTCCTGTTGCAATACGTTTTTGCATCTATCACAGACCATATTTTTTATAAAAATACTTTTCACTTTTTTATGGTTTCTGTAACCGATCCACATTTTAACATGCGATCTCCAAAATATGGGTTTCTGATTTCTTTTTCTGTAGATAACCAATATGCTCCTTTGTTATCAAATGCCATAGGACAGTGTTGTTTGTATATTTCGCCAGTGGTCATGGTTTCTTTTACTATGGTTTCTATTAATAAAGTTACTGTAGAAAAAGCTTTTCGTTGATCTTCAATATCATCTGTATTAATTATTATTTCTGTAGCTTTTTTAAGAGCAATACTTGGTAATACTTTAATTAATTCTTCTGCTGCTTTTTTTGCTTTTTTAGAATCGCTTTCTACCAAAGCGGTTTTAATATCTATATAATGTTTAAAGGCTTCGGTTGCTTTAGGGTTTCTAAACTCAGCTGTTATTGCACTATTTTTATTGGTATCAGATTCTTCTTTTTGGGGTATCTCTGATGTATTTTTTTCTTCAACTTTGTTATTGTTTTCTTTACATGAAATTGCTGTCATGGTAAAAAATACTACTAACATTTTTAAATGTATTCTAAAATTTCTCATTGTTTTTGTGTTTAATTTTTGGTGTTTTAATTTGTTAAATAATTTTGTATTGCAGCTTGTGTATAAAATAGCTGTATACTCTCTATTTGTTGGGTTTCAAATTTAAGTTGTAATTCCTGAATATCTAAAATATCATTAAAATTAATCGTTCCTGTTTCATAGTTTTTCATTAAAATTTGTTCGGCATTTTTAGTTTGTATTAAATTTTCTTCCTGGGTTTTAAATTGAATCTTAGCTATATGCATAGTTGATATCGCTTTTGCTAAAAGTACTTTTAATTGATTTTCTTTTTCTTTTTTTTCTGCTTCAATTTCTTGTTGGCGCAGCTTATTTTGGCGCGTTTTAGAAGTATATTGTTTATTAAAAATGGGTATAGAAACAGATACCATTGGCATGATTATATCTTTGCCATTATCTCTCATTACCATATCTGATCTTTGAGAAACTGGAACATAATCTAATCCAAACCCTATTTGTGGCGCTCTTTCTTTTTGATTAAGTAGTTCTGATTGTTGTATACTTTTATATAGTTTGTCATATTTAAGTAATTCTGGATTAAGGGACAGGCCTTCTTCATTCCAACTCAAATCTGTTATTGACAAATCCATTTTTGTTGGCAGCACTATATCTATATTAGATTTTCGGTTTAAAAAACTATTAAATACAGCTAGTTCTGAAAGGTATTCTTGTTCTAAAATTTCCTTTTTTTGTTTCAATTCATTTTGCCGTATTTGTAATCTTAATACATCTACTGCAGAGGCTTTTCCTACTTCAATAGATGTTAATGCCAATTTTTCATAGGTTTGTAAAAGTTTTATCGTATTGTCTACTACTTTTTGTTTTTTGTGCAACGAAAACAATTGGTAAAAAGAGGTAGAAACCGAAAGGGCTAATTTTCGCTTAAGAATAGTAATATCTACATATTCTGTTTCTGCAATACTTGTTACATAATTTTTTCTTGCGGTAATGGTTCCAAACCAAGGTAACATTTGTTGCACAGAAAACCTTGCTCGTTGTGCTCCTGTTCGTGTTTCGGGTTCACTTACAAAATAACCTGCACTAAACTGGGTATTGGGTATGGTGCTTACTTCATTGGTTTTTTCATTAGCAATAGCATATCGTAATTCAAAAGCTTGTATTTTAGGGTTGTTTTGTTCTGCCTCTTTAATATAGGATTCTAATTGTTGGGCATAAGAGAGATGAAAAAAGAATAATAGAAAAATGAAGGTTAATGCTTTTTTGTAGTGAAAAGATATAAGTGAAAAGATATAAGCGGAAAATGAAAAATTAAAAGTGGATAATGGCGAATGAATAATTAATAATAAAGGTTTTATAGTTAAAAATGAAACACGAATAGTAAAAAGAGAAGAGTTAAAAATACTTTTTAAATAAAAGGTGCTTTTTAGTTTATTTATAATAAATGAGAGAATAGAAATTGTAATTTGTACTGTTTCTTTTAGTTTTTCTGTTCTATTTATATCTCGTTTCATATTACAAATCTTGATTTTGTAGTTTTGATTGAACTTACCAGTATTGCTATTAATTCTTTGCAGTCTGATGCTATTACTATATGATTCTTCAAATCGATATAATCTGTATCCTTTAATAAATCAATCCAATACAGTGTTTCATTAGTCTCTTTTATAGAAATACTCATTTTATTACTTTGCGCAAATTCAGCTTCTCTAATTAAAGCACCTATTGCGGTTCCACTTCGTATTAATTGCTTACTCATTACATATTCTTTTTTCTCTCCAATAAGAGATTGAGAAACTTTAACGATTTGTATAGCAAATGGATAACTTTTAAGTTTTAAAATACTTTCTGCCATAATTTAATTTTTCACTTATAACTTTACACTTTTCACTCTACACTTTTCCTTTTTAACTTAAACTCTTCTCTCCAACTATAAAGTACGGGAACAATAAAATAAGAGGTAATATCTATCACCATTCCTCCAAAAATTGGTATAGCCATAGGTATCATAATATCGCTTCCTTTTCCGGTAGATGTTAGTACTGGCAGGAGCGCTAAAATTGTGGTTACTGTTGTCATTAAACAAGGTCGGATTCTTTTGCCGGCTGCTTCTAGAGCTAAGTGTCTTATTTCCTTTTTGTTGGTTAACTGTTTGTCTTTAAAAGATTGTGTAAGATATGTTGCCATCACCACTCCATCATCTGTAGCTATACCAAATAATGCTATAAAACCTACCCATACGGCTACACTTAGGTTTATGGTTTTCATATTAAACAAATCCCGCATATTCTCGCCAAACAAGGTAATATTGAAGAACCAATCTTGTCCATATAACCAAATCATAATAAATCCCCCTGCAAAGGCTACCGCGATTCCTGTAAATACTATCAGGGACGTAGAAACTGATTTAAACTGAAAATATAAGATCAAGAAAATAATAGCCAGTGCCAATGGCACTACTACAGATAGTGTTTTTTCTGCTCTTAATTGATTTTCATAAGTGCCCGTAAATTGATAACTAATTCCTTTAGGAACGCTTAGTTCTCCTGTATCTATTTTTTGCTGAATTAATTTTTGAGCATTTTCAACTACATTTACCTCGGCAAATCCATCTAGCTTATCAAAAAGTACATAGCCCACTAAAAAGGTATCTTCACTTTTTATGACTTGTGCTCCTTGTTCATATCGAATATCTACTAATTCGCCTAACGGAACGGGACTACCTTTTTCTACAGGGATATAGATTTTTTTTAAGTCCTCTGGACTCCCGCGTAATTCTCTGGGATAGCGTACTCGCACACCATAACGTTCGCGTCCTTCTACCGTTTGTGTAAGTGGCATCCCCCCAACTGCTACCTCTAATATTTCCTGAACATCCATAATCGAAATACCATATCTTGCCAATTGCTCCCTTTTGATATCCATCAACAAATAAGGTTTGCCAACAATACGATCTGCAAAAACGGCTTGTTTTTTAACACCTTCTGCTTGTTTTAATATGGTTTCCAATTGCAGTCCAAAAGCTTCAATTTGCTTTAAATCCTGCCCTTTTACTTTAATTCCCATTGGAGCACGCATCCCGGTTTGTAGCATTACCAGTCTGGTTTCGATAGGTTGCAGTTTTGGTGCCGATGTAACTCCAGGAAGTTTAGTTACTTTTACAATTTCATTCCAGATGTCTTCAGGGTTTTTTATTTCTGGCCGCCAGTTTCTGTAGTATTCTCCATTTTTATCTTCAATTAATTGTTCCCTGCGAATCTTAAACGGGTCTCTTATTTTTGAAACTTCATAATTCTTATTTTTTGAAAAAGTATTACTATTTGGATTATTAGTAAGTTTTCCATCTGTATTCACAAAAAGCCCGTCTTCATTTACTTTATAACGTTGTTTTTTACCTTTAGCATTGTGCATATATTCAGGTTTATACTGAATCATGTTTTCGTACATCGATAGTGGTGCCGGATCCAATGCGGATTCTGTTCTTCCTGATTTTCCTACTACAGTTTCAATTTCAGGAATAGTTGCCACTGCCATATCTAATTGTTGCAGCACTCGCTTATTTTCTTGAACGCCAGCATGAGGGAGCGATGTAGGCATTAAGAGAAATGAACCTTCATTAAGAGATGGCATAAATTCTTTTCCTGTGTTTTTGTAGATGATACCTCCGCAAATAAGCACAGTTAACGGAATTAATATAAACAACAGTTTATTTGCCAGCGCCCATTGTAAAATACGTTCATAAAATCTTCTGAAAATGGTGAACATTCCTAAAATCCCGAAGCATATAATCGATACAAAAATAAGATTGATGGCAATACTTCTGTCAAAGCCAAGAGGTCGCCAATATTGGGCAAGTAAAAATATAATGGCTATAGAAGAAATAATGATGTTTATTACGTTTTGATTAACCTTTAATTCTAAAGTGAAAAATGAAAAGTTGAATACTTTGTCCTCTCGTTTTACAAATAAGACCCCCGTAAATCCAAAAGCGATAAGAATAGCTCCTAACCAATATCCATAAAGGATTGCAACAATTCCTGATAGAATTAAAATTACATTCAATATATATTTTGAAAGTGCTTTAACTTGTGTTTTTTTGAATAAGTAGGCTGCAAATGGTGGTATTAAAAATAAAGCAATAACAAGAGAGGCCGAAAGTGCCATAGTTTTTGTAAATGCTAAGGGTCTAAACAACTTACCTTCTGCTCCTATCATTGTAAATACCGGAACAAAACTAATAATAGTTGTTAATACTGCTGTTAGTATTGCACCAGAAACTTCAGCGGTTGCGTTATAGATAATTTCATTAGTCGAATAGGGTTCTCCACTCTGGTTGAGACGTAATTTTTCATCATCGAGATGTCGTATCATGTTTTCGGCAAGGATAACACCTACATCGACCATGGTACCAATAGCAATAGCTATACCCGAAAGCGCAACAATATTTGCATCTACATTAAATAGCTTCATCGCTATAAAAACCATCAATACAGCAACTGGTAATAACCCTGAAATTAAAATAGATGCTCTAAGATTAAATACCATTATGATAATTACCAAAATAGTAATCAGGATTTCTAAGGTAAGAGCTTCATTAAGTGTGCCAAGGGTTTCCTCAATAAGTTCTGTACGGTCATAAAACGGTACTATAGTAAGTTGGGAAGTACGCCCGTCTGCCAATACTTTTGATGGTAATCCTCCTTTAAGTTCTTCTATTTTTGCTTTCACATTGGTTATGACTTCCATAGGGTTTGCACCAAAACGAGCTACAACCACTCCCCCAACGACTTCGGCTCCTTCTTTATCCAGAATGCCTCGTCTGGTAGCAGGCCCCAATGCAACGATAGCGATATCCTTAATACGTAATGAAGTAAAATTTTTGGAAGTGACTACAGCGTTTTCTATATCTGCTATAGATTTTACATACCCTAATCCTCGTACCAAGTATTCTGCCTGATTGATTTCTAACGTCTGTGCTCCAATATCTTGATTACTTTCTTTAACTGCTTTTACAACTTGTCCTAGTGATACGTTATATTGTCGCATTTTTTCAGGATCTACATCTACCTGATATTCTTGTACATATCCCCCAATAGATGCTACTTCTGAGACACCTTTTGACGAGGATAATGCATATTTAACGTAGTAATCCTGTATGCTGCGTAGCTCCTGTAAATCCCATCCTCCTGTAACATTTCCGTCTTTGTCCCTTCCTTCGAGAGTATACCAAAAAATTTGACCTAATGCCGTAGCATCTGGTCCTAATGCCGGAGTTACATTGTTTGGTAAAACTCCGTTTGGTAAAGAGTTTAATTTTTCGAGAATGCGACTTCGACTCCAGTAAAACTCTATATCTTCTTCAAAAATGATATAAATACTAGAAAACCCAAACATCGAAGAGCTTCTAATCGTTTTAACACCAGGTATACCCAAAAGTGCTGTTGTTAAAGGATAGGTTATTTGATCTTCAATATCTTGCGGCGATCTCCCTTGCCATTTTGTAAAAACAACTTGTTGATTTTCGCCAATATCAGGAATAGCGTCTACGGCTACAGGGTTACTTGGTAATATTCCTGTTTTCCAATCAAATGGTGCGTTTACAATACCCCATCCTATAAAAAAAACAAGAATTAAAAACGCTACAAGTTTATTTTCTATAAGAAATTTAATGCTTCTATTTAGCATATTAATATGATTATTAAATATTTTTAAGAAATAAGTGTTCTTAGACTATTCTAACAACAAATTTTACCCAATGATGATCATGGGTTTAAAAATTAAATAATAAATCAAATAAGAAAAGATTCGTTTACTGCATATATATTCCTAACCAAAAACGGAGGAGGATATTCTGCGAAAGAAAAGATATTGTTTTCTAAACCTATAAAAGGGTTTATAAAGGAAAAATAATAAGAAGTTATAAAAATTTGCTGTTGTAAAGTAATTTTGTCTAGTGAAATTTTTAATTCATCCTGACCTTCTATACTGACTTGCTTATCTGTACAACAACTTTTTTTAATTATATCACACGAACTTGAATTAGAAACAGAATTTTCCATTCCACAAGTTTTGGCTTCTTTAAATACTGCTACATCTACTAAAGTATTACCACAATAATGCATATCTAAGGTAAATGACATGGTAGAAAATACTACTACCAACGCCATTATAACAGACCATATTTTGTGAATACAATTTTTCATACGTAAAGCAAATTTACAAAAAATAGATATACTAAGTTTTGTTTAACAGAAGTTTAATTTTTTACTTCAAAAAAATGAGGCTCTAAATAGCGATTCTATCAATATACTTTTTTGTAATAATCTTTAAAATATGTCATCAATCTTTTTTCATAACTTATAAAAAAATAAAACAACGGTAAGATAATATACTTTGATACTTATGCCTAATTTAATTAAAAGATACTTCTTGATAACTAAAGCTAAACACACCAAAAAAACCTAATGCTTTTCTATCTGTTGTTGTATTTCTAATATTCCCTATTAAATTTATAGGGGGTTTTGAAAATATTAAAAAAGGTTCTGTGGTTTCCGGGTTTCCAAAATCTACTTGATTTTCGTATTGTTCATGAGTAGCTGCGTAATACTCATAGGTGTGAAAATTTAAATTTGAAAGACTCACTCCTAAAATATCTCCCCCACTAGTAAAAGTTTCTATAAATGCATTTTCATTTCCATTAAAAAGAATATCATTAGATAATTCGAATACTTCGGAAGTACGATTTCCATTGGTATAAAAGGAAAAGTGAACCTGATAAAAATTGGTTTCATTTTCCGGATCACTAAAAATTACTCTTGGATAGCCATTTACTTTACTTATAGTTTTGATTTGTATAGGTTCTTTTAATGGCTCATGAACAGACTCATAAGTAGTCCCATCGGCAAGTGTAACTACGATCCAATATTTGTTTCCGATAAGACCAATCACTGCATCAGTACTTAAATATACTCCTTCAGACACCTGAAAATCGCTGGTAACAAGTCTAATTGTACCATCAGGGTCCTCGGTGTATAAAAATACAGAAGCATCATTAATGGGATCGAGTGTAGTAGTATTGACCGGAACTGTTTTTTGAATTGTAATTTTTATGTTATCTGTGTTATTGATAAGGTATCCATAGATAAAAACTTGCGGTTCAAACTCTGCTTCTAGCGGTGTTTCTTTAAGGCAACTTACCACAAGCATAAAACAAAGGATTATTATAATTCGATACAACGATTTCATAGTCTTAGAATTTAAAATTGTACGTGATATAGGGTACAGGTGTCCCAATTAGATAAAAATCATAGGATCTTAATCGATTATTTTTAAATATTGAAAAAGAAGAAAAGGCATTTTTACGGGCATACAGATTATAGAGTCCAAAAGACCAACTACCTTCCCACTTTTTGTTAGGCCTTTTTGGAGTGTATGTAAATGAAATATCCATTCTGTGTGTACTAGGTAATCTATATGCATTTCTATCTGAATACGTTAAATACGGATTGTTATCAAAAATCAGTCGTCCTGTAGGTTTTGTTACAGGTCTTCCTGATTGGTATGTAAAAAATAGTCCTACATTCCACTTTAATCCTAATTGGTAATCGGTAGTTATATTAAAAACATGTGGTCGATCATAATTTGATGGGTAATATCTACTATCATTAATATTATCTGAAGGAAAAATACTGGTTGTTTTTCTTTTAGTAACAGCATACGTATAATTAATATTTCCTTTTAGTTTTCCTGTATTTTTGTAAGCTCCAAATTCTGTTCCGTAAGAATATCCTTTTGCAGGTAACAATTGCGTTTCTATATTTTCATTTAATAATAAGTTTGCCCCATTTTTATACTCCACTATATTTTCGAAAGTTTTATAATATGCTTCTGCTGTAAAATTATAGTGTTTGTTGGGAGTATCATACGCATAGCCTGTAGAAATCTGATGTACTTCTAAGGGTTTTATATGTACTCCCGATAGTTTCCATACATCGAAAGGAAAAGCGGCGGTTGTGTTTGATATGTAATGAATGTATTGAAACATCCTGTTGTATCCCAGTTTTAATGCTTTATTATTTTTTAAGTTATATTTTAACGAAACCCGAGGTTCAAAACCGGTAAAGCTCTTAATAAGTTTTCCTTTTTTATACTCCAGAGTATCTATAATGGTAGTTACATTTTGCGGAATCCCAAGGCTGTACACTGCAACTTTGTTATACCCAAAATTGCCAAACCAGGAATATCGTAATCCGGTACTAAATGAAAAATGGTTCCATTTTTTTTCATATTCTATGTATGGTGCAACTTCTACTCCTTTTTCTGTTTCAAGCTTTATAGTATTAATACCAGTATCATCGCTGGTAGCCTTTGCCGGAGTGAAATGATATAGTGTGCTGTTTATTCCAAATCTCATTTTTGTATCAGGATTGAGGTAATAAGTAAAATCCGGTTTTACAATAAAGTTTTCTAAAGAAGATTTCCATTTTATGCTGCTATTGGTATCCAGAGGTCCTCCATCGGTACTTTTTAAATTATAATTGTACTGGCTATATATTCCTGAAATATTCATGAATAACTTGTTAGAGAATATATGATTCCAACGCAATGTAGCTGTAGTATTTTTCCAACTAAAATCTGTTTTACCATCTGGTTCTTTACCTTCCGGGATAACTTCTCCTTCAAAAAATAGTTTCATAACATCTGCTCCAAAATAGCCAGAAAGAAACAAGGTATTGTTTTTATTAATCTTCCAACTAAGTTTAGAACTTACATCATAAAAGAAAACTTTTTGATCTTTTACTTCTCCCCCTATAATCGGAAAAAAGACATCAAAATAAGATCTACGACCGGAAACCAAAAAACTTAGTTTTTCTTTTTTTATTGGCCCTTCTATCGTAAGTCTTGAAAATAAAAGCCCTAATCCACCATCTCCTTTAAAAGCCTTCGTATTTCCGTCTCGTTGTCTAATCTCTAAAACAGAAGATGCTCTTCCTCCAAATCTTGCAGGAATCCCTCCTTTATATAATTTCATTTCCTTAATAGCATCTGTATTAAATCCTGAAAACAAACCAAATACATGAGTCGGATTATAAATTGGTGCTTCATCTAATAGTACTAGGTTTTGATCTATATTACCACCTCTAACATTAATTCCCGAAGCACCTTCTCCAATCGTATTTACACCAGGAAGTGTTAATAAGGCTCTAATGATATCCGGTTCTCCCAAAAAAGCCGGTAATTGTTTAATTTCTGAGTTTTTTAGAGTAGAAACCCCTGATGTAATTGTATTTACCTGGCTTTTATTTTCGGTATTGGTAGTAATCGTTACTTCATCTAATTCATTAGAAGCAGATTCTAATTGAATATCAAGCTTTGCATTCTTGATTAATTCCAGGGTTATCTCTTTTTGAGCATATCCCATATATGAAATTTGGAAACTGTAATTACCTTCAGTAAGTGTGATAGAATAAAAACCATACTCATTGGTAGTGACTCCTTTATTTCCATCTTTTATATATATACTGGCTCCGGGCAAGGTTTCTCCTGTTGCAGCATCTTTAACGGTTCCACTTAGGGTGTATTTGTTATTTTGTTGAGGGTGATTAGAAAGTATTATAAAACTATTCTTTATTAAATACCTGATCGTGGTGGTTTGCAATAACTCATTTAGTGTTTTAGTCAGATCTTTATCTATTACTTCAATAGTAAGTTTTTGTGACACGTTAATTTCATCATTGTTATAAATAAAATTATATGAAGTTTGTTTCTCAATTTGTTTTAATATAACCTCTAATTGGGTATCCTCGAGATTTAATGTGACCTTATCCTGAGAAAAGCCATTGATGGCCATAAGTTGTAAACAACCTAATAGATAAAGAGAAAAAGATAATTTCATTAATAAAATACTTTTTTTGTCAGGCTTTTTTACCTGTAAAGACAGAACGAACTGTTTTATTTTCATAAATTTGAATGTTGTTAATTATTACTGATTTTTACAATTAGAATAGTATTGACACATCGGTGGGAAAATGGCAGTTTTCCCACTTTTTTATTTTATTATCCACTCATTTTTTTTTGTATTATATTCATACTTAAAATCTTTTGAAGCTTTTAATATCTTCAGAATATCATTAATTGATATATCCTGATCAAAGGATCCTGTAAATTTTGAATTAGATATTTGTTCGTTTTCAAAACGTATATTAATGTTATGCTGAATTTTTAAATCATTAGCTATTTCCAAAAAAGGTTTATTGTTGAATTGTATTCTGCCTTCTCTCCAGGCAATGCTACTAACAGCATTACTGGATTTTGAAGTAAGTACGCGCCCATCGTTTTTAAAAACCTTCACTTTGTCATTTGGAAGCATTATGATACTATTTTTAAAATATTCCTTAGAGCTCACTTCAACTTTACCGGTTAACAATACTGTTTCTGTAAATGTATTTTTTGCATACGATTTTACATTAAAACTTGTCCCCAAAGCTTTTACTATAATATGATCTGGCGTCTCTACCGTAAAAGGATGTTCTTTGTCTTTTACTACTTCAAAAAAAGCTTCACCATCTAATAATAGTGTTCTTGGAGATTTTGGACTGTAAGACAGTTTACTTGAAGAATTTAGCCAAACTACAGAGCCATCAGGAAGGTGTATTTGCTCATGGTCACTGTACACAGTCTTAATGATTATAATATCATTTGGTATTATTATTTGATAGGTATATACAGCAGTTGATACTAAAATGGCTACTACAGCTGCATATTTTATGATCTTTTTCCAACTAGATTTTTTCCTTTCTTTATTTTCTATTGTATTAAAAAATCTTTGCTTGGCAGTATTTATTTCTACATCATTATGCTTTGAGGTTTCACCAGTAATATTGTAAATATTCTGTACTTTATTAAATAGATCTTCATTAAAATCATCAGAAATCATCCACTCTTCTACCTTTTTATTTGTAGTTGTGTCTGTACTTTTTGAGATATATCCCCATATATCTACTTCTCTTATTTCATCCTGTTTCATAATAGGGTATTTTACTATAAGACGTTGGCCATATAGTTACACCCTATTAAAAATTATAAATAATCCTGTAACCCTTGCCTAAATGCTATCAAAGCTTTAGAAATATGAAGCTCTACCGTTTTTACAGAAATATTTTTTTGTACAGCAATCTCCTGATAAGTAAACCCTTGGTCTCTTGATAATCTAAATATTTCTATGGTTTTTGGAGGGAGTGAAGCATAAATGCGGTCTATTTTTTGTGACAGCTCCCATTCATTGTTTATGTTTTCTTGTATATCCCGGTTTAGTGAATATAAATTAATATGTTTTTCCCGAGTTTTATGCTTTCTTGTATAATCAATTATCTTGTTCTTTAAAGTAACAATAAGAAATGATTCTATAGAACGATCATTTGATTGAACTTGCTCTATTTTCTCCCAAAGTTTAATAAAAGTTTCTTGTACCAATTCTTGAGAAAGCTCTCTTTCTTTAACAACCTTAAAAGAATAATTGAAGAGTTTTTTGTAATGTTTATCAAATAAAATTGAAAACCTCTTTTTCTTTGATGATCTCATTAATTTAGTATATCAATAGTATGTAAATGATTCAAAAACAAGGTCTACAATATTCTTTTAAAAATATATTTCGAATTTTTAAGTGCTAAATATATAAATAATTATCTTTTAAATTGATTACGGGTATGGAACAAAAAAGGGTATTTAAAAAATTAAATACCCTTTCTCTAGCAAATAGTAGGTAACCCCATGATTTTTGAGATGCCTCAATCCCCTGCCAATAAAACATAAGAGTCACTCACGGGTGATATACTATATTCTTTTACGTTTTTTATGTTTCCCAAATATTTATCAGCTTCTTTAAAAGCTGTTTCCAACGCACTTAGTTTAGAGTTTTTACTAACTACTATGGTTTTTGAAATGACATTGCCATTTTTATATTCAACTGTCATTTTCCATTTTTTGATGGAGTGAACATTTTTCTTTTGTACGGCGTTATCTTCTTCTTTTTTCTTCTCTGTTTTTTCTTTTTTATCAAAAGACACAGGCTCTGTATTTAAAGTAGCCGCGTTACCAAAAAATACGCAAAATACTATCGTTGCAAATAAAAGTTTCATAGTTGATGATTTGAATTTGTATTGTTCGAATATACAAATGTTATTTTAATAATCAAATATTTTTTTAATAAAAATTTATTTTAATAATCAAAATTTATATGTATGTTTGTTTTATGATAAATAAGAATCTAAAAAAGCTTCTTAAAAAAAGTAAAGGAGCAAAAACGGTATACGGTATATCCAAAGCTCTGGGAGTTAGTCCGCAGGCAGGAGATTATGTGGTAAAGCGAAAAGACTTGGTAAAAGATTTTGAAAGGCTACAAAAAATTGCAGACTATATGGGTGTAGAAATAAGAGATATTATTGACCTGAAAGAAAAGTAAGACCCGTTTTTAAGGTCACAAACAGGTATAAATTATCAATGATATAAAAAATTAAGCGTTGGTAAGTCCTTGTTTTGGCAATTTATTGCATCCCTTCTATTTTATCTAAGATTGGTTTCCTGTAAGATTTCCCTATGGGTAAAGTCGTATTGTTGTTCAGTATTAATTGATTTCCTTCTATTAGTTTTAGTTTATTAAAATTGATCACAAATGATTTGTGTATTTGTATAAAGTCTCCTTTAGGAAGTTTTTCAAAAAAATCAGATAATGTATTTGGAGTCAATACCATGGTGTCTGTATATATTTTGATATAGTTACCATACGCTTCAACATATTGGATAGCCTTAAAAGATATTTTAATCAATTTTTTGTCACTCTTTACAAAAACGGAAGGGTTCTCTTCTTCTTTTGCCAAAATGGGGGTATCTTCATTATTTGCCACATATTTTTCTTGCACTTTAATGACTGCTTGTATAAAGCGTTCCAGAGAAAATGGTTTTAAAAGGTAATCTGTTACCGATAATTCAAATCCTTCGATTGCATATTCGGGATATGCTGTTGTAATAATAATACCGGGACGTTTATGCAATGTTTTTAGTAAACTTAACCCTGATAGTTTAGGCATATTTATATCCAAAAAAAGAATATCCACAGATTGTTTTTGGAGTATTTGCAATACTTCAAAAGCATCTTTACAAGAAGCTGACAACTCTAAATTAGGAATTTGCTCTATATAATTTTCTAAAATTTGAAGAGCAATAGGTTCATCATCTGCTATAATATATGTTAAGGTTTCCATTTAAAGTTTTACTATATATTCTTTTTCTTGTTTGTCAATCTCCAGAGTATGTCTGTCTGGATAAATTAATGCTAATCTTTTTTTTGCATTACGTAAACCAATACCACTTTTACCTTTTTCTAAATCTGTATTTTGAGTTTCTAAATTATCTATTGTATTTATACAGGTAAATACTAATTCTCCTTCTTTAATATCTATATTAATAACCACTTTACTATCACCATTCTTAGATGTCCAAAAAATAATAAAACATGAAAAATTTTATAACAATCCTTAAATTAGATTACCAGCAACGTACCCGAAGTTATTCTTTCTTGATTACATTATGTATAGGTTTGGCAGTTGCTTATTCTTTTATTCCCTCTCCAGATGCCAATTACTCTACCATTAGGATATGTATTAGGTAATACATCTACCTCTAAAAATTTTATTTTTAACGGAGCAGATTTTTCTTTGTGGTTTATAGTAAGTCGCTTAGGGTGGATGGGATTAGGGGTATTATTTTTAGGAATTGCATCTATATTTTTTCATAGATTTAACATTAAAGAGCGGCTTCAGAAAAAAAATAAGAAGATTATTTTAGAAACTAATGCTACGAATACTATTGATATTTCTAAACTTCCTAAAGCTTCTTTTTCTTTTAGTATTCTACCTCTTATAAAAACAGAATTCGTTTTACTTGTACGAACTGGTTATTTATGGCTTTGGATATTAAATTTTGCAGGAATACTTGCTTTACTCTTTGCTCCTTTATCTATTGCACATCAAATAGTGCTTCCTGTTTTATGGTTTTTACAAGTAGCCAGATGGTCTACATTAGTAGCAAAAGAAAGAATGCATAACACTCATTTTTTTACTTTTGCATCTTATCAACCTCTTAAAAGGTTATTACTATCTCAAATTATCGCAGGAGTTTTATTAGCTGTTTCACTTTCTGTCCCATTACTTATTCGTTACAGTATGCAACTAGATTTTAAGCATATTACATCTATCTTATTAGGAGGTTTTTTTATTGTTTCATTTGCAGTCTTAACAGGTATTTTAAGCAAAGGAAAAAAACTATTCGAAATCTTATTTTTTATGGTAACCTATGCAAATATTAATGGTATCCCTTTTACAGACTATTATGGCGGTCTGCATGAAAATTTTAATTATTTAATAACCATTTTTCTAACTATAGTAATTGCTCTTATCATTACATACAGTATTAGAGATTTTGAGTTAAAAAGAATTTAATTTTTATACTATGCTGAAGATTTGAATTACTATTAATATAAGCGAAGTCGAGAAAACCAATATTTTTTGTTTCTCGACTTCGACTATATTAAAAGTTAGTATCTTAAATATTTAGAGTTATTTTGTTATAACAAATCTTTTAATTTGTATTTGTTTACCATTATCTACTTCTAACATATACATTCCATTAGGTAAGTGTCCTACACTAATATTATCCTCAGATAATTTATCTTGTAAAACTACTTGTCCTAAATAATTAACAATTTTGAAGTATGTATTACTTTGTTTCTTCGTTTTTACAAATAGTACACCTTTATGAACAGGATTTGGATATAATATTAAATCATTGAAATCTTGGTTCAGAGATAGTTCGTTTATTTTAGATACAGAAACTGCATTGATATTAATAGTATAATCTTCGACCTCACCATAAGTAAATGTATCACATGCTCCTGCTGCGGTATTAAATTTCATAGATACCCGCATTCTGGTAGTACCGGATAATGCTGTACTGGGAACATTAAAATTAAAAGATTGATTGTCGCTGCTATTGGATGCATGGGATACTATTTGTTCTGTAGTTTCAAAAGATCCGTTTTGATTATAATCTATCCAAATGCTCCAATGCTCTTTATATGAAGTATTTGTAAAACCAGCACTTACAACAATCGTATTTGCTCCATATCCAATAGTACCTGTCAAACTGGTAAAATCACCGTAACCTGCATTAGCTGTTGTAGAATTTGTAATACCTCCTAATCCCACATAATCTATATATTCATAAGTTATGTTAGTTCCTTTAGAGACGCAATAGGTTGTGGTTGTGTTCAGGGTTGTTGCACTTACTGTGTTACTTGACCCAGAAATGTTTCCTGCTGCATCTTTAGCTTTTACATAAAAAGAATATGCTGTATTTGGGGTTAAACCGGTGGCAGTATAACTTGTTGATGTTACTGTATTTACTAAATTATTTTCTTGATATATATCATAACCGGATACCCCAATATTATCTGTAGATGCACTCCATGAAAGACCTATGCTCGTTGAAGTTATAGTATTAGTTGTTAGATTAGCAGGTACTGAAGGAGCTTCGGTATCCGGAGCAGAAGACTGTATCTTGATATTGTCTATTGCCATATCACTTCTATAACCTGATCCTGTAGTGCCTTTAAATTGTAATTTGATAGTATTACCTGCATACGGAGTAAGATCTATAGTAGCTTGATTCCAGACGTTCCCCAAGTCTCCGGTCTTTGTCCATAATGAAGTATAATTAGCACCATCGTTGGTACTCACTAATAGTTCTATCGTTCCCATATTTGCTCCATACATGTGATATCCAAAATTTAAAGATATGCCAGAAAGAGATCCCAGATCAATACACGGGCTGTTAAGAAGTGCTGTTTTATTTGGGCTTCCTGGTGGTGTAACATTTGAAGAAGCTTCTGTAAATAAATAAAAAGAGCCATCTTGCCCTGTAGCGGGACCTGTAGAAGCAGAAGGGGTTCCTCCTGAGTCCCTGGTCCAATCGATATCATCTCCCGTTGCATTGGTCCATAATCCCAGGCCTGTTTCAAAACTTTCTGTGTATGGAAAACTATTTACACCTGTACATGCCTGAGGGTCTGTAGTTGTAAAGTTTATTGAATCACTGTAAGGAGAACTTGCCCCACCGGCACAATTACTTCTTACCTGAGCTTCATAAGCTGTAGAAGCAAGTAACCCTGTAATATTAATTGTATTTGTTGCTGAAGATACCGTAGTCCAACTTGTGCTTCCTATAGCACGATATCGTACATCGTAGGTAGCTGCAGAATTAGAGTTCCAGTGTACAGTTGCAGTAGTTGCTTCAACATTAGATGCAACAAGCCCGGAAGGAGCAGCTCCTGCTACTGGTGTAAGTTGTACATTTTTGATTACAGCAGTATAATCTGCTATAGTAACCCCGGTTAAAGTAACAGATTCGTAGCACTCTGCTTCATAAAGAATATTATAAGTGCCTGCCTTAATAGGTCTGTAGTAATCTCCTTCTGGTAATTCTGTTGGGGTCCAAGAATCATAACTTTCTCGCCCAACTACTGTTACTTTGGCTTGTATTGGTTGGTTGGTTACCGCATCGGTTACTACCCCTCGTATACCATAGTTTATCTGCTTTAAAAAAGCTAGTAAAGCTTCTCTGTTATAATTCCAATAATTTACTAATTGATTAGCGGGAGGAGTTTTGGCGTTAGACAACTCTACGGTAACCTCTTTTCCTTTATGATTGTATATTTGATAATCCTGTCTTCCGCCTTGTACTTCATACCACGCATAGCCATTAGTAATTCCGTTATTTTGCGCAGTAAAATATCCCGAAGGGCTATTCGCTTGGCAATGATCTCTGTATTCTTTGGATATATGTACAAAATAATCTTCATCGGGATGCGCTCCTGCATAAGTATCCCAAGGATAATTAATTAATTCTGTTCCTCCATGAAAATTAGCTGATAAGACAAAATGTTTAGAATCTGCAAAGTTCATAAAAGCAATAGTTTCAGTTTGATAAGCATTACCATCTGGATGCGCTCCATCATCAGGATCCGGATAATTTCTGTTTAAATCTACATTATTAGCATTTCCTCTGGTAGCATTGGCAACAGAAGTGTTATTGGGACTGTTTCGAAAAGTACCATCAGGATTTGCCAAAGGATTAATCCATACTTCATTATTATCCAAAAGATTTTTAATTTCGGCATGTTTTGGGTGACTTGTATCTTTATAAGCACTTAGTAAATAGTCTATAAGATTAAGCATCATAGGATACCCGGCTATTTCATCCCCATGCATAGAAGATGTGTACATTACCCTGGGTTCTTGCTCATTAAGACTAACATTATCTGATAATTTTACAAATAACAGGGATTTATCCCCCTCTCCTGTAGCTCCAATATTTTCCAGTTTACATAAAGATGGATTGTTTGTAGCAAAATCATTCATCATCGATACATAATCTGCGTATGTAGGATATGCTGTAAGAGGAAAAGTAACTGCTTTATTAGCCAAATCAGAAGTCATTGTTCTGTACCCTACTATATTGTCTTCTACAGAAAGGGTAAAAGACTTTTCTTTTTGTAAAAAAGAAGTAAACTGAGATGTATTGGCCATTACTTTTACTGTATTAGTTTTTTCATCAAAGTTTACAATGGCAAGTTCCTTTGTGATAACACTTAGTTCTGATCTGTTTTGTACGGTAAAACTAAAGATAACTTCCCCTTTTAATTTCAGGTATTCATTGGCGAGTTCTTTATTGTTTTTTTGAGCAAAAAGAGAAATGCCCATAGTGCATAGCACTAATAGCATTAGCATTGTGTGTTTTTTCATTGGTTTTAAGAGTAATTAAAATTGAGTTAATATTTAGGTTTTAATTATTTTTGTGTTAAATTAAGTTAAAAAACGAAACATAAAGGTACTAATTTTGAAGATAATTTAATATAAATGTTTGAAAAACAGGATTTTTATACTATAAAAATGGTTTTTACCTACTCTTAATACCAGAAATAAGGGCTTAATTAATTTTGTGCATTTGCAGGTATAAAAATAATATCTCATTCTATAAAAACCCTGTCTTTTCCTGTAAACTCCGGGGTTTGAACAGAAATTATTTTCAGAGGTTTTTTGGATAATACGGTCACTTCATGTATGGTTTGTTCCGGAATTATGATCCAATCGCCTTTTTGTACTAAAAATTCATTATTGTTTAACTTAACCCGTGCTTTTCCTTCCAAAACCATAACTTGCTCTGTATGTGTAATATGCTTGTGGGATTTAACGTGTTTTTTTATCCAAATAACAAAAGTTGAAGTATGTAAGTTGGTATAAATTTTTTTTACAAAAATATTATCGTAATCCGGGTCTGGTTCAAGATCTGGGATAGAAATCGTAGTTTGAGACCAAAGTCCTGAATGTGAAACGATAAAGCAAATAATGACAAATACTTTCATACATTTATTTTTGGTTTTATTATATACTAGGAATCTTTAGAATCAACTTTTGTGTTTGCCGGTATACGGTACTTTGTAAAAGGAAGTTTCAATAATCTAAAAATGGTGGTATTAGAATCTATATCCCGATATGTATCTACCCCATATATCAAATCTTTGTTTGATAATTTGGAATAGGTTCTGAAAATTCTATCCCAAACAGAAAAAATATTACCATAATTAGTGTCTGTATATGGCAACATGTGATGATGATGTACCTTATGCATATTGGGAGAGACTATTATCCAGCCAATTATACCATCAACTTGTTTAGGCAGGGATATATTGGCATGGTTAAACTGTGATAAAATTACCGATAATGACTGATATATCATGATTATTCCTACTGGTGCTCCCACGATAAATACCGCTAGTGTTGTAAAAAAAAATCTAATAATACTTTCTCCCGGATGATGCCTGTTTGCGGTTGTGGTATCCACATAGTTATCGGTATGATGAATTAGGTGAAACATCCATAATGGTTTTATTTTATGCTGTATATAATGTGCTAACCACGCCCCTATTAGATCTAATAAAGCAACCCCAAGTATTATAGAGCCCCATAATGGTAGTGATAACCATTGTATAACCCCAAAAGAATTAGCGATGGCCCAATTGCTGGTTTGAAATAAAATGAATGCTAAAACAAAATTAATTATTATGGTGGTTACTGTAAAAAATATATTTGGCCCTGCGTGTTTAAACTTCTTATATTTGAATCGAAATAAAGGAGTTGCATACTCGATGCACCAAAAAAAAGCAATACCTCCTATTAAAATTATACTACGGTGAGAAGAGGGAATTGTTTCGAAATAATATAGTATACTTTCCATTACTACAAAATATCATTATTTTAATAATTAGACAATCATTTTTCATAAATAATTCTTATACAATTTATTTAAAAAAGGATTATGAGCAACTATATGGTTGCGTATTCAAAAAAAAATATTTATATTCGCAACCATATAGTTGCATGTAATGATATCATATTGCTAACAAAAATATTATTTAATATAAAAAATACTAAAATGAAAGATGTAATTAAAAAAGAACAGATAATAAGACATTCTATAGAAACTGTATGGAAAGCTATTACAAATCAGGAAGAAATATCAACATGGTTTATAAAAGCAGATTTTAAAGCAGAACAGGGATATAAATATACCTTCACTGCCCCCAAAGAACAAAATTGCCCACAAATAACCGGTGTAGTCAAAAAAGCAACTCCATATACTCTTATCTATACTTGGGTTGTTGCAAATACCGATATAGAAACAACAGTAAAATGGCAATTAGAAAAGGTAGAAGAAGGCACTAAACTATATTTAGAACATTCTGGCATATCTAATTATAAAGGAGAAACAGCTGTGGCTATGTTTAATAGTTTTAATGAAGGATGGGACAATTGTATTTCAGGTTTGTTAAATTACGTAAAAAAAACAATGCATGCAGGATAAGATCACCAAAATATTAAAAGCAATAGCAGATCCTACCAGACGTGAAATTTTTCATGCTCTGGTAGTGGCTGCTACAGCCCTTCCGATAACTCAAATATCCAGTCAATTTGAGATTAGCAGACAAGGGGTTACCAAACATTTAAAAACTTTGGAAGATGCGGGGTTGATTGGTATGCAAACGAAAGGAAGAGAGCGCTTTTGTTATGCTAATACAGCCCCATTAAAAGAAATAAATCAATGGTTGCAATTTTATGAACAATTCTGGAATGGTGCTTTAGATAATTTAAACAAGTACTTAGATAAAAATAACACGACTTAAATATCGGTTTGGTTATCTAATTTTTTTTCAACCCATTTAATTGCTTTTTTCAGGTTATCAAAAGAGACAATACCCTCTTGATAAAACATATTTTCAATTTTTACACTTGTTTCTTGAGATTTATTATAGGTAACTACTGCAAAAACAGATAGGTTAGGAAAAACTTCTTTTATTCTGGTATAATCTATTGGCTCTAATGAGTATGAATTTACTCTATTGGAAATATAGCCAAAAGATCGATCTTGAAAATGGAGATTAGTTAATTCTGATAACTTTTTTGCTTTTTCGTAGTCAAAAGAGATTCCTTCTGCTACTTCAATAATTAAATAGTTTTCAAAAAAAACTACTTTTCCCATTTCAAGATTGTACTGCTTAATTTGTTTATTATAATTTATAGATTTTGACATATACAAGATACCTTGAATTTTGAAATGACTGCAACCAACCATCAAAAACACTAAGCTAATCAAAAACTTTGATGTAATAAAATAGTTCTGCCATTCAAAAATATTATCTATTATTTTCTAGCAAGAGTAATAAACTTGTAAACAACTATAAACCAGTATAATCATCAACCTCAAGACAACTCACTAAGGATACTCTTAAAAATGAATCTTGTTTTTTGCGACAAACCTCTTGTGATTAAAATTATTCATTAACATAACTTTAGTTTTTATTTAGCTACATATTAATACTAATATGTTTTCTCTTTAGTTTATAAATAGTGCACAAATTAAACTATAACATAAACTCAAAAATTAATTTAATGAAAACTAAAATCGTATTGAATAGATTTAGAATTGGTATTTTAGCAATTGCTTTATCCTTTGCTTCATGCCAAAAAAATGAAAACTTTGAAGAAACCCCGGAAACAGAAACAAGTGGACAAAGTATAGAGAAATATTTTCTTGGAGATAAAGTTTTGGCATCCAAGGAAAAAGATGGAACATACAGACTACAAGGTACAGATATAATATTATTTGAAGACCAATTAACAGACACTCCGGTTCCTGTAAACAATAATGAGGCTCCGGATTCTAAAATAAATGCAAAATTAGGTTTGTTTGGAAGTGTTAATAAATGGACAAACAATACGGTGGTTTACGTAATAGATAGTGGATTAAGCCAGTCTGTTCGTAACGAGCTTCAAAAATCAATGGACGAATGGACTTCTAAAACCAATGTTCGTTTTAAAGAACGTACCAATGAGTCTAATTATGTAACTATTAGAAGTAACGGAGAGAGTTGTAACTGTGGCAGAGCAACTTTGGGAATGAATGGATCAAGAGGTTTTATCGAATTAGGGTCAGGAACGACTGCTGTAGTACTTATTCATGAAATCGGACATACTTTGGGATATATTCATGAGCAAAATCGTTCAGACAGAGATAATCATATTATTATTAATTTTGATAATATACAAACTGGTGCTGAAGACCAGTTTTACAAGAGTACCTCTGCTACTCTGGTTACAAAAGATTTTGATATTAAATCTACAATGATGTATGGCAGCTATACATTTAGTAAAAACGGGCAGCCTACGATTACAGATCTTAATGGTAATGTATTGCCAAGACGACAAGCTGCTATTTCTGCATTGGATATTGAAGGAACTAACAAAGTTTACCCTTCTGACGGGAATCCTGATCCCGATGGAAATCCATGCGCAGGAATTGCAGAATACGATAGTAATAAAACATATTCTGTTGGAGATAAGGTAACATATCGTGGCTCTTTGTATGAAAGAGATTTTAATAGATGGAATCGTATAGCTGAATGTACAGAAACTCCAACAAGTGCAGATATTTGCTCTGGTGTTTCTGAGTATAACCGAAATAACTCATACAGTGCAGGAGATAAAGTAATCTACAATGGTTTCTTATATTCTCTTGGTAATGATGGAAGATGGACCAGCAATGGAAGTTGCGGATCATAAATATAGCTTATAAAACAAAAGAGGCTGCTTGAAAAGGCAGCCTCTTTTTAAATATTATTTTTTCGAAAAATCAAGTAATCCTAAAATTGATAAAAATTATTGGTTTCCCAAAATTAATGGCATTCCATCTTTACTTGAACCGATAACTACTACTTTTGCATTTGGGGATTTTGCTAGTTGTAATGTAGCTTCAATACCTTTTTCTTTTAGAATTTTATCTGTTAAAGATGCACTCAAAATAGTGTTAGCTTTAGCCTTCCCTTCTGCATCAATACGTTGTCTTTCTGCTTCTTTTGTAGCTTTTTCTATTCTAAACTCGTATTCTAAAGATTCTTGTTCTTGTCTCAATTTTCGCTCTATTGCTTCTTTAATTGTTGTAGGGAGCGTAACATCACGAACCAAAATTTCATTAAGCTGAATATATTCACTTTTAACTATTTTTTGTGTTTCTTCAAAAATCTCTTTTTGAATTGCATCTCGTTTACTAGAGTATAATTGCTCTGGAGTATATCTTCCTACTACACTACGTGCTGCAGAGCGTATGGTTGGTAACAATACTCTTGCTACATAATTTTCTCCTTTTTGTTGATGTAATAATCCTAATTTACTATAATCAGGTTGAAACCACGCTGATGCATCTAATTTAATTTCCAGTCCGTTAGAAGAAAGAACCTGCATTTTTTCAAATACTTCTTGCTGCCTAACTTCATAAACAATTACTTTGTTCCAGGGAGCAACCAAATGAAATCCTTCTCCTAATGGTGCTTCGTCGGTTACTACACCTCCTCCAAAAGTTTTGTATAATACTCCTGCCTCTCCAGAACCAATAGTAACTGTTGATTTGGTAATAAAAACGATTCCTACAATAATAAGAATTAATATAGGTAATCCTATTTTTGGTAATTTTTCCATAATAATTTTTGAGTTTTTAATTTTAAATAAGTCCGTTATATTTTCGCACAAACCATTCTATGGTAAGCAATAAAATAAGTATTATTAAGAGATATTTCCAATCTAGTAACGACACCAGATTTTCCTTATTCTTTTGGATAGCTTGATATCTTTGATCTTCAAGAAGTTCTTTTATTATTATATCTTTTTGATTTAGATAATAAGCTTTTCCTTTTGTATTAGTAGCAACTTGCTTTAGTTTTGTTACATCTGCATTAAGAAATTGTTGTTCTACATTATATTCCAGAATTGCAAAATTTCCTGAATGAGATATATTTTCACCCAATACGGTTACAGTATATTCATAGTTACCCGCTTGTAAGCTACTTAAATCTACATCATACGTATTATTTTTTAATAACATAGGTATTGTTTGAGTAGCCTCAGTTTCTTTATTTTTAAGGGTAATCCTTAAACTGCCTCTTCTGTCAAACTCATAATTTTTAGTAAAATATTCTGCTTTTATAACAATACTGGCGTTACCATAATAAAAAGATTCTGCAATTGTATTTAATCTGCTTTTTCTTTTGTTTGAAGCAAGATACTGTATGAGTTTGCCAAAAAACTCATCAAAACTATTAAACTCTTGAGAATCTATATAGTTTTGAGCTCTCCATCTCCATAATCCCTCTCCAAATAGTACCGCCTCTCTTATACCATTTTGTTCTATAGTTGCAAATAATACTTCGTCTGTTTCTATATTGTTTATAGTTCTGTATAATACAGGATCATAGCTTGCATTTAATCGTATTTCACCAAAGGTTCCCAATAAAGGGGGATAATTATTAAAACCTATATCTTCTATAAGAAAGGCACCGTAATTATTATTAAATCTGGGGATGTAATATTCCGTTTGTCTTGTTATTTCCTGTGTATATTTATTTTGTATTTTATTCAGAAAAACCCAATCAGTTTTTGGACCGGTAATTGTAAAGTAGTTCTTTTTTTGTGCATTAAGATCTTCATACACTTGTCTGTACCTTGTATTTGGCTGATATAATATAACTAATTGATACTCATTAAAATCTTTTTTATCGCCAGGTTTAGCAATCGTTATATTTCGTCTTTCATTACTTTCGATACTTTTTTTTATTGCTCCCAGATCCGGATGAACAATATCACTAATTAATAAGACATTAGTTTTTTGATCTATTACTTCTACTGCAAAAGTTTTTGTATTGTTTATAGTGTTTTTTTCGGTATCCAAAGGAATCAATATTGCGGTATATTGATTAACCCCTACACTATTTGCAGGTAAGGTAAAGTTAATTATTTTAGATTTTTTTTGTTCAGAAAATGAAACAGGTTGTGAAAAAACAACATTGACTCCCGATTTTATTTGAAATATAGTATTGATATCTTCTTTACCAGAGTATGAAAGAATGGTTTCGACCGGAAACTTATTTTTCAGATAAGCATATCTGTTTACGTTCAATTGCTCGATTTTGGTATCTAATACCAATGTAGTATCTCCTGCTATAACAGGATATACAGCTTGCTTATAATTATTGCTTCCAAATTGATAATCCTTGCCATAAGTTTGATTACCATCGGTAATCATTAATATCGGAGCGGTGGTATTTTTATAAATTTGATCTAATTCGTCTAATGCTTTCGAAATATTTGTTTGTGTTTTATCAAAAGTAAGAGGTATTGAATCTTTTAGATTATCAGAAAACGAATAATATACGATATCAAATCTATCGTTTAATTTTTCATTTTTTCTGATTTCGCTTGTGAGGTTCTTAACATCCTGATCTTTATTCAAATATTTTATAGACGACGAATTATCTATTGCCACAACCAGAGTTGGTTTTTCTATATAATATATATTTTGCTTAAAAGCAGGATTAATTATAAGTAATAGTAAGGTAAAAAGGCTTAAAAAACGTAGAGAAGCAAGAAGTAAGATGTTTTTTTTCTTACTTCTTGCTTTATATATATACTGAAACAGGGTTATAATAAGTGCACTTATTATAGCCGCAATAATCAGTAAAATTGTTTGTGTTTGCATATTTTAAAGTTAGAAGCTCAAGAGGTCAAAAATCAAAAATCATATATTAGTAACCAAATGATATATAAACTCTTTACCCGTTCCTCCTTACTTTTGTGGTTTATGTTAGCATTCCTCCATCAACATTAATTACCTGACCAGTAATATAAGCACTTAAATCACTTGCCAAAAACAAACATGTATTTGCTATATCTTCTGGGGTCCCCCCTCTTTTAAGAGGAATTGCGTTTCGCCAACCATCTACAACTTTTTCATCTAGTTTTTCTGTCATTTCTGTTTCTATAAAACCGGGAGCGACGACATTACTTCTAATATTTCTGGATCCCAACTCCAGAGCTACTGATTTTGAAAATCCAATAATTCCGGATTTTGAAGCAGCATAGTTTGCCTGACCTGCATTACCTTTTACTCCAACAACAGAACTCATATTAATTATACTACCTTTACGTTGCTTTAGCATTGTTTTTTGAACAGCTTTTGTCATGTTGAATACGCTTTTCAAATTTACTTCAATTACTTTATCAAAATCTTCTTCGCTCATTCTCATCAAAAGATTATCTTTAGTAATACCTGCGTTGTTAACTAATATATCAATACTACCAAATGTTGTCAATACATCCTGGGCTAATTCCTGAGCTTGTTCATAATTTGCAGCATTACTTTGGTATCCTTTAGCTTTAATACCTAAACTATTTAATTCTTTTTCTAATGTTTCAGCTGCTTCAACAGATGAACTGTATGTAAAAGCCACATTAGCTCCATGTTGTGCAAAAATTTCTGCTATTCCTTTGCCAATACCACGAGTAGCCCCTGTGATAATAGCAGTTTTACCTTGTAAAAGATTCATTCTTTATGTTCTGTTTTTTGTATATATAAACTATTATAATTTGTGATATAAATGTAAATTCAAATATAAGAATTACAAATAGGTCATCAACAATAAACCCTATGATTTCTCACAGGGTTTATAAACAAAATGACTATTTATATAATCTTTTATAATTTTATATCTTCATTTATCTTTTCATAATTAAAAAGATAATCGATATCCATTTCTTTTACTACTCCTAGCTTAGATAAAGCATCCATGTTTACTTCTTTTTTATTACCTATAACCAAAACATTGTAGGTTTCTCCTTTTATGTTTTGCTCAAAAAAAGTTTTAAGATCTGATAAGGTCATGTTCTTGATAGTTTCATACATATCTTTTCTGTTATCATTTTCAATACCTCTTTTCTTTAAACCTTCATAAGTCCAGAAAATATTGGATTTTGTAATACGTTCTGCTGCTATCTTTTTTAATGTGGCTTCTTTTGCTGCATTAAATTGCTCTTCTGCTTCTGGCATATTGGTCATTAAATCCATCATAGCATTTACAGCTTGGGGCATTTTGTTTGCCTGAGTACCTATATATGCAAAAGTATAATCTGATTTACCTGCCTCGCTACTTTGCGAATAGCCTGCTTGTGCAGCGTATGCCAACGATTTTGATTCTCTTATTTCCTGAAATACGATAGATGACAAACCACTTCCAAAATAGGTATTAAACACCCTGGATGCTGCCATTTTTTTGGGATCAAACTCTGCTCCTTTTGCCAAAAACACCATTTCACTTTGTACCATATCATAATCTACAAAGTATACATTACCTCCTGTTTCTTTTTCTACGTATTCAACTTTTTCTGGGTAATCTATTAAGTTTTCTCCTATAGTATGATATTTGTTTAAAGAAGATAAAGCCGCATCTACATCTTTTCCATAATAAAATATACGTTGTTTAAAATTGCGTAGCTCTTTTATTTTGTTTACCAATTCTTCCGGGTTTATTGCCTGCAATTCTCCTATTGTATAAATGTTTCGTAATGGAGAGTTGTCTCCATATTGACCATAATTCCATAACGCATTAAAAAGGATATTTCCTTTTTGGGTTTTCCCATCCTGACGACCTTTTGCTATTTGATCTACATATTTATTATATGTTTCCTGATTAGGAACTGCATTAGACCACAGGTCTTCCAAAAGAGCCAAACCTTGACCAAGATTTTCTTTTAATCCCGAAATCCCCAGATAAGTTCGGTCTGATCCGGTACTTACATTATAATTTATACCCAATTTATAAAACTCTTTCTTTAACTTTTCTGGGGTGTATTTATCCGTTCCTAAATAATCCAGATATCCGGCAGCCAAAGAAGCTTTTCGATCGTGATCCTGCCCCATATCGAATATGATATTAAGGGTAAACAAATCATTATTTGGATTATCAATATAGGAAACTTGCAAACGATTATCTGTTTTGGTTTCTTTTATGGCAGATTTATAATCTATAAATTTAGGTTGTAGAGCAGGAGATTGTAATTTGTTAAAATCCTGTACAAATTTGGATTCCTTACCTCTGTTTAACTCTACAGGGGTAATTTTCGGGTTTTCTACTTTTACAATATTTTTATCTTCGCCTTTACGTTTATATACTATTACGTAATTGTCTTTATAAAAAGAATTTACAAAATCAACTAATTCTTGTTTTGATATCTTTTTAAGCTCATCCAGGTAAGCTACTTTATCTTTCCAGTCCTGATGGTGAATAAAAGCATTATAGTAAGCAGATGCTAATGCTGTATTATTTTCATATTGTCTGGTTTGATTAAGTTTTAGGTCGTTGATAACAGCAGACATCATCCAATCATCAAATTCTCCTTTTTTTAATTTATCTATCTCAGATAACAGTAGATCTTTTACTTCGTCTAATGTTTGGTTTTCTTTTGGTGATCCATAAAATTGATGGTATCCATAATCATTTAAAAATGTTGGTGAGCAACCTGCACTTTGTACCACTTGTTTTTGATTCAGGTTTAAATCGATCAAACCTGCATTACCATTAGCCAATAGCATATCTGCAAGAGTAAGCATCTTTTCTTCTTTTGTTCCTATTGCACCTGTTCTGAATGCTAAAGAAACAGATTCTGCTGTTGGTCCAAAAACTTCTTTTACAACCGGACTGGTTATTGGATCTTCTTTTGGTAAAGTAGGATGAACTACTTCTTTTTTCTCAAATTTACCAAAGGTATCATTCACTTTTTGTATTGTTTGGTCAAAATCCAGATCACCAACCAATACCATTGCTATATTGTTAGGTACATAATATTTGTCAAAATAATTATGTATTGCTACCATTGACGGGTTTTTAAGGTGTTCTGACGTTCCTATCGTTTTTTGCTGCCCATAAGGATGATTAGGAAATAAACCTTCTAGCATTGCTGCATAAGCTTTACGACCATCATTATCTTGCACTCTGTTAAACTCTTCATAAACAGCTTCTAATTCGGTATGAAATAAACGTAATACTAATTGACTAAAACGCTCACTTTCTACTTTTAACCATTTATCCAACTCATTGGCAGGTATTTTATTTTTATAAACGGTTTCTTCAAACCAGGTATGTGCATTAGTACCTTCTGCCCCAAGCGAGCTAATCATTTTGTCATACTCATTGGATATAGAAATCTTAGACGCTTCTTGAGAAACTTCGTCTATCTTCTTATAGATTTCTTTCTTTTTTACCGGATCTGATTCTACTTTATGTTGTTCATATAAATCAGAAATCTGTTGTAGCAAAACTTTTTCTTTTTCAAAATCCAGAGTTCCTATTTCATCGGTTCCTTTAAAAATCATGTGTTCTAAATAATGTGCTAGCCCTGTAGTTTCTTTAGGGTCATAATTTGAACCTGCCCGAACCGCTATATATGTCTGTATTTTGGGTTCTTCTTCATTTTTTGCTAAATATACTTTTAATCCATTTTCTAAAGTATATAAACGCAAACCTGTTGGATCATTAGTAACTGTTTCATAGTTAAAACCTGAAGCATCTGTATGCTTTTCGACTTTAATTTCTTGCGAAACGAGGGGTTCTGGGGTTGATTTTTTACAATTACTAAGATTAGCAATTATAAATAATAATAAAACCGACTTAATTAATTTCATATTCTATTTTGATTGTTTTTTTAGTGACTCTATCTTGGTTTAGAGTTTTTGAGTTAATTATTTTGAGTTAGTATACAAAATACTATAATACGGGGAGTAATTGTTTTTGTTACAGTTTTTAAGTTTATTTTAACAAGAAAATACTTAAAAAAACAAAACCTCTTGAAAATTAATCAAGAGGTTTTTAAAAATATTATAAAAAGACAGGATTTTTTATCCCAATACTTCAGCTACTTTTTTACCAATTTCTGCAGGTGAGTCTACCACGTGGATCCCACATTCTCGCATAATTGCCTTTTTTGCTGCAGCTGTATCTTCGCTACCTCCAACAATTGCTCCTGCGTGTCCCATAGTACGTCCTGCCGGTGCTGTTTCTCCTGCTATAAAACCTACAATTGGTTTAGAAGTTCCACTTTCTTTAATCCATCTTGCTGCATCGGCTTCTAGTTGTCCCCCTATTTCACCTATCATAACAATACATTCTGTTTCGGGATCATTTACTAATAATTCTACAGCTTCTTTTGTAGTAGTACCAATAATTGGGTCACCACCAATTCCTATGGCAGTAGTAATTCCTAATCCTTGTTTTACAACCTGATCTGCTGCTTCATAGGTTAATGTACCTGATTTTGATACAATCCCCACATTTCCTTTTTTAAATACAAATCCTGGCATGATCCCAACTTTAGCTTCTCCTGGGGTTATTACTCCGGGGCAGTTAGGGCCTATAAGCCTACAATTTTTATCTTTAATATAATTTGAAGCTGTAATCATATCTGCAACAGGAATGCCTTCTGTTATAGTAATAATAACCTTTATTCCTGCATCTGCAGCTTCCATAATTGCATCAGCAGCAAATGCGGGTGGTACAAAAATAATTGTAGTATCTGCTCCTACTTCTTTAACTGCATCTTCTACAGTATTAAAAACAGGTCTGTCCAGATGTGTTTGTCCGCCTTTTCCTGGAGTAACTCCTCCCACAACATTTGTACCATATTCTATCATCTGACTTGCATGAAAGGTACCTTCACTACCTGTAAATCCTTGTACGATAATCTTTGAATCTTTATTAACTAAAACACTCATTGCGTTATGATTTTTTATTTTTTTTTTAAAGAGTTTCAAAAGTAAGCTTTTGAAAACTATAGTTAAAGTGAAAAATAAAAAAATATTGTTTTATTTTTCTATTTCTATAATCTTAGAATTTTTACTGCCAAAAACAGTTTACTCAGATTATTATTTACTATTATTTTGAGATAAACGATTTCATGCTTTCTGGGCTGTTATCTCCTTGTTGGCTTATTTGATATCCTCTGAATAATTTATTTTCTTTAAGTTCCCATATTGTAATAAAATGGGCTACAACTTCTTCTTTATCGGGCACTTCGATAGTTTTGACAAAGTAGGTATGTCGTATGGTAACGGTATTTTCTTCGGCGATAAGATGGCTGATTTCACATCTTAAAGACTCAAAAGACATAGCCATTTCTGTAAACATGGATTTGATAGCTTTAAAATCTTTTTTATTAAAACCAAAACTACTATTCCAATATAGCTCTATCTCTGGATGTAAATATTCAGAAAAAACGTCTAAATTATGTATAAGATCTGTGGTATAAAAAGATTGTACTATATCCTTTACAGTTTTACTCATTCTTTTTTAGTTTTTCTATTAAATCGGGAATTTGCCTTATAGAAGCTATTTCTTTATATTTTTTTCTGAAATCATCTGCGGGAGTTCCAAAATAACTTTTGTTGGCCTCTAAAGATTTACTAACTCCTGATTGTGCAGAAATGACAGACTTTGTTCCTATTTTGATTGCACTGGTAATCCCGACTTGCCCCCAAATAGTAACTTCATCTTCAATAATAACGCAACCTGCAATACCAACCTGAGAGGCTATCAAACATTTTTTGCCAATTACTGTATCATGACCAACATGTACCTGGTTATCTATTTTAGTTCCTTCTTTAATAATTGTATCACCTGTTACTCCTTTGTCTATAGTGCACAAAGCGCCTAAATCTACGTTATCTTCTATTACTACTCTACCCCCCGAAATCAATTTATCAAATCCTTCTGGTCGTTTTTTATAATAAAATGCATCTGATCCCAATACTGTTCCAGAATGTATGGTTACATTATTACCAATCACTGTGTGATCATAAATAGTAACGTTTGCATGAATCAGGCAATTATCTCCAATAACAACATGGTTACCTATAAAGGTTCCTGGTTGTATTATAGTGTTGTTTCCAATTTGAGCTGTTTCTGAAAGCAAAGAATTAGCTTTCTCAAACGGTTTGAAATATTGGGTAAGTATATTAAAGTCCCTAAACGGGTCTTCAGATATCAACAAGGCTTTACCTTTTGGGCAATCTACTTTTTTATTGATTAAAATTACAGTTGCGGCACTTTCTAATGCTTTATCATAATACTTGGGGTGGTCCACAAAAACAATATCTCCGGCAGAAACTACATGGATTTCATTCATGCCAAGAACCGGAAAATCAGATTCCCCTATATATTCTGAAGATATAATGGTAGCTATTTGTTGTAAAGTGTGTGCTTGAGGAAATTTCATTTCTTAAAATTGAAAAGATACATTTAAGATTACTCTTTGATTCTTTCTTTATATGTTCCTTTTTCTGTTTCAATTTTAATTTTATCTCCTTCATTTATAAAAAGGGGCACCATTACTTCTGCTCCTGTTTCAACCGTTGCGGGTTTAGTTGCATTGGTAGCTGTATTTCCTTTAACACCAGGCTCGGTAGCTGTTACTTCAAGAATAACACTTGCTGGCATTTCTACAGAAAGAGGCATTTGATCTTCAGAATTGATAATTACAGTTACTACTTCTCCTTCTTTTAAAAGATCCGGTGCATCCAAAGAAGATTTTGGCAGTGTGATCTGGTTATAATCCTCTGTATTCATAAAATGAAAGTTATCTCCTTCTGCATATAAATACTGAAATTTATGTGTTTCTACACGTACATCATCAATTTTATGTCCTGCCGAAAAAGTATTATCAATAACTTTTCCCGAAGTAACACTTTTTAGTTTTGTACGTACAAAAGCAGGGCCTTTACCCGGTTTTACATGCAAAAACTCTATAACTTTATAGATGTCATGATTATATTTAATACATAATCCATTTCTGATATCACTAGTACTAGCCATTACTATTGTTATTTAATTCTTATGATTTATAATTTAAAAAAAAGGAAAATTAAAGATATTAGTTAGAAAAATATCCTTTCATTATTCCTCGTTGCGAATTTTTAATAAACTCTAAAACTTCATCCCGTTCTGGAGTAGCTTCCATTTCTGCTTCAATAATTGCTACTGCCTGTGAGTTATTATAATTTTGTTGGTACAAAATTCTATAGATATTTTGTATTTCTCTAATTTTTTCTGTGGTAAAGCCTCTTCGGCGCAAGCCTATAGAGTTTATGCCTACATAAGACAAAGGTTCGCGAGCTGCTTTAACAAATGGGGGTACATCTTTACGAACCAAAGATCCTCCTGTTACAAATGCGTGATTACCAATACTGCAAAATTGTTGTACTGCTGCCATACCTGCCAAAACCACATAATCTCCTACATTTATGTGACCAGCTAATGTACTATTGTTAGAAAATATACAATTGTCTCCAACAATACAATCGTGTGCAATATGACAGTATGCCATGATCCAACAGTTTTTGCCTATTTTGGTTTTCATTCTGTCTGCCGTTCCTCTGTTGATGGTTACGCACTCCCTAATAGTAGTATTATCCCCTATTTCGGTTATAGTATCTTCATCATTAAATTTTTTGTCCTGTGGTGTGGCAGAAATAACAGCTCCTGGAAAAATATTACAATTTTTTCCTATTCGCGCACCCTCCATAATGGTTACATTAGAACCAATCCAGGTTCCTTCTCCTATAACTACATTATTATGTATTGTTGTAAAAGGCTCTATTACAACATTTTTTGCAATCTTTGCTCCCGGATGAACGTATGCTAAAGGTTGATTCATCTATTATATCTATTATTTTGATTTAACAATTTGCGCCATAAGTTCTGCTTCGGTTACTAGCTTACCATTAGCATAAGCAAAAGCCTGCATGTGGCAAATACCCCGACGAATAGGCGTTATCAATTCTAGCTTAAATATTAGTGTATCTCCCGGCAGTACTTGTTGTTTAAACTTTACTTTATCTATTTTCATAAAATAGGTAAGATAGTTTTCCGGATCTGGTACAGTACTTAATGCTAATATCCCTCCTGTTTGTGCCATTGCCTCTACTTGTAATACTCCCGGCATTACTGGTGCCCCGGGAAAATGTCCTACAAAAAACGGTTCGTTCATAGTAACATTTTTAAGTCCGACGACATGTTTATCTGACATTTCTAAAATCTTGTCTATTAATAAAAAAGGAGATCTATGTGGTAACATAGCCATAATTTTATTAATATCCATCAATGGTTCTTTAAACAGGTCAAATTGAGGTACTTTATTTCTTTTTTCGATTTTTATAATTTTAGAAAGTTTCTTTGCAAACTGAGTATTTACATAATGACCTGGTTTATTTGCTATAACCTTACCTCTAATCCTTGTTCCTACCAATGCCAAATCCCCTATTACATCCAATAATTTGTGACGAGCGGCTTCGTTAGGATAGTGTAATGTTAGATTATCTAAAATACCATTGGGCTTTATTGCTATAGATTCCTTACCGAAAGCAACCTTTAGTTTTTCCATTGTATTAGGACTCAGTTCTTTATCCACATATACAATAGCGTTATTAAGGTCTCCTCCTTTTATCAAACCGTGTTCTAGTAGCATTTCTAACTCGTGCAGAAAACTAAAAGTTCTTGCATTTGCTATTTCCTTTTTAAAATCAGAAAGGCTTTTTAGCGATGCATTTTGGGTTCCTAAAACCTTAGTCCCAAAATCCACCATTGTAGTTACCTGATATTCATCTGAAGGCATAACAATAATTTCGCTACCAGATTCTTCATCCAGATAAGAAATCACATCTTTTACAATATATTCTTCTCTTTCTGCTTCTTGTTCTACAATACCTGCTTTTTCTAGAGCTTCAATAAAAAATTTACTGGAACCATCCATTATTGGGGGTTCTGATGCATTTAGTTCTATAAGAAGATTGTCTATTTCCAGACCTACACAGGCTGCAAGAACATGTTCTGAGGTTTGAATACTAACCCCGTTTTTTTCTAAATTTGTTCCTCGTTGTGTATTTACCACATAATTAGCATCTGCCTCGATAATAGGGTTTCCTTCAAGATCTATTCTACAAAATGCATATCCGTGGTTTTCTGGAGCTGGTTTAAAAGTTAATGTTACTTCTTTTCCAGTATGTAAACCTACGCCTGTAAGTTTAATTTCCTTGTCAATGGTTCTTTGTTTGCTCACGACAACGTTATTCATTATTGTTTATCTTTTTCTCTAGTTTATAAATTCGATCTACTATTTTAGAAAGATTTTTAAAATGCACATAGGATTTATTAAAATCAGAATATCCCAGAGCAGGAGAACCTTGTATGGCTTCCCCGTCTTTTATGTTTCTTCCGATTCCTGATTGTGCCTGGATCCTTACATTATTACCTATAATTAAATGTCCGGCAATACCTACCTGACCTCCAATTAAGCAATGCCTTCCTATTTTGGTAGACCCAGCAATACCTGTTTGTGCTGCAATTGCAGTATGCTCTCCTATTTCTACATTATGAGCAATCTGTATCTGGTTATCTAATTTAACTCCTTTGCGTATAATAGTAGATCCTAATGTTGCCCTGTCTATTGTAGTACCTGCACCAACATCAACATTGTCTTCGATTACTACATTGCCAGTTTGTGGAACTTTGCTGTATTCTCCTTTTTCATTGGGCGTAAACCCAAAACCATCTGCCCCCACTATAGCACCACTATGTATTACACAATTGTTTCCTATAATTGTTTCTGAATATATTTTGGCACCGGCATAAACGACTACATTGTTTCCTATAACCACATTATCCCCTATATACACGTTTGGAAAAATTTTTGCGTTTTTCCCTATTTTTACATTTTCTCCTATATAAGAAAATGCCCCAAAATAAATATCTTCATCAAATGAAGCTGTTTTGGAAATAAAACTAGGTTGTTCTATTCCAGACTTGTTCATCTTGACCATATTATAATACTCTAACAACTGAGAAAAAGCTTTATAAGCGTCTTCAACTCGTATAAGAGTAGATTTTATTTCAGATTCTGCTTCAAAGGTTTTATTTACAATGGTAATAGATGCATCTGTAGAATAGATGTACTGAGTATATTTAGGGTTTGACAAAAAGGTTAACGAACCTTGGGTTCCTTCCTCTATTTTAGCTAGCTTGGACACTTCAACGGTTTCATCTCCTTCGATTTCTCCGTTTAAAATACCCGCAATTTGTGTGGCTGTAAAAATCATTCTAGCAAAAGTATAAAAAATGTATTAATGTTTGTACTTTGGATAGCACATAAAATATTTAGTCACTGGTTTTGAAAGAGCTTCTAAATTAAACTGATCTGTTGCCTTAACAATATCTATTATTTTTTTTGATTTATATAAAATATTTATATTCTGCTTGTTAAGGTGATATGCCTGATTAGAAATCGATCCTTCAAAAATAAAATAATGTGATTCTTCATCTGAAATTTTATATTTTTCTCTGAGTTTCTTCAAATGATTTTCTTTTTTGCTTTTAAGAAAGGGTTTGTTTTTAACTTTTATTTTCAACAAATCCCTGTCTATTATCATTGAAGATAGCTTACGTAAAACAAAATCATCTTCATTAGACCATTCTTTCATAGCCGAAATAATATCATAATCATCCAATTTAGAAAACGTTTCCAAAACCGCAGAGGAAAAGTTTTTTGAAGTTATTTTATTTTTTAAGAAAAACGATAATGCTTCGCTTGCGTTTAATTTTTCTCCTTTTTCTACTAATTCTTTGGCCCTTTGTAATACTCGTATCAATAAATTTTCTGCTACTATACTTGTTTTGTGTAAATAAACCTGCCAATACATTAAACGCCTGGCCAGCAAAAATTTTTCTACAGAGTATATTCCTTTTTCTTCAACTACCAGTGCATCATTAACTACAGTAAGCATTGTAATCAAACGTTCACTATTTATATTTCCTTCGGCAACCCCGGTATAAAAACTATCTCTTTTTAAATAGTCCAATCTATCCATATCTAATTGCCCGGAAATCAATTGGTGCAAAAAATCGCGGTGGTATTCTCCCTTAAAAATTTGAATTGCAAGCGTTAAACTACCGTTAAATTCTTCATTTATTTTCTCCATTAATCGCAAAGAAATAGATTCATGATTTACTTCATTTACGATACTATGTTCCATTGCATGCGAAAAAGGACCATGACCAATATCATGCAATAATATTGCTGCATAAAGGGCTTCTTCCTCTTCTTCTGAAATAACAATCCCTTTAAAACGAAGCACTCTCACGGCTTTTTGCATAAGATGCATACAACCCAAAGCATGATGAAACCGAGTATGATGAGCACCCGGGTAAACCAAATACGAAAGCCCCATTTGAGATATACGACGTAGCCTTTGAAAATATTTATGCTCTATGAGATCAAAAATTAGTTCATTCGGAATCGTAATAAAACCGTAAATTGGGTCGTTTAATATTTTAAGCTTATTTCTTTTTTTCAAGTTCATTTTATCTTTGCTGTGGCAAATATACATATATGCTACGCATATAAAGCATTTCAAAATGAAATTTAAACTAAAGAAATTTATGTTTATAGAACAAATAAATCCTATTTTGGGGTAACCTATAATTAAAATCAAAAATTTGATGAACAAAATAAAGATACTGTGGGTAGATGATGAGATTGATTTACTTAAACCACATATATTATTTCTTGAAAAAAAGAACTATGAAGTAACTAAATGCCAAAGTGGTACTGAGGCTTTGGATATTTTGGAAGAGACCAATTTTGATATTATCTTTCTTGATGAAAACATGCCTGGTCTTTCGGGAATTGAAACATTATCTGAAATCAAAGAAAAAAAAGATAGTATTCCTGTAGTAATGATTACCAAAAGCGAAGAGGAATATATTATGGAAGAAGCTATTGGCAGTAAAATAGCAGATTATCTTATTAAACCTGTTAACCCCAATCAAATATTACTAAGTTTAAAAAAGAATCTGGATAACTCGCGCTTGGTTTCTGAAAAAACCACTTCAAATTACCAACAGGAGTTTAGAAA
The DNA here is from genome assembly GCF_977115655.1 of Aquimarina sp. Taxonomy (NCBI): domain Bacteria; kingdom Pseudomonadati; phylum Bacteroidota; class Flavobacteriia; order Flavobacteriales; family Flavobacteriaceae; genus Aquimarina; species Aquimarina sp. Next base: position 259,929 of record NZ_CDSBKO010000001.1, read on the forward strand.
AATAGCTATGGATATGGCTATGGTTAACTCGTATGAAGAATGGGCCGAACTATACCAAAGATTGATATATTGGGAGCTTCAATTAGAAGGTATTGAAGATACTGGAATGTTTGAGATTTTGGAATCTCAAAAAGTAGAAGCTAATAGCCAATTTTTTAAGTTTGTTGACAAAAATTATCCAGACTGGTTTAACGGCAACCAAAAAGCGCCTGTAATGTCCCATACTTTATTTAAAGAAAAAGTGGTCCCGGAAATTAGTAAAGATCAATCAACTATTCTGGTCGTGATTGATAATTTACGATATGACCAATGGAAAGCTTTTGAACCAACCGTTAATAATTATTACAAAAAGGAGCAAGAAAGTGCGTATTGTAGTATTTTACCTACTGCTACTCAATATGCAAGAAATTCTATCTTTTCGGGGCTTATGCCTTCTGAAATGAAAAAAAGGCATCCGGATCTTTGGCTGGATGACACAGATGAAGGAGGGAAAAACATGAATGAAAATGATTTTCTTATTGCTCAATTAAAAAGATTGGGATTAGATATAAAACACGAATATTATAAAATCACAAACGAAAGAGACGGAAAAACTTTGGCCGCTAATTTTAAAGGGTTAAAAAATAATGACCTAACAGTTGTGGTGTATAACTTTGTGGATATGCTCTCGCACAGTAAAACTGAAATGGAAGTAATCAAAGAACTTGCATCCAACGATAAATCCTACAGGTCTTTAACACAAAGCTGGTTTAAAAACTCTCCGTTATTAGAGATGATTCAACAAGCACAACAATTAGGTTTTAAATTACTAATTACTACAGATCATGGAACCATTAATGTTAAAAACCCTTCTAAAGTAATCGGAGATAAAAACACAAGCTTAAACTTAAGGTATAAAACCGGAAAAAGCCTTACTTACGAAAATAAAGAGGTTTTGGAAGCTACAGACCCAAAAGCTATTTGTTTACCATCGATAAATATGAGTAGTTCATTTATCTTTGCAAAAGGGGATTATTTTTTTGCATATCCCAATAATTACAATCACTATGTAGGTTATTACAGAAATACTTATCAACATGGCGGGGTATCTCTGGAAGAAATGATAATCCCATTTGTTGTATTAAACCCCAGGTAAATAGATACTACATGGGTAGGCTTATAAGGTATGCCCTCAAAAATATATTTCGTTTTGAGGGAATCTTTGGCTAATTAAAACCTTAATAAGGGATTAAACTATCTAATAAAGAGTAAAACTAAAAAAAGAATAAAACTAAATCTACTTTTATAAAAATGACCTTGGAATATACGCTAAAAGAGCTTTGTGATACAGCAGATAAAGTTATATCAAATATACCTGGCAAAATCGTACTCTTTGATGCAGAAATGGGAGTTGGCAAAACCACATTGATAAAAGAAATATGTAAGCATCTTGGGGTAAAAGATACTATTTCGAGCCCTACATACTCTCTTGTTAATGAATATGAATGTAAGGATGGTTTGATTTATCATTTTGATTTTTATAGATTAAAAGATGAAGAGGAAGCATACCATATTGGTTTTGAAGAATATCTGGAATCCGGAGCTTGGGTATTTATAGAATGGGCAGATAAAGTATATAACTTATTACCCAAAAATGTTACTAAAATCAATATTGAGGTATTGGATAACCAAAAAAGAATACTTTCTTTTTAAATCCGGATTATGTAACAAAAAATCTCATAACCGGTATTAACACACATAATGATATATTTTGAGTTCATTTATGCCTTTTGTATAAAGCATAAATGAACTCTATTATTAAAAATCTAACCCCAAATAAGCATTCCTATTTGTTTTGTTGGCTTTTTTATTCGTAATTTGAAATATAGAATTTCACACAAATGAACACACCTAGATCTCCTTTTACAAAAGAGCAACTACTGCCGCAGGAAGAAATGATTGAAGTAGCCCGTAAAAAAGGAAAGCTTTTTATTGGAATCCCAAAAGAAACACACTATCAAGAAAAGCGGGTATGTCTTACTCCAGATGCTGTTGCGGCACTTACCGCTCACGGGCATAGGGTTTTGATAGAAACTAATGCCGGTACCGGAGCCAGCTTTACAGATCAGGATTATAGTGAGGCTGGCGCTGAGATTACTAATGATACAAGTAAAGTTTTTGGATGTCCTATTATACTTAAGGTCGAACCGCCATCTAAGGAAGAATTAGACCATATTAACCCACAAGCGGTATTGATTTCTGCTTTACAACTTAAAACACAGTCCAAAGAGTATTTTCAGGAACTTGCAAAAAAAAGAATTACGGCTTTGGGGTTTGAGTTTATTCGCGATTCTGATGGAGCATATCCTGCAGTAAGGGCTCTAAGTGAAATAGCAGGAACCGCATCGGTATTGATAGCTTCAGAATTAATGAGCAGTGTTACCACTTCTGGCTCTGGATTAATGATGGGTAATATTAGTGGTGTGCCCCCTGTAGAGGTTGTAATAGTAGGAGCCGGTACTGTTGGCGAATTTGCAGCAAGATCTGCTATAGGGCTGGGAGCAAATGTAAAAGTTTTTGATAATTCTATTACCAAACTTCGTGCTATACAAACCAATGTTGGCAGGCCTTTGTTTACCTCTACCATACAACCCAAAAACCTTCTTAAAGCATTACGCCGTTGTGATGTGGTTATAGGTGCGGTTAGAGGACAAAATCGCGCCCCTATTATTGTTACAGAAACAATGGTAGAACGTATGAAACCCGGTGCTGTTATTATAGATGTAAGTATTGATATGGGAGGATGTTTTGAAACCAGTGAGGTTACTACTCATGATCATCCAACTTTTGAAAAGCATGGTGTTTTGCACTATTGTGTTCCCAATATACCATCGAGATATGCAAGAACCTCTTCGCTTTCTATAAGTAATATATTTACTCCCTATATACTACAAATAGGTGAAGAAGGTGGTGTTGAAAATGCAGTGCGTTTTGACAGAGGTCTTAAAAATGGTTTATATTTTTATCGAGGTATTTTAACCAGTAAGCCTATTGCAGATTGGTTTGATCTCTCGTACAGAGATATAAATTTATTGATTCTGTAATATAATCTGTACTCAATTTTAAAAACACTACAAAACTAGCATATAAAAATCTAAAAACTCCTATAGCCCTACTGTATACTCATAAACTTTACTTACTTTTGATGCCTTAATATTGTTATTAGGTTTATGAAATTTGCACAACGATTATTTTATTATTTAGGAGGATTTGCGATAGGACTTATTCTTTTATTTTTCTTTTTGGGTGGAAAAAAAGCTTCTTGTGATTATAGCCCGTCTGCCAGAGTTCTTAAAAATATAAGAATAAAGAATAAAGAATATTCTGAAGAAGTTTTAGCTAATATAATAACCTATAAAATAGACACTTCTGATGTTTCAGAAATTTTAAAAAATGGTGATGTTGATTTTTCCGCTAGTAATACTAAACCAGATTCTTGTAAGATTTACTATATCGAAGGTAATAGTAAAGGAAAAAACATTAATATGCTCATAGAAAACTGTGATTCTGTAGCTAGAATTAATGTTTTGAATATAAAAAAATAATTTCTTATTATATTATTGAAGATCCTGTAACGAAATCGAAACTTCCATTAGTGTATCTTTAAAATCCTGTAATGAATTTGCACATTAAACTTCTGTTTTTGCAAATTCTGTAATGAAATTGTATTTACATTGCTGTATATTCAAGATTCTCTAATGAATTTACATTTATCATTTTAGCTTAATCTCGTTTTCATAACATATTATTACTTATTATAATTTCATTTTATACACCCAATATTGTTTACCGAGTCTTTCGATTTCTTTAGTTTTATTAAATCCTATTTTTTCATACATTCTACGAGCAGAATTCATAAACTCTGATGTGTGCAATGCTATGATTTTTTCTTGACTTCTTTTAGCATACCTTATACAGGAATCTACTAGTTCTTTTCCTATTCCAATGCCTCGATATTTTGGATCTACCCCCAAAAACCTTATGTAACACCAATTTTCCTTATATAATTCGGTTGGATTTCCACTGGGAATAAAATAGATCATTCCTACTATTTCTTTTCCTATTTCGCAAACAAAAACTTTACCTATCTGGATTAAGTTCTTTATATTATCCTTATTTTCGAGAACGTGATATAATACTTTCCAATTTTCCGGGGTTAAATCCTTAGAAAACTCTGTATATGAAAGCTTGCCTAAATGATTTAATTTTTCTAAATCTTTAATTCCTGCTTCTCTATATTTTTTAACCTCAAAAATCATTTCATTTTAGGTTTTTAGCTTAATCTCGTTTTCATAACCCAAAATCCAAAAGTTTCGTCCCCTATGGTAAAATGATGCTCCCCCGCAACAGAATATCCTTTCTTTTGATAAAATTGAACAGCTTGTTTTTTAATTTTTAAATTAGACAACCAAAGGTAATTATAGTCGTTATCGATTGCTTTTTTTACAATGCATTCATGCAATTCGCTACCTATTCCTTTACCTTCATACCCTTTTAAGACGTATATACGCTGTAATTTACATACATTGGTATCTTTGATAAATTCTGTAGGTGAATTTAATTTTAACTTAGCATAGCCAACAGGTACAGAAGAATCTTCTTTAACAGCCATCCAATATATATTTTCGGGCTTTACCAAACTGGCATTTATTTTTTGTAATGAAAATGCAGAATCCAGATAGCTATTCAAATTATCTGAATCTTTAAAGAACTCTCCATAAGATTCTTCAAAAGTTTTTCTTCCCAGATAAGAAACATGTTCTGCATCTTTTACGGTAGCTTGCCTGATTTTTACCATATACTATCTTTCCCTTGGTTCTATATTTCTAAAAGTATTCAAAATTTCTTTAAATTTATCTTTATCTACTGGTTTATAAGTTATTTTATTACTCTCAGGGTATTTTTTGAGGCAATTACCTGTTAAACAATTGCGGGGTCTTGTTGGTCTTTTTTCAAAACCTCCTCCGCAATTAGGACATACATTATACAAAATGGTATCTACACAATCTTTGCAAAACGTACATTCAAAAGAGCATATCATTGCTTCATTACTGGTATTGGGTAAAGGTTTATTACAATTCTCGCAGGCAGGTCTTATTTTCAACATAAATTATATATCATTTGATAGTGCATACAGTTTTAAAGCGCTTTGTATTTGTTCTTGTTCTGTAGTTTGTGAGTGTATAATATATTTTGGTGCCAGTATGGGTTTTACTTCCTTTATTAAAATACTGGTAATTGTAGAAAACGGAAATTCGCCCTTTGTTAATCTTAATAATGATTTCTCCATAAGCTCATAACCAACGGTTCCTTTTTTTACAATCTCTGCACTCCCCTTTAATTGATACCCTTTTTGAACAAATATATCTATAAAGCTCACACATACATTAGGGTTTTGATCAATGTTTTTTATGGTTTGAGGCGAAGCTATATTTGCTATAATTATATTTGTATCCTTATAGTGTACAAAAATTTCTTTTGGGGATACATTTGGCATGTTATTGATTGAGGATGTTGCCAACCAGCATAAAACACTTTTATTAATATACTTTATTACATCTTCTGTTAACATCTTATTTTTCAACTTTTGTTTTTTGATACATAGTTTAAAACCTCTTCCGGGATCTTGGTTTTTTCTGGTAATTTTGTATCTGAAACAGGATCATAAGCTACTTGTTTGATGGGTACAACTCCAGCCCATATCGATGAGTTATAATCTTCTGCATCATCTACGGCTCCTTCTGCCCTTATTTTTGCAGATGCTGTTTCTATATGTATTTCTAGTACCAAAGTAGCATCAAATTCTTTTTTATTTGGTTTTCTTACATTTTCCCAATGCCCGGGGACCATGTGGTTTATTATATATTTTAATGCTTCCATTTTTTCAGTAGGATCCTCTACTTTTTTTACGGTACCAAATATATTTACAGACCTGTAATTTGCAGAATGATGAAATGCAGATCTTGCTAATACCAAACCATCCAGATGTGTTACCGATATACTTGCTGTTGCTGCTTCCAGTAAACTTAACATCATTCGGTTTTTTAGCGACCCGTGGATATAAATTTTATCTTCTTTTCTGGCATACGCAGTAGGAATAACTATAGCTTGATTATTATATATGTATCCTATATGGCATAAAAAACCATCGTCTAAAATGGTATTAATGGTTTCTATATCATAAGTAGCCCTTTTTGATCCACGAACTACTTTATTAAGCTTTGAGATTGAATATTTTGCCATAATTTGTTTTATTAATTACACAAATCTATTAGTTTTATGGTGTGCTCCCCTGCTCCAGTTTATAAATAATTAATAGTCCACTTATGTTTTCTTTTAAAAATAATATTGTTCTTTCCCGAGGTTCTTCCCGTAATTTATACCTTCAGTTATGCGATCAAATTATTAGCTTTATAAAATCCGGTAAAATTCCCCCATCTACAAAATTGCCCAGTTCAAGAAAATTATCTGAGGATCTTCATGTACATCGCAAAACCATAATTGCTGCTTATGATGAATTGATTACTCAGGGATGGATTGAAACCATACCTTACAGAGGTACTTTTGTTACAAAATCTTTACCGCTAATTACCCCTAAACAATTCAATTATTCGGGTACAGAGAATAAATCAAAAGAGAAAAGCGGTTTTTTATTTGTTACCAGACCCCATTTAATTCGAAAATTAAATACAGAAAGATCTACAAGTACATTAATAATAGATGATGGTATTCCTGATTACAGATTGGTTCCCAATGAAGAAATAGCAAAAATATATCGAAATATTACTAAAAAAAGTTATTATAAAAGCTTACTAAGCTACGGCTCTATATACGGTAACGCAGAACTACGGAAACATTTGGTTACTTTTCTTAATCAAACCAGGGGATTAAACATAAGTATAGATAATGTATTGATTACCAGAGGAAGCCAAATGGGTATATATTTAGCCAGTCAATTATTGCTAAATAACAAAAAACGTATTATTACTGGTTCTACCAATTATATGACCGCAGATAATACTTTTACAGAAGCTGGCGCAATTATAGAACAGGTTCCTACAGATCATAATGGTTTAGACACAGGTGCAATTGAAAAAATTTGTAGTACCAAAAAAATAAGTGCTGTTTACGTTACTTCTCACCATCATCACCCTACTACTGTAACTTTGTCTGCAAAAAGGCGAATGCATTTATTACAACTTGCACAGCGATACGGTTTTGCTATTATTGAAGATGACTACGATTATGATTTTCATTATAGCAACTCTCCTATTCTTCCTTTGGCAAGTAGTGATACCAATGGTAATGTTATTTATATAGGCGGGTTTACAAAAATTATTGCTCCCGCTTTGCGAATCGGATATTTGATTGCTCCAAAAGATTTTGTAGATGAAACTGCCCGATTAAGACGCATTATAGACAGACAAGGGGATACTTTGCTAGAGCAAACCCTTGCTCAAATGTTACATACGGGAGATATACAACGACACTCCAACAAAGTATTAAAGATATATAAAACCAGACGGGATTTATTTTGTTTGCTCTTAAAAGAAAAGCTAAGTGCTTATTTTGATTTTGACATACCCAAAGGTGGAATGGCAGTTTGGGTAACCTTAAACAAGGCGTATAATTGGGATGATATTTGCTTAAAAGCTAAAGAACTACATCTGGAAATCGCACCCGATTGGCGACGTTATGATAACGACAATTCAGGACACAATGGTATTAGAATGGGGTTTGCATCTTTAAATGAAAAAGAAATCCAAGAGGTAATTGATCGATTGGTTATGGTGTTTAATGAATTAGGATAATTACGGTACTTTTATTTCGTTCCCTATAATTAACCTTACTAGAGTTTTGTCTTTAAACCTCTGCATTTCTTCTTTATGACTAAATTTAAACGAAGGGTGTTTTCTATTTGCTAAAAAAGCTCTTTTCTTTTTAAAAACAGATAAATCATGGTTTTCTATGAAAACTTCAATGCTTCTTTCTAATTGCTCTATTCCACCAGAAATCCAGTCTTTAGCTACTTCTTTTAATTCAATAAAAAGAATATTGTCTGTATAGGAAATCATTGCATCACATCTTTTTTCAGAATTACCATCTTCTCTATTTATTTGCACACAATTATCTATAGCATAAAATTTTATTTCAGCTTTTTCTTTATTATCTATAATAGCTATCCACTTATGATCCTTATTTGTAGAGATAAATGCAGGAGAATCTCTGATTCCATCACAAATTCCAAAGAATTCTTCATCCGTGCTATTTAAACAGTCTTCATTAAAAAAATTCACCCTCATAACTCTTCTTCAATATCAATTAATCGATCATAAAGCTCGTTGGTGTCTGCTAAAAATTCATTTAAATAGTTTTCATCTGAAGGAATACCATTATAATCAGAAAGTTTTTTTATACTTCCTGTACTAGTTAGTTGATATATATTTACTTGATCTGCATTTATTGTAGATTTTATAGGAACTATTTCTGTTAGTTTTGATAATAACTCCTTCTTATTATCTGATGATGTTTTTATTTTTTCTTTTACAAAACCGGCTTTTATTGCTAAGGTTAAATAATTTATTATATATGGGCTATGTGTTGTAATCACCAGATTGTTTTCGTTTAAACTATTCTTATGTTTAAACAATTCAAACAATACATCTTTTTGTGAAACCGGATAAAGATTTTGTTCTGGCTCTTCTACTATATTGATAAAACAAGAATATTTAAAGCGAGAAGAAATCTTTTCGAGAATGATTCTTTTTACATCTTCTGAAATTTTTTTATTTTCTAAAATCTTATCTACTTCTTTTCGTATCTTATTTTCTTCATGAACACTGATTTCTTTATGAGAATTATCTTCGTTATTCTCAATAATTTTAGAAAGATGTTGTGTTACTAAAAAGAGGGGAACCAAAGATTGAAAACCACTTGAAGCTTTTAATAAATCAATTCGAAAATCATCTCCTATAAGCATGGATTTTTTATTCTGCTTTCTATATTCAAACTTAATATTTCCGATTGGTAATTTTATTGCTTCTCTTATATTCTGTTTAGCTTCTTCATATTCGTCTAAAAAAGTATATAAAGGAAGAGGAAGTCTTTTTACTAAATCTGGTCTATCTACACTACTTACAAAATTGCGTTCAGCAGGAACATACATGATTTTCGGAAAATTATAGTCATCATCCTGATCTTGTTTTACAATTTCTAAAGAATTATTTTGAAACAGTAGTTTAAAAGCTTTTCCTTCATACTCAATATAGGAATCTTCATTTAGATAATTATGGATATTTTGGTATTCTAGTTGTTTTTTAAAACGATTATATTTCAATAAAAAATTAACCGTAAAATCCCCTCTAATTAATGCTTTTTCTATCCAACTTAACGTTGAATAAATCTTTGCTATAGTACTTTTTCCAGAGCCTTGATTTCCTATAAAAACAGTAATACCCCTAAACTCTATAAAACCGTTATTGTTATCAGATCGCAACCCTTCTTTAATAGGTCCTACGTTTTTTATTTTCAATCTTGCCATGATACAATATTACTAATTATTTTATTTAAAAGTAAAAAAGATCATCTTATATCCAAATCATATTTAGCTAATAATCCTATTAGTCCCAATGTAGCAAATCTAGCTTTCTTTAAGTTGTTAATTTCTGGATCTATCACAAAATTTTTGGCAGTTCTAAAATCTACTTTCTCAGCAATAGTTCTTTCAAAAATAGCTCCAGTTAAATCACAATTATCTAATTGTGATCCTGTAAGAATAGTTTCTGTAAAATCAACTTCTTTCATACTACAGTCTTTAAATACTGTTTTTTTTATATTAAAGTTATAAAAAGACGTATAATCTAAATTACAACGATTAAATTCTACCGCAAATAAAAAATTATTACAAATGCTAAAATCTGTCCCCAACAATTTACAGTCTATAAAAATCACATTTTGAAACGAAGTTTCTTTTAACATGGTTTCATTAAAATTACAGGTATCAAATTTACATTCCAAAAAAGTTACTACAGAGATATCTGTTTTAGAAAAATTGCAATTCATAAATGTGCAATTATCATATTCCCCAGAGGGTAATTTCTGGTCAGAAAAATTTTTGTTTTTAAAAGTTTGATCGAGGATTGATTCTTTCATCAAAATATAAATCTAAATAAAACTTATGGTTAAATATTAATTATTTATACGCCATGGCGGATTTTTTCTATTATCTCCTGCAAAATATAAAATAATTTGATTACCATCGGGATCTCTTAGCCTTGCTTCTTTCCAAAGCCAATTTTGGTCTTTGGGCAAATGGTCAAATTTTATACCCGCTTTAATCAACCGATCTACTTCTTCCTCGAGCTTTTGTGTTTCAAAATAAACATATATCCCATCTGTAGTAGGTAATGTTTCTACTTTATGAACAGAAAAGGTAGTATCCCCTTCGGGGCATTCAAAACGGGCATATCGAGGTAGTGCTTCCACAATTAATTGCAATCCCAATTTTTTATAAAAAGAAATAGATTGTTCTACGTTTATGGATGGTACAGTGATTTGGTTTAAATTCATTTCTAAATAGCTTTAATACTGTTGGATTCTTTTACTCAATAAATTTAAAAAGCATATCTCTAGAAATAGAAAATATGCTTTTTAAATTTATTTTTTAGTACGTAAAGCACTGGCAATATATATCTTACAATTTTCTTCTCTTCTTTTCCTGAGAGAGTAAATTTAGTTCCCGGCTGGTTTGTCCTGCAACCGAGGTATTTTCTTCTGCTCTTCGAATCAAATATGGCATTACATCCCTAACAGGACCAAAAGGAAGATATTTTGCTACGTTATATCCTGCTTCAGACATATTAAAGCTTATGTGATCGCTCATGCCAAACAATTGACCAAACCATATTCTAAAATCATTTTTTGCAATACCTAATTCTTCTATCAACTCCATTGCCATATAACTACTGTTTTCGTTGTGGGTACCTATAAAAACAGAAATATCGTTTAAGTTTTTAAGGATATATTTCATGGTGCTGTCAAAGTTTTCATCGGTATGTTGTTTATCTCTGCAAATAGGCGTTGGGTACCCTTTTTCCTTAGCCCGTTCATTTTCCTTTTCCATATATGCTCCCCTAACAATTTTTATGCCTATTTTAAAATCGTATACTCTTGCCTCTTCATGCAATTTCTGTAAATATTCCAGACGATCATGTCTGTATAATTGCAGGGTATTATAAACAATAGCTTTTTCTTTATTGTATTTGCGCATCATTTTGGCTACCAATTCATCTGCTGCATCCTGCATCCAACTTTCTTCTCCATCTACCAGTAAGGCAACATCACAGTCGTAGGCTTTTTTGCATACGATATCAAAACGCTCTTCAATACGTTTCCATTCTTTTTCTTCGGCTTCGGTTAATGGAGTTCCTTCTGTTTTCTTTTGCCATATCAGGAACCTGCCAAGCCCAGTAGGTTTAAACACCCCAAAAGGCATTGCGTCTTTTTCATCTGCAAATTCCAGAAGTTCTATGGTCTTGTTTAATACGGCATCAAATTGTGTTTCTTCTTCCTTGCCCTCTACAGAGTAGTCTAATACAGAATATACTTTTTTGCTGTACATTTTATCTACTACCGATATACAATCCTCCTCACTAACTCCGCCACAAAAATGATCAAAAACGGTAGCTCTAATCAATCCTTGTACTGGTAAATGTGCTTTTATCGCAAAATTTGTAACTGCGGTTCCGATTCTAACTAAAGGTTCATTAGAGATCATTTTAAACAGAAAGTATGCTCTTTCTAATTCAGAATCGCTTTTTAAAGCAAATGCAGTCTCGGTATTATCAAACAATTTATTTTGTCCCATCAAAAATTATTTTATAGAATCTTCATTTATTAAAATATATTTATAGAAATATCTCAAATTTCTATAAACAATGGCGGTTATTTTATAATATCTGCAAATATAGAACTTGCGAGTTTATTTTATTATAAATTCTGCTTAATTTCGCTTTCGTTAATTTAATATTATTATGAAGCCGATAATCTCAAAAGATTCTGTTGTATATTTTGGTCAAGAATGCTATACTGCTTTAAATTCATATTTAGAAAAAGCCAAACATTCAAAAATATGCATCCTTGTAGATAATAATACTCATGAACACTGTTTATCTTTATTAATGAGTAAAATTGAAAAAGAATATGATATTGAAATTATCGAAATTGAAAGCGGTGAAATTCATAAAAATATTGAAACATGTAGTGGTATATGGAACGCTCTTTCAGAACTAGGAGTAGATAGAAAAGGATTAATAATCAACCTTGGCGGTGGTGTTATTACCGATCTTGGTGGTTTTGTAGCTTGCACATATAAAAGAGGCATTAGTTATATTAACATCCCTACTTCTTTATTAGCAATGGTAGATGCTTCTGTTGGAGGAAAAACCGGTGTAGACCTTGGCAATTTAAAAAATATGGTCGGTGTTATAAGTGAATCTGAAATGGTACTGGTCGATACCGAATATTTAAGTACCCTACCTGTAAATCAAATGTGCAGCGGGTTTGCCGAAATACTAAAACATGGATTAATTCAGGATAGAAATTATTGGGCAAAAATTAGTGATCTTTCGCAACTTGATTTAGAGGATTTAGATCAAATAATCTATGATTCTGTAGTGATTAAGAATAAAATTGTAACTGAAGATCCTACAGAACAAAATGTTAGAAAATATCTTAATTTTGGGCATACTCTGGGGCATGCTATCGAATCTTTTTACCTCACTCATCCCGAAAAACCTACATTACTTCATGGCGAGGCTATTGCAATAGGAATGATAATGGAAGCTTTTATATCTACCAAGTTATTATCACTTTCTGTAGATGATTTACAACATATTAGTGATGTTATTCTTGCTACATTTCCAAAAATAGAAATCGATCCTAATGATCACTCTACAATTATGGAACTGCTTATTCATGATAAAAAGAATGAAAAAGGAAATGTTTATTTTGTATTGTTAAATACTATTGGAGAGGCTACTTATAATTGTTTGGTGTCTGACGAATTGATCCTTAATTCTTTTGAGTACTACGCTTCTTTATAATGTTAGATAATTACACTATATAGTAGTAATTTAAGCTTTATATATTTGGTTAAGCAGGAATATCTATTTCTATGATAGTACCTCTATTAATCATAGTATCGATATGCATATTGCCATTTAGTAACTTGGTGCGAGATAGTATATTGTTTAACCCTATTCCTTTAGATTTATTTTCTATATTGAATCCTACTCCATTATCTTCGATAATAAATTTAATTCGCTTGTTAATCATTGTAAATTGTAAACTCACCTGATCGGCATGAGCATGCTTAATGATATTATTCATTAATTCCTGAGTAATCCTATATAATTCAATTTTAATCTTATCTGTAATTTGATTAAATCTTGAGGATGGATAAAAGTCATTACTTATTGTAAATGAGCAAGTTTTAGATAAATTATTTAGATAATCTGTTATTAATTTCTCAAATGAAGTTTTTAGGATTTTTGGCGGTATTAAATCATGAGAAAGTGTGCGAACCTCATTATATGTTCCATCAATATTTTTAATTACTTTTTGAAGTTCATAATCAGAACTATTTGACAACTTAGATAAATCAAGCTTTATGGCGGCAAGATTTCCTCCAATACCATCATGTAATTCTTTTGCTATTCGTTCTCTTTCTTTTTCCTGACCATTAATATTAGCATTTATTGCTTCTATCTCTTTTCTTGCAATGATCTTTTGTGTTTTTAACCTTTGTTTATAATACATTAATGCTAAAAACAAAACTATAAGAATTAGGATTCCGCCACCTATTATAATATTTCTAATTAGCAGTTCTCTAGCTAAACGAGATTTCTGTATACTTAGCTGATTGTTTTTGATTTCTTTTTCTGCAATCTGCAGATTATTTTGCATACCTAGTTGTTCGATCTCACTCTGCTTTCGAGCTGCTTTTAATTGAATTATATCCCGTTCTTTTCGTTCTCTTTCTAAATCTTTTTCAAGATTTACTCGATACAACTCATCCTTTTGGCTATTAAATAAAATGGTTTGGTACTCCTTTTCTTTTTGCAAAAGCAATATCTCCTTTTCTTTTTTATCGGCATCGTATTTTATATGTATATCAGCAATTTGCTTAATCTTGTTAAGATTAAAAATACTATCCTTTATGATCGAATATTTTTTATAGTACACTAATCCCTTATCATATTTATTTAGTTTTTCATAACATTTGGATAACCAAAAATAATTATCCTTGATTTCCTTTTTAGATTTCATTTCTATAGATGATTTTAAGCTTTTCTGAAAAAACATTTCTGCCTTTTCGTATTCCTGAAGTTCGTAATAAATCATACCTAATCTGGTATATGATTCTATCGCTATTTTTTGAAATTTTTCTAATTCATCTTCCTTCTTCATAACCTTATTCATCCAATCAAGAGCTTCATCAAACTTCTTTTGACTTTGGCTACACTCTGCCATAGCATTATAATACTGTATAATCTCCTGAGAAAGTTCTAGTTTACTAAATCCGTCATGAGCTTGATTTAAGTAGGATACAGCTTCTTCATATTTTTTTTCTTTCACCTTAACCATACCAAGGTTCAAATAGGATATTGAGGTTCCTTTTTGCTCCTTTATTTCTTTGAAAAAAGACAAAGCTTTCTGATAATGGTCTTCTGCTTTTTTCAAATCGCCTAACAAAAGAAAAGCTTCTCCTATATTATTGTAAATACCGGATAATGAATATTTATCTTTTATCGTTTCATAAAAATTAAGGTTTTTATAGAAAAATTCTATAGTTTTTTGATAATCTCCTTGTTCAAAACATACCATTCCTATATATTCATTTATTTTAGCCTTCTGCTCTTTGTTGCCAGTTGTATTTGCTACTTCCATAGCTTTACTAAAATAATTTAAAGCAAGTTCATAATCGCCTTTCATGTAGTATGATATACCAAAATTATTATATATCAATATAATTCTGTAATAATAACCGTATTGTTCGCATATTTTTAAGGCATCTAAGTAATAATTTTCGGCTTCTTTATATTTTTCCTTTTGGCTCAAAAATACTGCCTTTTGTATCTTAATACCACTAATCGCTCTTGGGTTATTAACTTTTTCTGCAATTTCCAGAGCTTTATCATAATGTAAATTTACTTCATTAACATTACCGTTTTCTCGAATTATCAAATCTGAAATCTTAACATGCAAATTGATCTGTAAATTATTATCCTTTATTAATCCTGCCATTTCCAAGGCTTCAAAAGCCATATTTTTAGCTTTTTCAAATTCTCCTTTATAAGAATGACAAGCGACAAGGTTATTCATCGCCCAAGCAATTTTATTATTATCTTTTATTTTTTTACTAATATTCAAACCTTTAAGATAATACTCTTCTGCTTCATCATATCTACTTGTTTTAATATATAACTCTCCCATGTGTCCGTACAATTCGGCTTCATCTTTTTCACTTTTAATTGTAGAGAATATGTTATTAGCTTCTTCAAGATGCTCCTCAGACTTATCAAACATTCCTGATATAATATATGCATCTCCCAATATTATATTTGCTCTCCCTATATTTAACTGGTCACCAATTCTTTTACTTATTAACAAGGATTCGTTTGCATACTTTATCGTTTTTTTCTGATCTTTATTCTGATAAGATTTTGCTAAGTTCAGCAATGAAGAAGCTTGTTTTTTTTCTTTAGGGCTAACTAATAAAATAGTGTCACTATCTACAATATTATTTTCTTGCGCCTGAATTTCAGGAGTAAAAAATATAAATACAAATAAAAATTTAATGTAGAACTCTGATCTCAAAAGGTTTTTCAAAACACAAAGGGTATTTGTTATGAAGCGGAGCTAAAATAATCAAATTGTTAATTACATCCTAAAAAAATAAACTTGTAGAATAGAGTAAAATTAATATTGTAACATTATGGATATATTATTAGATATTATAAAATCAAATCTTTGAAAAAGAAATTCTTCAAGCTTTTAAAAATATTGGTATTAAGTATATTGATTATGCTTATTAGTGTGCCTGTTATTTTGTACTTATCGCTTAATGAAAAACTTCCGAAAGGAGAAATGAGTAAAGATGCAGATATTTTTGCTTTAAAAATACAAAAAGCAGTAAATCACGACAGGTATCAAAATACAGATTTTTTGCAATGGACTTTCAGAAATAAAAACCATTATATCTGGAATAAAACAAATAATACTGTAAAAGTTGAATTTAATGAAAACAAAGTACATCTTGATCTTAATGACTTCAAAAAAAGCAGAGTTTTAACCCCTTTAAATTCTTCAAAAAAAATCATAAAAAAAGCTCTGGATAATTTTAATAACGACTCTTTTTGGTTGGTTGCCCCTCACAAGCTTTTTGATAAGGGAACTACTCGTAAATTAGTAACTTTAAAAGATAATTCGACAGGTTTATTAATTACTTATTCTTCCGGGGGAACTACTCCGGGAGATTCTTATCTATGGAAGGTGGATGAAAATTATCGCCCTGTTAGTTACAAAAT
Source organism: Aquimarina sp. (assembly GCF_977115655.1). Taxonomy (NCBI): domain Bacteria; kingdom Pseudomonadati; phylum Bacteroidota; class Flavobacteriia; order Flavobacteriales; family Flavobacteriaceae; genus Aquimarina; species Aquimarina sp. Next base: position 276,557 of record NZ_CDSBKO010000001.1, read on the forward strand.
GTGGGTTTCTATACTACCTATAGGCGGTATTGAAGCTACCTGGGAAGATTGGATAATAACAGAAAGCGGAGCTTATTTCTCTCAACAACATACATTACTTGGTTTTGATATTCCTGTTACTAATCTAAAAGCATGGAACAACTAATATAAAAAGGGTGAAGTATGCCTCACCCTTTTATAAATAGCCCAAAAGATTATATTATACTTATTTTATAGATACTTTTTGTGTAATCGTTCTCTTTGCATCTGTTACCTGAACAAAATACATACCAGGAGATAACGTACTTACATCTATAGTATGCCGGTCTTTTCCTCCCGGAGGAGTATCCAAAGCAATAACTTTTAATACTCTGCCATTAATATCTTTGATAGATAGCTTAGACGATGTATTTAATATATTATTAACTTCTATAGTTAGAATATCATGAGCAGGGTTTGGATATGTTTTAATTTCTAATTCTGTAGAAACCAAAGTTTCTTGTAATGATGCCTGAGTAGCAGAGTTACAAGACCCCAGATTTTTCCAACCAGTAGAAATTCTTTCATATAGATTGCCTTGATATGTTACTTTATCTCCTACAGAGTACGCTGTACCGCTTGAATATGCAGGTACGCCCGCACATGGATCAGAAGGATTAGAAGGGCAAGGTCCCAAATCTTTCCAACTAGACCCTGTCCATTCAAATAAATGGCCTTGGTATGTAACTCTATCTCCGGCTGAATATGTTACGGATCCAGACCAAGGACTTACACCCACACAAGTAATTCCTCCTCCATCATTACAACTACCGGTAGATGCATAACTATCCTGACCACACTTAACGGTAAAACTATTTACAGTAGAGTTAGACGAATTTTTTGCCTCCCAGTTTGCTCCTCTGGTTGTAGATACCTGCCTTGTTTTCCCGGAAGCAATCGAAAACTGAGAGCTGTTATTCGTAAAATACTCTAAAGTACAATTTGTATCGTTATTAAATGTTACAGTTGCAGAATCACCTGTATTACAACCAGTAGTACCACAAGTTTGAAGACAGCTTGCAGAACTTATTGTATTACGAATTACATTACCTGGTTGTGTGCCAAATCCTTTTGTAAAATTGATTCCTGCACTGGTTAAATGACAATAACTCATAATAGTCCCCCCATCTGATGGTATTCCTGGACGTGCACAACTACCTTCCACATTATAACATCCATCAATAGCTGTATTATTTCCATTCCATACACAAGCTTGCGTATGACTCGAACCTAAATTATGTCCCATTTCGTGTGCTATTACCATTACAGAAAATGAATATGTAGGTACATTGCTAAAAGTTTTATTAATACCAGAAACTCCATAACGTATATTAGATCTGCAAACACCTGTTAAATATGCTACTCCACCAGAAAAATCATAAGTTACAAAATGTCCTAAATCTGCTCCATTTAAACCATTTCTCTCTCTATAGCTGGCATAATCAGACAATCCACTAAAAGGCTGTTGAGATGTCCATGCATTTATTTGAGATACTTTTACAGTCATATTATCATTTGCATACAATATAGCAACCTGATTAAAGATAGATTGCAGGTAATCTGATGCTCCCTGGCTTCCTCCTTTATCCCTAACCACATCGTTTCCTATATCAAAATAAACTTTTACACATTTAGCCGCAGCTTTACTAGTCGAAGGATTTTCTGCTAGTTGTTCCTCTGTATACCCTTCATAATTTGTTTCTGCACTACATGTAAAATCCTGTAAATGAACCAAATCATTATCCTCGTACATAATATGATCTGTACTATTTTTAAGTTTACCCATTACTAAGTTTCCGTTATCACCCTCTAAGCTAATAACCCCCGAAACCTCGCCATCAAGCAAACTTACTGCTGCAATAGAGTTTGATTTACCACGTACCACACCTCTGTAATGAGATATAGCACTTTTATTTTGAACAACATTACCAGATGGCATTTCTACTATCTTAAAATCCTCGGTAGCAATATCCACTTTTACCAATTCTAATATCATAGAAGTTTTTTGACCGGGGATTTCCAAATTCATAGTTTCAGGGGCACCAGATTTTATAGATGCCAACTTATTTGCATTCAAAGAAAATAAAGTGTAGTCTTTGACTTCTTTTGGTATTTGAACATTAGCTTTTTGTTTAGCCGTTATTAAACTAAACAAGTTAACGTCTTGAAAATCGGAACCCTGTATTTTTTGCTGTTTTACCAAATCAGTAGGCCTATGCTGTTGTGCCTGCATAAAATTTATTACCATAAAAAAGGTAATTGCAATTTTGAACATGTTTTTCATCGTGATTAGTTTTAATTTTGAAGAATTTCTGTATTGACTTTATTGGGCTATTTAAACTGTCAATAACCAAAACTTCAAAGAGTTTGTGAATTAACAAGTTACTGATTTAATAAAATTAATAAAAAAATGCACCTATAAACTTAGAAAAATGAAAAGTCAATTATATTTTGGTCAAATAAATGTATTATAATTAATAATTTGAATATTTTTAATTATAATAACACTAAAATGAAAGGCAAAAAAAACTATTAGATTTAGTAAAGTTTGATTTCTGATTAAAAAAACAAACAATTGTACTTATTAAGATCTATAAAATATATCTTTGATACTAATTTTATACTATGCCTTACAAATCAAAAACAAATTCTTACATTATTTTTATATGAAAGAAAATTAGCACTCAAAAACAATATGTTTACCTTGCTTAAATTACTGTTAAACAGGTTTTTATAAATAAAGACACACGATCTATGCCAGCCAATATTTTTAAATTACCCATAGATGAACATTGATTTAACAAAACTGAAACTTTACCTGTTTCACAAAACGCGCTCAAATAACTACATTTGCAATCTTGGTTAAAAATTTATGATTACATCAGAAGAAAATATTGAGGTTTTAGGAGCACGTGTTCACAACCTGAAAAACATAGATGTCACAATACCTCGTGAGAAACTCGTAGTTATAACCGGTCTGTCGGGATCAGGTAAATCGTCTTTGGCATTTGATACTATATATGCAGAAGGGCAACGACGTTATATAGAAACTTTTTCTGCGTATGCAAGACAATTTTTGGGTGGGCTGGAACGACCAGATGTAGATAAAATAGACGGCTTGTCCCCTGTTATTGCCATTGAGCAAAAAACAACAAGCAAAAGCCCGCGTAGTACAGTAGGTACAATTACCGAAATATATGATTTTCTTAGATTATTGTTTTCAAGAGCAAGTGATGCCTATAGCTATAATACCGGAGAAAAAATGGTTAGCTATAGTGACGAGCAAATCAAAAACCTTATTCTTGAAGATTTTTCTGAAAAAAAAATAAATATACTTGCTCCAATTATACGGTCAAGAAAAGGGCATTATCGGGAGTTATTTGAACAAATTGCCAAACAGGGGTTTGTAAAGGTTCGTGTTAATGGAGAAATTAAAGATATTACCAAAGGAATGAAATTAGATCGATACAAAACTCATGATATTGAGATTGTAATCGATCGATTAATGGTTACCAAAGATCAGGATAACTCAAAACGCCTTATGGAAACCATTAATACCGCAATGTACCATGGTGAAGATGTTTTAATGGTTATTGAGCAGGAATCTGAAGAAGTAAGGTTTTTTAGTCGTAACTTAATGTGCCCGTCTAGTGGTATTTCTTATCCAAATCCAGAACCAAATAATTTTTCTTTTAACTCTCCAAAAGGAGCGTGTCCTAAATGTAATGGTATAGGTAATCTGTATGAAGTTAATTTAAAAAAGATAGTCCCTGACGATTCTAAATCTATAAAAAATGGAGGGTTAGCACCGCAAGGACCTCAAAAAAACAATTGGATTTTTAAACAATTAGAATTAATTGCGCAACGCTTCGGGTTTACCCTTAACGATCCTATAAAAAGTATCCCAAAAGAAGCCATGGAGATTATACTATATGGGGGGAAAGAAAAATTTAGTATTACCAGTAAAACCCTAGGGGTTACCAGAGAATATAAAATAGACTTTGAAGGAATAGCAACTTTTATAGAAAACACCTATAATAACAACGACTCTACTTCTTTAAAACGATGGGCCAAAGATTTTATGGATAACATACAATGCCCAACATGTAACGGATCAAGATTACGTAAAGAATCTCTCTATTTTAAAGTAAATGAAAAAAATATTGCAGAATTGGCTGCAATGGATATTATAGAACTTACAAATTGGTTCAAAACACTTGCTGCACAATTAAGTGAAAAACAGAACAAAATATCTGGCGAAATTTTAAAAGAAATTAATGCCAGACTTCAATTTTTAATAGATGTAGGACTTACTTACCTTTCTTTAAACAGAAGCAGCAAATCCCTTTCTGGTGGGGAAGCACAACGTATACGCCTTGCTACACAAATAGGTTCGCAGCTTGTCGGAGTTTTATATATACTCGACGAGCCAAGTATTGGTTTGCATCAAAGGGATAATGAAAAATTAATCAACTCCCTTATTCAATTAAGAGATATTGGTAATTCGGTAATCGTTGTAGAACACGATAAAGATATGATCGAAAGAGCAGATCATGTTATTGACATAGGGCCACTGGCAGGAAAACACGGAGGAGAAATTATTAGCCAGGGTACTCCTCAAGAGCTACATAAATTTAATACCCTTACCGCAGATTATTTAAGCGGCAAAAGACAAATCAAAGTACCATCCAAACGAAGAGAAGGAAACGGCAAAATGATCTCATTAAAGGGAGCTACAGGAAATAACTTAAAAAATGTATCAATTGATATTCCTTTGGGAAAAATGATTGCAGTAACCGGAGTATCTGGCAGCGGAAAATCTACGCTAATCAACGAAACACTCTACCCTATTCTTAATGCATACTATTTTAATGGTGTAAAAAAACCAATGCCTTACAAAAGTATTAAAGGGCTTGAGCACTCAGATAAAGTAATAGATATAAACCAATCTCCTATTGGTCGTACCCCCAGATCCAATCCTGCTACATATACAGGTGTTTTTTCAGAAATAAGGGATCTTTTTGCAAAAACCCCCGAAGCTATGATACGTGGTTATAAACCAGGTCGTTTTAGTTTTAATGTTGCCGGCGGAAGATGCGAAACTTGCAAAGGCGGTGGACTAAGGGTAATAGAAATGAACTTTTTACCCGATGTATATGTTGAGTGTGAAACCTGTCAGGGAAAACGTTTTAACCGGGAAACTTTAGAAATCAGATACAAAGGGAAATCTATTTCTGATGTGTTAGAAATGACAATTAACGAGTCTTGCTTGTTTTTTGAACAGATACCTAAAATTTTCAGAAAATTAAAAACAATCAAAAATGTTGGTCTGGGATATATAACACTAGGACAACAATCTACTACATTGTCTGGCGGTGAAGCGCAACGAATTAAATTAGCTACAGAATTGTCCAAAAGAGACACAGGTAATACTTTTTATATTTTGGACGAACCAACAACCGGGCTTCATTTTGAAGATGTTCGGGTTTTAATGGATGTTTTAAATAAATTGGTAGATAAAGGAAACACCGTTCTTATTATAGAACACAATATGGATGTAATAAAAATGGCAGATTACATTATAGATATAGGGTATGAAGGAGGTAAAAATGGAGGAAAAGTTGTAGCTAAAGGAACTCCGGAAGAAATTATTAAAATCAAAAAAAGTTATACTGCAAAGTTTCTGAAAAAAGAGCTAGAAACCATACATTAAAATATAAGATTCATGCAAAAAGAACAGCACCACAAAGGGTGGAATCAAATAAAAACCAATGATTCATGGGCAATTTTCAAAATCATGGGAGAATTTGTCAACGGATTTGAAAAAATGAGTAAAATTGGACCTTGTGTGTCTATTTTTGGGTCTGCCCGTACAAAAACAGACGACAAATACTATCAATTAGCAGTAGATGTTGCAAAACAAATAGTAGATCATGGATATGGGGTTATTACTGGTGGAGGTCCGGGTATTATGGAAGCAGGCAATAAAGGAGCACACCTGGGAGGAGGTACCTCTGTAGGATTAAACATAGATCTGCCTTTTGAGCAGCATGACAATCCATATATAGATAGTGATAAAAGTCTTGACTTTGATTATTTTTTTGTTCGTAAAGTAATGTTCGTAAAATATTCTCAAGGATTTGTAGTTATGCCAGGTGGGTTTGGTACTTTGGATGAGCTATTTGAAGCAATAACATTGATCCAGACCAAAAAAATAGATAAGTTTCCTATAATACTGGTTAGTACAGAATTTTGGGGAGGACTTATAGATTGGATAAAAAGTACATTGCTTCAAAAATTTGGAAATATAAGTCCCACAGATTTAGATCTTATACATATTGTAGATACTCCCGATGAAGTATTGCAAATTTTAGATAAATTCTATGCAGAGTATAATTTAAGTCCTAATTTTTGAAATATTTTAATAATCAGCAACTTAGTGAGTAAACTCACGAGGCATATCTTCGAAAGTATATTTTATTTTCAGGATAATCCAAGTAATTTAAACCCTTAAATGAGGAATTGAAAAGTGTGTCTTTAATTAATAGCAAAACTTGAAACTAATAAAACTATATAATTTTGTAATTGCCTTTTTTATGCTTTCTGCTGTCTGTGCACAGCATGATGTTGTTATTAACGCGGATTTAGATTCTGAAAAAAAAATAATAACAATAAACCAGGAAATAACCTATACCAATTTCTCAAAAGACACTCTTACAAAAATATTTTTTCACGATTGGGTCAATAGTTTTTCTAGTAAAACCACTCCTCTTGCCAAAAGATTTAATGAAGATTTTTTAAAACGCTTTTACTTTGCGAAAGATGAAGAACGTGGAGCCACGATTATTCAAAATATAACAAATAACGAACTACAATCTTTGCATTGGGGACGGCAACAAGATACTGTAGACATAATGTGGATACAACCTTCTTCTCCCATATATCCGGGAGAAAAAAGTACTTTTTTGATTAAATACAAAATAAAAGTTCCCAGTAACAAATTTACCAGATACGGGTATAACGACAATGGTGATTTTAGCTTAAAATACTGGTATATAATCCCGGCTGTTTATGATACAAAATGGAATACATACAGCCATAAAAATTTGGACGACCTGTATGCTCCTGTAATTAATTATCAAATTAATTTTACGCTACCTAGTACATATACTATTGCAAGTGATTTGGATGAAGAAAAAAATATTGTTTCTAATGATGAACCCAGAAAAACTGTGCGTTTAAGTGGGGATAAAAGAAATGAAATAAGCTTGTATCTCGAAAAAAAAACATCTTTTAGTAGTTATACTACTGGTGGAGTTCAGGTTATAAGCAACATAGATGACAATGATCTTATCCCCGAAATGAAATCTATTGCAATAGATCGAATTATTGGATTTTTACAAAAAAAGCTGGGCACTTATCCTTTTGATAAAATTTTAATCTCTGAAAACGACTATAAAAATAACCCTGTATACGGGCTAAATCAATTACCCGATATTTTAAGGCCATTTCCGGATGGTTTTCAGTATGAAATTAAACAATTAAAAACGATAACCGAAAAGTTTCTTGAAAAAACCATAATAATAAACCCAAGATATGATGCGTGGATAAAAGATGCCATACATATTTATCTTATGATGTCGTATACCGAGCAGTATTATCCAAAAATGAAACTAATAGGTAAACTTAGCAAAGTAATTGGTTTACGATGGTTTCATGCTGCAGATCTGGAATTTAATGACCAATATTTTTTAGGATATAAAAATATGGCCAGACTTTTTTTAGATCAACCATTAACAGAGCAGCAGGATAAATTAGTAAAGTTTAATAAAAACATTTCTAACGCTTATAAAGCAGGTATCGGTTTTAAATATTTAGAAGATTATTTGGGCGATGATAACCTTGTAAATAAAAGTATTCAAGATTTTTATTCTAAAAACCTTTTACAGTATACCAACTCCAACGCTTATAAAAAAATACTCAATTCTATAACAACAAAAAATATAGATTGGTTTTTTGATGATTTTATTGGAACCAATAAAAAATTGGATTTTAAAATTAAATCCGTAAAAAAAAATAAAGATTCTTTAGAAGTAACCATTAAAAACAAAGAAGATAATGCTATGCCAGTTTCTCTTTACGGCTTTAGAAAAAAAGATTTGGTTTCTAAAACTTGGGTAATGGGGGTTAACGGAACTGCAAAAGTTAAAATTGCCAATGAAAATATTAGTAAACTGGTAATTGACTACGATCAAAATATTCCTGAAATAAACAGACGAAATAATTATAAAAATCTAAAATGGATATTTAACAAGCCTATTCAGTTCAGAATTTTACAAGATCTCGAAGACCCACGATATAATCAAATATTTTTTATTCCAGAATTTGAGTTTAACGTATATGATGGTTTTACAATAGCTTCAAAATTTTATAACAGAACCTTTATTAAAAAAGATTTCGAATATAATTTCTCTCCCGCTTACGGTCTTAAATCCAAAAAATTACTAGGATCTGCATCTGTATTTTACAGACAACAACTATCTGATTATGGATTGTATCAAATGCTGTATGGCGTAAACGGAAGCATGTTTAGTTATGCCCCTGACCTGCTGTTCAAACGATTTTCTACCTCTGTGAATTTTCTTTTCAGACCAAAAGATCTAAGATCCAATGAAAAACAAAAATTATCTTTTAGAAATATAAATGTATTTAGAGACAGAAGCAAAGAAACCCCTGTAGTAACACCAGACTATAATGTATTTAACGCAAGGTATAAATATTCAAATTTTAATCTTATCAATTTTCTTGGGTACACAATAGATTATCAAATATCAAAAAATTTCAGCAAACTATCCACATCTATAAACTATAGAAAACTATTTCTTAATAACCGTCAATTAAACCTTCGGTTTTTTGCAGGATCTTTTGTTTTTAACGGCACTCAAAAAGATGGGGATTTTTTCAGTTTTGCGCTGGACAGACCTACAGATTACTTATTTGATTATAACTATCTGGGGCGTAGTGAAGATACAGGACTGGTAAGCCAACAAATTATTTTGGCAGAAGGAGGATTCAAATCACAACTTAAACATTCATTCGCTAATCAATGGATCACCACTTTTAATGCGAATACTAATATTTGGAATTGGATCTATATGTATGGAGACGTAGGCTTAGTTAAAAACAAAGGAATTACTCCAAAATTTGTATACGATGCAGGCATTCGATTAAGTTTGGTTGCCGATTATTTTGAACTTTTCTTTCCTGTAGTTTCTAATAAAGGTTGGGAATTTTCACAACCAAATTATGAACAGCAAATTCGATTTATCATAACACTTAGTCCAGAAACATTGATTGGGCTTTTTACCCGGGAATGGTACTAAATGTTTTTTATATTTGAATAGAATAATATGTGAAATTTTTGAATATTCGTTAACCAATCTTTAAAATAGCTGTAAAAAAAATCAATCTTCTAATAAAAAAGCGCTTTAAATGAATTATATTCAAAAAATTTAAGACTTTACGCCTTGCAAATGGTTAGTATTTTAACTAAATTTGTAATCCATTATAAACATCGTTCACATGCAGTCTGAAACTATTACTTTACCTAATATTTCTTTTGAAGAGTATAAAAATCAAATACTTAGAGATTATAAAATTGCTATAATTAGTAGAGAATGTAGCCTATTAGGCAGACGGGAAGTATTAACCGGTAAATCCAAATTTGGAATATTTGGAGGAGGAAAAGAACTGCCACAACTTGCAATGGCAAGGGTTTTTCGTGATGGAGATTTTAGATCTGGTTATTACAGAGATCAAACGTTTATGATGGCTATCAATCAATATACCGTAGAGCAGTTTTTTGCTGGCTTGTATTCACATACAGATATTAAAAAAGAACCTTTTGCAGCAGGAAGACAAATGGGGGGGCATTTTGCAACCCATAGCTTAAACGAAGATGGTACCTGGAAAAACTTAACAAAACAAAAAAACTCAAGCTCAGATATCTCCCCTACTGCTGGTCAAATGCCTAGATTATTAGGACTTGCACAGGCATCCAAAGTATATCGCAATGAGAAAAGTATTACAGATAGTTCTAATTTTTCTATCCAAGGAAACGAAGTTGCCTGGGGTACAATCGGAAACGCAAGTACCAGTGAAGGTTTATTTTGGGAAACGATAAATGCAGCGGGTGTTCTACAAGTGCCAATGGTAATCAGTATTTGGGATGATGAATATGGAATTTCTGTTCATGCAAAACACCAAACAACCAAAGAGGATATTTCTCTTATTCTTGAAGGTTTTAGACGTGACCAAAACCATCAGGGTTATGAAATCTTTAAAGTTAACGGGTGGGATTATGCTGCCTTAATAGATACTTATGAAAGAGCAGAAAAATTAGCTCGTGAAAATCATATTCCCGTTATTATTCATGTTAAAGAATTAACACAACCTCAAGGACATTCTACTTCTGGATCACATGAAAGATATAAAAGTGAAGAACGTTTGAATTGGGAACGGGAACATGATTGTATTAAAAAATTTAAAGAGTGGATTATTAACCATGAAATCTCTACAGCCGAAGAATTACTGGAATTTGAAAAGACAGCGAAAAAAGAGGTGCGAAAAGGCAAAACCGAAGCTTGGAATGCTTATTTATCTGAAATAAAAGCAGAACAAAAAGAAGCTTTGGGTATTTTGAAACTAGTGGAAAACAAAAGTAGCAACAAAAATTTTATTTCACCCCTTATAAAATTTTTATCCTCTAAAAATGAACTTATTAGAAAAGATATCCTTGAAACTACAAGAAAAGTTTTACGATATGTTACTAAAGAAAATTTTGAAGAAAAATTAACCCTTCAAAAGTGGGTAAACAATTATATAGCTACAATACAGCCAAAATATAGTGCTCATTTATACAACGAAAATGAATCCGGAGCAATACATATTAAAGAAATAAAGCCCGAGTATGATAAAAATGCTGAAATTGTAGACGGAAGAATTATTATTAGAAATAACTTTGATGAATTATTTTCCAGATTTCCTGAAACACTAATTTTTGGGGAAGATAGTGGTAAAATTGGAGATGTTAACCAAGGTTTGGAAGGGCTTCAGGAAAAATTTGGTGAAATTAGAGTTTCTGATACCGGAATCCGAGAGGCAACAATAATTGGTCAAGGTATAGGTATGGCAATGCGTGGACTAAGACCAATCGCAGAAATACAATATTTGGATTATATTTTATATTGTATACAAGGTCTTAGTGATGATCTTGCAACACTGCGCTACAGAACATTTGCTAAACAAAAAGCCCCGCTAATTATACGAACAAGAGGACATAGACTGGAAGGGATATGGCATTCGGGGTCTCAAATGGGAGGTTTAATTCATTTATTGAGAGGAATCCATATTTTGGTGCCAAGAAATATGGTGAAAGCCGCTGGATTTTATAACACCCTAATGGATAGTGATGAACCCGCATTGGTAATTGAATGTCTTAATGGGTATCGTTTAAAAGAAAAAATGCCTTCTAATTTATCACAAACCAGAACCCCAATAGGTGTAGTAGAAACTATTAAAGAAGGAACAGATATAACATTAGTATCTTATGGATCTACCTTAAGATTAGTAGAACAAGCCGCAAAAGAATTATTATCTGCAGGTATTAATGCCGAAGTAATTGATGTGCAATCCCTATTACCTTTTGATATAAATCATGATATTGTAAAAAGTGTATCCAAAACCAACAGAATATTAATCATTGATGAGGATGTTCCTGGTGGGGGAACAGGATTTATTTTACACAAATTAATTGATGAACAAAATATATACCAACATCTGGATAGTAAACCGCAAACTTTGAGTGCACAACCGCACAGACCTGCTTTTGGAACTGATGGAGACTATTTTAGCAAACCATCTATTGAAGATATCTATGAAAAAGTATATGAAATTATGAATGAAGTTAATCCTGCTAAATATCCACAACTAAGATAATCAATATCAAAAATGTACAAATAACCCTTCATTTATACCATTTATACTTTGAATTTTACCGGAAAAAAATCCTTTTTCCGGTAAAATTCAAAGTATAAATGGTATTTTACTCATAATCTTCTATTTTTAATCTTTTACCGTCTTTATAAGAGATTACAAATATTTTTTTGTCAAGCCCTGCATTTATCAATAGTCTTCTGAAATCCTGAGCTTCGTTCAGGGTTTCAAAAATACCCAAGCTCATTTTGTAATATGAGGTATCATTATAAATAAGGACATTTGTGTATTTTTTTGATACAGAAGGTATTTCTTTAGAATTGAATGCTTTAAGTTGCACAGAATAAACAGTATCTTTATCTATCAATTTTCTATAAAAATAAAGATCCTTTATTTCTTTGAGGTCTGTTTTTTCTTTTTTTAATGTTTCCAGTTGTTGTTTTGCCAAAGCCAGTTCTTTTTTAAGCAAAGACTCTTTTTCTGTATAAGACCCGTTGAAAAAAAAAGTATCGGCCACAAAATAAACAGTTAAAAGTAAAAATATCAAAAAAAGCCCCCCTAGCATTCTATTTATTTTTTTGACTTTTTTTAACTTATCAGATTCTTCTTTTAAAAGATCTTCAAGCTTTTTTTGTTTAATTTCGGATTTTTCTATCTGATAATGTAATGATAAAAGATCCTCATCTTTAATAACTTTCATTTTTTGGGGAATCTTAAGAGTTATTCTGTATTTTACGCTAACACCCTAACATAATACTTAATTTTTTATAAGTACCATTATAAATTTTCAAAATTATAAATATCTCTTTACAATCACTTTTTTAGGAAGCTTTCATAAGAAAACCTAAACACTTTCAATTTACTCTGGATTTACATAAAATTCTAAAACTATAAACTTTAGAAGTCTTGTTATGAATATAATAATAATTATGTACAAATACAATGCATCCTCGTTTTTATCTGCTAACCCTTGGTAAAAATTCTTTTTTTAAAATCATTTTGTATAAAAAAGAAATAACTTTGATACACTATTTAAAAAAGTAAAGAAACTATTATGGAATCCATTTAATATTTCTAAAATCAGGCTTTCTTTTTTCAAGAAATGCATTTCTTCCTTCTTTTGCTTCTTCTGTCATGTATGCCAATCTGGTGGCCTCACCTGCAAATACCTGCTGCCCAACCATTCCATCATCTGTAAGGTTCATTGCAAATTTCAGCATTTTTATAGATGTTGGTGATTTTTCCAAAATCTCTTGTCCCCACTTATATGCAGTATCTTCTAATTCATCATGTGGTATAACAGCATTTACCATTCCCATTTCATAAGCTTCTTGTGCAGAATAATTTCTACCTAAAAAAAAGATTTCTCTCGCCTTTTTTTGCCCTACCATTTTTGCCAGATATGCAGAACCATATCCGCCATCAAAACTTGTTACATCCGCATCTGTTTGCTTAAAAATTGCATGCTCCTTACTTGCCAATGTAAGATCACAAACTACATGCAGGCTGTGCCCTCCTCCTACTGCCCATCCCGGTACTACCGCGATCACTACTTTTGGCATAAACCGAATAAGCCTCTGTACTTCCAAAATATTTAATCTGTGCATCCCATCTTCTCCTACATATCCCTGGTGCCCTCTTGCTTTTTGATCTCCTCCACTACAAAAACTATATACCCCATCTTTTGTAGAAGGGCCTTCTGCCGAAAGTAAAACCACCCCAACAGATGTATCTTCTTGTGCATCATAAAAAGCATCATAAAGTTCGCTTGTTGTTTTTGGCCTAAAAGCATTACGCACATTTGGTCTGTTAAATGCTATACGAGCAACTCCATTAGATTTTTTGTACGTAATATCTTCATATTCTTTTACAGTTTTCCAGTCTATTGAACCCATAGTTTATTTTATTTATACTTTCAAAAATACTATAATATATTATATCAAACCAGAAGAATTACAAAGTTATATTACACAATCCGGACTACGAAGCAAGAAAAATATAAAATTTGAGTAACCAAGAATTTTTTTATAGTAAAATCAATAAATCCGGAACAAGCTCACGAAGTATGTGTTTCTTTAAAATATATTTTGCCTTGGGTAATTAACCTCTTAATGAGGGGTAAAAAAAGTCTAGACCAATTCTATATAATTTTCTGTCCTTTTTTTCCAGTACAAGCTATCCTCCCATCTTTTTTCTGTTAAATAATGTGTTTTTAGTTTCTGTTTATAGTTTATAAAAGCTTTTTCTATAACAAAACGATACGCATTAAGTGCATTTTCTTTTCCAGAAAACATATCTGCTATTGCATGTCCCCCATAATATCCCGAAGCTAATGCCGAAGTAATCCCATAGGATGATATTGGATCGTAGGAGTATGCTGCATCTCCTACTGCCAGCCACTTTTTTCCGTACGGAATTTCCAGATAACTAGTTCCTGCGGGCATTATATGTATTTCCTTTTTATTAAAAGAAATTTCTTTTAAAATTTTTGATAAATGTTTGGTTGCTTTTAATTCTTTTTCTAAAAAAAATACTGCTTCTTCTTTTATTGGTAATAAATCTTTTAGCGTAAAAAACATGAATGTTGCTTCATCATTTGAAACCGGGGCTACATACCACCAACCATTAGGTGTTGATTCTATTAAGATTTGGTGTTCTATTTTATTTAATAAAGAGGCTGTAACCGTAATTGCAAATTGCTTGTCCGGTTCTTTTTTGAATACTCCAAAATGTCTGCATACTGAAGCTTTTCTTCCTGTTGCATCTACCATATACTGCCCGAATATTTCGGAAATTTCATTTCCTTTTTGGACAGAAACTTTGATGATATTATCTGTTTCTAAAACATGTTTTAAGCTATATCCTGAAAAAAAGGTAGCTGAGCTTTTTTTTACAATTTCCCGAAGTTGTTTCTCAAAATATAATCTATCCAATAAATATCCATGACCATATATTTGGTCTATAAAATTTTTCTGCTCCCATAAATCACTCCCCCAACTACTCATGTTTCCAAAATATGGATGATGTTGTTCCGATTTCAACAAATGTTCTATTCCCAACTGCCTAAATAAAGGTTTTGCATTTGGCGGAATTGCTTCTCCATATTTTCGTTGTGGTTCAGAACCTGCTTCTATAATGCAATGAGATATTCCGCGAAAAGAAAGTGTTAAAGAGGTGGCGATCCCTGCTGGGCCACCACCTACTATTATAACTGAAAACGGGTTATTATCTTTCACCACGCCCAAAAGTTCTTCGTATTCTTTCTCGCAAAGGAGCATTGCTTTTTAGTAACGAAAGTTTTTGAATATCCTCATACTCTATTGTGTGATCTTCTTCATTTTCTGCATAAAGTACTTGCTTAAAAGTAGGATCTTCCCCAGAAAAATGTCTTCCTGTTTCTTTCCATACTTTATCCGGCAAAAACTCATTTTCGTTATTTTGTTCAGCAGGAGCTATAATCCCCAACTCATGCCATTCCTTAACCATTAGATTAATTTTTTTTGTATAGTCAGATCCAAAATCACGCAACCAATCTTGTCTGTAATCAAAATGTTTTAATCTTTGTGCTATATTAAGGCTATGTACTCCCATTCGGTCAAAACTATCTTCGCTTAAAATTTGATTGGGTACACGTGCAGCCCAAAAAGAAGGTAATGGTAAATATGTTGATGTATCATAACCAGATAAACAACTGGCTTCATCTGTCTGCCATGGCACTCCTAACCATCGGGTTAAAGACCCCGGCCCACTGCTGGATAGTGGTCCTTTTTCTCCCAAAGCTATTACTGTAGACAAAAGTGGTCCAAAATCCAGATTGGGTAATCTTCCTTCTTCCATTATGTTAAGACGATATGGGGACTCCCACATTAGCTTAACCCTCATTGGCCAGGTAAGTTCTATTCCGGGATGAAAAGGGCCTCCCAGACACTCTTCTAGCGGGGCTTGATTAAGAGCATTTATTTGCTCTGTCAAGCTTAATTGATCAAAAGGTTTTTGTGTAGCAGGCTCTCCTGTTACAAAATCTCCTTCGGCCCATTTTTTTAAACGTGAATATTGAGTTCGGGTTATAGGTAAATCTACTAATGCTATCTTTGTATATTCCCCAAAACCATCTCCATAAAATGGAGGTACTTTTGTTGGTGTATATTTTTGAGAGTCCGGATCTCTAAACCAATCAAATACCCGGTTTCTATCTGCTTTAAATACACTCGAGGGATCGGATAGTTTTTTTAAAATATCATGATTTGTAAAATCTGACGGTGAATTTTTGCCAAACAGCATAAAAAAACCTTGATTGACCCATTGGGTATTGGTCATTCGCTCTAGTATTGGATAAATATGTGTCCAAAACCGTATTTCTTTGGCAGATGGGTTAGGAAAATTCATTTCTCTGATAAATAAATCCTGCACCACATCGTTCATGGTTACCACACCATACAGTCCTGGTCCAAAATCCGGGGGAGTAACTGCTACCATAGCTGGTTTTGCTTCAAACTCTTGCCCGTTAATAACAACCTTAGCCCTAATAGTACCATCACAAGTATCATCATGCCATCCCTCATTATTTGCAAACGTAATAGCTGGCTTATTATCTTTTGAGGCAGAATCTCCATTACCTCCAAAAAACAATAACCTGCCATCTTCATCTGTACGGATTTCACCAAGTGGTACATTTTTTTTATAAAAAGTACCTGAATTAAATTGATATGCTTCTCCTTGTTGGTTTTTTCCTGTTATGGTTCTTGTTCCCGGATTAATTATTAGTTCTTCTCTGTTTTCTTCTGATTTATTACGAAGTACTGAGGGAATAGCCGATCCTACTAAATCCAAAGCATTGTTAAATTGATACCATGCTGATTTAATATTTGCTACATGCACTCTCCATTCAATAGAAGTCTCTTTAGTTTGTATTATTTCTTGCAGTACTTCTCCTTCTTTATTAAAGGCATAAATTCTAAAACGAGCTACTTGTTTTTTAACCCTTCCCATAGAGTCTTTAAAACCTCCTTTAGGATCAGGCGGTATTCCTGGTAAATCAGAAGATAAAAAATACTCATTAGAGTTTCCTATACGAGAAACCCCAATAGGTGGATAAATAGCCACACTATTAATTTCATTGTTTTTCATATTTTTAAGTTGGTTAGTACTTGTTCAATTAAAACAGATATTTTCCGTTCCTATCAAATTTAGGCTTAAAAACAAAACAATCAAAAGCAAAAGCGTTTGTTTTATAATTATATCTTTTGTATTTTATCAATTAATTAACACATCTTTTTTATATGGTTTTGCTTACTTCTCGTGAAATGATAATATATTTACTGGCATGAAGCTTTTTTTAACTATACTTATCACAAGCATTGGCTTAGTGTCTTATGGACAAGAGAACAGCCTAAGCTCTATAACCATAGAATGGGAAGAATTAAGTACACCTTTATCTATGGAAAGAAATGAATTTGAAACAACTAAATATCAATTGCTCGAAGTTAATTTAGATGTAGATTTAAGGCGACAATCTTTAAGAAAAAGTTATACTATGCTTATGGAATCTCCTCAATATAAGGATGTTTCTTCTATATATAAAGCAAACTCACCTAAGTCAAAAAAATCAGGATTTACTATATCTGGCAATGGTTATAACTTTAAAACCAATATTGATGGTTTGAAAAACAATGCATATAAAAATGCTGACTCATACCTTCATCACAGCTATTACAATCCATATACTACTAATAGGCGTAATACAATATTTATCTATTAACAGGTTTTTAGGTTATTATTCTAAAAGCCGTATTCCATCCTCTTCGATACTAATTTTTCTGATTTTATAAAGGGTACCTATAGCCTTTTTAAAACTTTTTTTGCTTAGCTGAAAAACTTCTTTAATATCTTCTGGATCTGATTTATCATTTAGGTTAATAAAACCACCACTAGCTTTTAACTCTTTTAAGATTTGGTCTGCATTTGGCTCTATACTCCTAAACCCGTGTTTTTGTAAAGTAAGATCTATTTTACCATCGGGTCTCACTTTTTTAACGAACCCCTTAATCTGATCTCCTGGTGTTATTTTTTGAAAAATTTCATCTGCATACACCAAACCCAGGTGTTTTTGATTTACTATCATATTCCATCCTTGTGGAGAAGGGTGTGAAGCAATAAGGTCAACTTCATCATAAGCAGATAGTAAAACTAAAGAATTATCTAAAAAAGCATTTGTTTTACTAGAAGCCACTAATCTATTTGTTTCTTCGTCCAGATACACATAAACAAGGTACCAACTACCAACCCTCATTTTTGAGGCTTGTTCTTTAAAAGGTACAAAAAGATCTTTTTCTAATCCCCAATCTAAAAAAGCACCAATATCAGATACATTTGTACATTTAAGATATGCAAAAGATTTTACAGTTGCATACGGTTCTAAAGTGGTTGCTACAATACGCTCTGCACTATCTAAATATACAAATACTTTTAATTTGTCCCTAATCTGAAATTGTTCCGGAACATACTTATTAGGCAATAAAACTTCATCCCCATCATCATCACAAAGGTAAACTCCCTGATCTCTTTCTCTTACTATTTCTAAAGTATTATATACACCAAGTTTAAGCATTGTATTTTATTTTTTGCAAAGATACTTTTTTAACCTGATTTATATATTGTATAGGACAAGGAAAGTTAATGATAGATTTATCTAATTTACAGAACCAACAATTTCGTGACTAGCTCGCGGGGGTATATATATACAGTATATATATTGTCTTAAAAGCAATATTTGAGGAATTAAATCATTACTATAAGATTAAATTCTTGTTCAAAAATAGGGTATCTGTATACTAAACTGTTGTTAATGTGTAGTTCCTATATTTATCAAATAACCAACTTCATGTGAGTTATCTGATAAAATCACAGGGCAATCTCAAACTACTGTTCAATAAAAATAAATCCTATCTATCAAATATTAAATTTTTCACAAATCACAAAACCATATTTAATGAAATCAACGACAACTCCAAACTTGGATATTCAAAACGAAAAACACCATTTTAACCTAAATTTATTTAATGAAACAACTCATAACCCATCTTATGCGAGCCTAACCAATAACTTTGATAACATAAACGGATTAAGAGATTTTTGTATTCCTGTAAATACTTATTTTCCTTCAAAACCAGTAATGGACTGTTTATATGATAAAATACCTGATGCTATAAAATACTATCCCAGTTCTAACAATCTTATTACAGAGTATATTGCAAATTTTTCTGATATTAAAGACCCCAAAAGAATCATTGCCGGAAATGGATCTACAGAGATAATATCATGGCTTAATTCTATTTTTATTAAAGACAGTATCTTTGTTCCTGTTCCTTCCTTTGGCAGATGGACAGAGGAACCAACACAGCTAGGAACAGAGCTGCATACTATAGCATATTGTGATGAAAACGAACAATCACTTTCGCCTAAAAAATTTATAGAAGCTGTACTTCAATCTAAAGCAAAAAATGCGGTTATATGCAATCCAAACAATCCTACAGGATCTATTTTTTCAAGACTGGAATTACTATATATTTTAGATAAGTTAAGGCATTTAGACAATATAATTATTGATGAGTCTTTTATTGATTTTTCTGCAAAAACTCCTCAAACAATAAAAAATGATGTGCATTTGTTTCCTAATGCATGGGTTATTAAAAGTTTGGGTAAAAATGTTGGGCTACACGGGCTTAGAATGGGATATGCTATAAGTAATGAAAATAATATTAACAGGCTTAAAAAACATCTTCCGTACTGGAATATTAATGGAATATCAGAAATGCTGTTAATGCTTATACAAAACGAAAAAACTGCCTATGATGAAAGCAGGATCAAAGTAATCAATGATACAAAATATCTGGCAAATCGTTTCAGTGAATTAACTGCTTTTAAAATATTTCCTGTAAATTCAAATTTTATATTTGCCCGATTAGATTTACAAATTGATGGAGAAAAACTAAGAAATAAATTATTACAAAATCATTCTTGTTTTATCAGAAATTGTGAAAATAAACTAGGTTCAACCAAACAATATTTTAGAATTGCAACCCGAACAAAACAGGATGTAGATTTTTTGATAACAGCAATTAAGCATGAATTAACGAATATATAAACGGCATTACTATAAAAAGTATTAAAAACTCATCTTAATTTTTGTGTTTTTCCTTAAAACCATCGTTCAGCTCTTATTTTTTTGTCTTTTTATTACTTCGAATTAATAAACCCAAAAATTACACTAAAATGTTTGTTCATTTTTTCTTATTCTGCATTATAAAAAATTTGTGTAGCTATCTTATACATAGATCAGTACAAGTGCTATGCATAAATTTTGCCACTTCAAATAAGAAAAAAGAAACTTCGTTTTTTTGGTATATTTTTAAAATTTATTTGGCATGAAGCGTTTAAAAGAATGGCTTTATGACAGCAAAAGGGTTGTGTTTTATTATAAAAACCTCTGGCAATACTATTAATTTTGCCAGAGGTTTTTTTATAATATTTTTAGTATTTTGATGTTAAACAAGATAAACATCCCAGATCAAAAACCAATACTTTTGGTAAAGATATTGATCAATGATCTTATAAACTATTTATTATTTGTTATAAACAGATTCTTTTCCAAAATGCTTTGTCAAAAGGTAGTAAACAACAGCTCTATATTTATTACGGTTAGATTTTCCATATTTTTCGATAACAGCAGCTATAGCTTCATCTAGTTTAGGTCCATCTGAAAGCCCTAATTTTTTAATAAGGAAATTTTGTTTTACAGTTGCTAACTCTTTTTCATCACTTCCTGACACGGTAGAAGCGTCGCTATTATAGATAGAAGGCCCACAACCAATAGTTACTTTGGTTAATAGATCCATATCTGGTGTTTCGCCAATTTTTTCTTTGATATCTGCAGCATATTTTACGATCAATTCGTCTCTTTTACTCATAGGATAATAGTGTTTTTAGGTTTTTAGTTAATTTTTAATTTGTATTTCAAATATAGATGAATTATAAATAAACATTTTATATTACAAGCATATTAAAGCTCTAATATTAGATAAAATACTTAAAATAATCGATTAAAGCAGCGTCATTCTCTTTTCTAGGGGTAAAAATTTCTAATAATTGAGGGGTTCCATTATTCTGATAGATTTTTTGAATTTCTTTATTTACCTCTTCTGCATTATACGCTGTATGATAATCAAAACCGAACATTTTACTTAAATGTACAGCGGTAAGATTATGAGCTGTTTCAAAATACGTACTAAAGTTAGGGCTATCTTCTTTGCCTGGCAAAATTCTAAAAATACCCCCACCTCTGTTATTAATTACAATGATTTTAAAATTGGATGGAATATACGAATTCCATAACCCATTACTATCATAAAAGAAGCTTAAATCTCCTGTCAATAAGGTAGTGGGTACTTTTGAAACCAATGCAGCTCCTACAGCTGTAGATGTGCTGCCATCTATGCCACTGGTTCCTCTGTTACAAAACACCCTAAATAAAGGACTTAAAGTAAATAGTTGTGCGTAACGAACTGTAGAACTGTTACTTAATTGTATCATTTGCTTGCCTGTAATCCCTTTAAAGATAGCTTCATAAGCTTTTAGATCTGTAAAAGAAACTTTTTTTAGATACTCTTCATGTTTTATCCTTCTTTGATCTCTAACAGAAAGCCAAAAAGATTTATAGGTGCTTTTATTTATCTTTTTATCTCCAAAAAATCTGGAAAAAAACAAATCAGGTTGTAACTTTATGTGTTCTGTAAGGCAAAAATAAGTATCATAAGCTTTTTTGGGATTAATATGCCAATGTGATTTTGGGGGATATTGCCTCAAAAAGCTTTTAATACGTTTAGAAACCACCATTCCTCCTATAGTTAATAAAATATCTGGTTGTAACTCCTTAAATTCTTCATCTTTTAAGGTCGAGATTAATTGATCTATACTATTAATATGAGTATCGTGATGGATATTTGATGTAGTTTCTGTTAGTACCAAAACCGATGGGTCTTTTGCAAAATATTCTATCCATTGTTGATCTATCGAATCCGGATAGTTAACCCCAATCAATATCATTTTACGTTTTGCTCTGGTCCACTCCAAAAACATTTTAGATTCTAATTCTTCAGAGAATTGATGATAAGGGATTTCTACAGGGATATTTTTGGGAATAATTATCGGAAACTCTATTTTATCGTACAATGGTTCATAAAACGGAACATTAATATGTACCGGGCCATTTTGTTTTATAGCAGTATTAAGAGCCAGATTAATTTCTCTTTCATTATGTTTCTGAGCTTCTCGTTGTTTTTGGCTTATTCTGGGATCATCAATTTTGGTTTCTGCAACTACCTCTGAATGTAGATTAGCAGAATATAAAATATGATTTTCAAATACATTTTTTTGGCGAATCGTTTGCCCGTCTCCTATATCAATTCTTTCTACTGGTCGGTCTGCGCTTAAAACTACCAACGGGATATCACTATAAAACGCTTCTGAAATTGCAGGATAATAATTTAACAATGCACTCCCCGAGGTACATAATAAAGCAACTGGTTTTTGAATTTGCTGTGCTATGCCCAAAGCAAAAAAAGCAGCGCATCTTTCATCTACAATACTATAACACTGCATATTTGGATGCTCACTAAAACCAATTGTTAAAGGGGCATTACGCGATCCTGGTGAAATAACAATATCTGTGACTCCCTTTGCCTCGCACAAAGCAACGATAGATTGTGCCAAAGGTATTTTTGAATATAATCTTTTCTTCATTAAAATATCTAATATTACAATATCAAGCTGGTCATACCCAAACTTATGGTAATAAACCTGTTTTGACTTTTTTATAGAGAGTTATAAAAAACCGGAATAAATTCAATTTAAAACAAAACTTTTTTCATTGTTTCAGTTTTCTTAACGGTTTCTTCCCATTCTTTTTGCGGGTCAGAATCTTTTGTGATCCCTCCTCCTACATAAAGTTCTGCTTTTCCATTTTTGAACTCCATACAACGCAAGTTTACAAATATATTGGATTGTACAGTACCATCTATATTCATATTGACCTCACCCAAAAAACCTGTATAATATTTGCGATTATAGGTTTCATTATTTAAAATAAAATACTTTGCTTGATTTTTTGGCAAACCACAAACTGCCGGAGTTGGGTGCAAAATCTTAATTAGATTCTTGATCCCATGTTTTTTTATATCCAAAGTACCTTTAATATCTGTACGAAGATGTAAAAGTGTACCTGCCTTATGAGTATACGTTTTTGATACTTCTAAGCCTGTAATCAAACCAGATAACTCATTGGTTAAAAAAGAAGTAACCATTCTTTGTTCTACTAATTCTTTATCTCCCCAGTCTATATTTACAGTGCCTGTATATGGTTGGGTTCCTGCAAGGGCCATAGTAAAAAAATTGTTTTTTTTAATACAGACAAGAGTCTCTGGAGTTGCCCCTAACCAAGTTCCTGTTTCCGGATGGTACCACAAGTATACAAAAGCACTTGGATACTTTTTTATCATACGTTGAAATATCTGTAACCCAGTAAGTGAATCCAGTTGTGAAACTTTTTCTTTACGAGATAGTACTACTTTTTTAAAACTACCAGACTCTATAGCTTTGATACCGTTTTTAACAAGTAAAATATGTTTTTTTTTCGCTTCATTCTCTTCTTCTTCAGAAAAACTCCTTGCTGTACCCGAAACCTGTTTCAAGTGATCTGTATCTTGCCCAATAATCTCGGTGCTACAATACTCACTTTTATCAATAGGAATAATCACAGTTTTATCATTGCTGTCAAAAGGAGCAAAAACAAATCCTGATGTTAAAAAATCCTTAGTTTCATACACTTCATTATTTTGCTGAAACAAAACCTGCAATACATTAGAATCTGCTTTTTTATAGATCACAAATGGCAAATATTGATCTGTATGGCTTTTAATTTTAGCATAAATATCTTCTATGCCCATATTATCTGGTTTTTGGAAGCGCAATAGTTGTTAGTTTTACTACAGATACAAGATTTTGTTCTTCATCCCTGATTTTTATATCCCATAACTGTGTAGTGCGTCCGTTATGTAAGATTTCTGCTCTTGCATATACATTTCCTTCTTTTACACTTTTTACATGATTAGCAGAAATCTCAATCCCTCGTATGTAAAAATCTTTTGCATTCAAAAACATAAAAGAAGCTGCACTACCAACACTTTCTGCAAGAGCAACCATTGCCCCGCCATGCAAAACACCATCTGGTTGGTGAACTTTTGGAGTAACAGGCATCTTTGCAACCAAATAATCTTTTCCTACTTCACAAAAAGAAATATCCAAAGTTTCCATCAAAGTGTTTTTACACATTTTTGTACATTGTTCCAGTACTTCTTCCTTTGTCAGATTCATAAGCAATAGTATTTAGAACAAAAATATAGAATGCGTTTCAATAATTCTAACTATATTTGAATCTTATTTTAACGAACATTCAATAAAATGCCAAAAACAAAAACTTCTAAAGAAGAAGTACTGGAAAAAGTAATTCCGGTTTTACGATCAAGAGGGGTTCAAAACAGTAGCATGAGTGAACTTTCTAAAGCTTGTGGCATACAAAAGTCTCATTTTTATTATTATTTTAGTAATAAAGAAGAGCTAATCAAAGAAGTCCTTATATCGGTTCATAGTTATTTTAATTATAATCTTCGTAAGATTATTGATAGTAATTTAATCATAACCAAAAAGCTCGAAAATTTGAAAATGTTATTAGAAAAAACATTTAATAATACAGAAGGAGGATGTATAATGGCCAATACAGCTTTAGAAACCCTTCATCTTGATCCTGTATATAAAAAAGAGATTCGGTTATTTTTTCAGGATTTCATTTCCGGGCTGCAACAAATGTTAGAATGTAATTACTCAACTGAAGAATCCTTGATGTTTGCTGAACAAATTGTACAAGATATTGAAGGCGGTATTTTATTAATGCAAGTTTACAGCAACCCAAAATATCTTAATAGTGCTGTTACCAGAATGGAAAAAATATTTTTAAATTCTTAATAAATGGAATCTTATACTATTTGCTCTTTTGATAATTATCCTGTCTCTGTACACGAATTTGCGCCACTACTTTCTAGTAATAAAACTATAGTTTTTGCTCCTGCAGTAGGTGTACCACAAAAATTTTACTTTAATCTCGCAAAGTACCTGTCCAATAAAGGATGTAATGTGTTTACTTTTGATTATCGAGGGATAGGAAGCTCTCTTTCCAAAAATATACGATCATTACAAAAACATGGGTTTCTTTCCTGGGCCCAGGATTTTAAAGCGGTTTCTAAACATGTAAAAGAAAAATACCCAAAAAACAAACAATATATGATTGGTCATAGCTATGGCGGTAATAGTATTGGTTTTAGTGATGCATACCTATATTATGACAAATACCTGACCGTAGGGTCTCAATTTGGGTTTTATAAACATTTTTCAAAAAAAATGCAGTTACTTATATATTTCAATTTTAAATATCTTGTGCCTTTTACTACTTCAATTCTTAAATATTACCCTTCAGATTGGTTTGGACTAGGAAAACCCCTAACCTCTAAAGCTGCGATGGATTGGGCCGTTTTTTTACTACACCCTGATTCTATGCTTTATTTTACTAAAGAGAACAGCAATATCCATTACAACAATATTAAAGAACCTATGCTTTTATTAAGTATTGATGATGATTTGTTTGCTCCAAAAAAATCTGTTGATATTCTTGGCAAACGAGTATACCAAAATGCAAATGTGACCAGAAAACACTTAAAACCTTCAGATTTTAATTTGAAAAGTATTGGTCACTTTGATTTTTTTAGAACAAAAAATCAAGATATCTTGTGGCCAATAATTGATGACTGGTTTTGTTTTTAATCAACAACTTTATACTAATTTATGCATACTAACGAAAAAGAAATCTCTTACATCACTACCAATTCTTACTCCACTTTAAACACCTTACACTCTAATACCAAAACTGTTTGGTTAGTTTTTCATGGTATTGGGTATTTAAGCAGATATTTTGTTCGATTATTTGATGGTTTTAATAAAGAAGAAAATTATTTTATTGCTCCACAGGCTCCAGCCAAATTTTATAAAGGGGAAAACTATAGAAGTGTTGGTTCTAGCTGGCTTACTAAAGAAAATACTAAAACGGAAACTAAAAATGTACTGCAATATATAGATGCTGTTATAACCAAAGAAAACATCCCTGAACACATAAAGCTGGTTGTACTAGGGTATTCACAAGGGGTTAGTATTGCCTGTAGATGGGTTGCCAGCCGAAAAATAAGTTGTGATGCTTTGGTTATGGTTTCTGGTGGTTTTCCTAAAGAATTACATAAAGAAGATTTCAGTTTTTTAACCAACACAACAAAGGTCGTGCATATACTGGGAGAAAAAGATCCTTATTTTGAAATTGAAAAAGTAGAAGCAGAAAAAATACGCGTACAACAAATTTTACCACAAATTGAGTTTAGAACACATCCGGGAGGACATGAATTAAATCCTAAAACATTAAATGAATTGTTTTAGGATCTGTTCCTTTTATTTTTTCAACCATTTTTTTGTAATATTTATAAATACCGCTCTTTAATAACTTCTAAATGATGTTTTTGATGACCTGCTAAGATATACCCCGCCGCTCTGGTACTCATGGGGCTACCACTAGCCTCTCCTATTCTTGTTAGCATCTCATTTGTAAAACTATTAAATAGAGAAATCGAGCAGTTCCTAACAGCATTAAAATCTGCTATTAAATCTTGCTTACTAAGATTATTAGCATTAGAGTTAGGTACATAATCATCCTGCTCAAACCCCATAATTGGTGTTTTGTCGTTTCTGGCAAAACGCAATGCCCGGTATGCAAAAATACGTTCGGTATCTATTATATGTTGAAATACTTCGGCGATAGTCCATTTTTTCTCTGCATAAGCGTGAGTAAATTTTTCTTGAGGAATAGATTGTACAAAATCTACAAATTCTTTTTGACTATTTTTTAATCCTTCTACAATATTTGGATATTCTGCTTTAGAGATATAGGTTGCGTAATATGAATTATATTCACCTTCTTTTATTTGAGATAACATAGATTTAGAATAAAAAATGAGGTGAAATTTAACAATTCCTACCTCATTTCTAATAATATTAACAGCACTTTATTAAAATTTATGCTGAATTACGACTAGCATTAATGTTTCCAAATAAAGATCGGGTAACCATTTTTTCATAGATTTCGAGATCTTTGGGATTCACTTCGTTAGATTTATGTAAATCTTGTATTTTTTTCAACGCATATTGCTGTATCGTAAGCAATGGTAATACGATATTCTCTCGCATAGCAATAGATGCTTTTCCTGCGGGTTCATTTTGCATTAGTTCTGTATATCCTGTTAATTTAAGCAATAACCTTTTGGTTTGCAGATATTCTTCATGAATGATATCCCAAAATGCCCCATATTCTTTATCTTCTTTCATATAGGCTGTGAGTTCAAAAAATGACTTGGTAAGACTCATCATACTATTTGCTATCAAAGTTCTAAAAAAGGGGGAACTCTTATATAAGGAGATTACCTTATCAAACCTATTTTGATCCTCAAAGCTTTTTAATGCTGTTCCCACACCATAAAACCCCGGTACATTTTGTTTTAACTGGCTCCAACTTCCTACAAATGGTATAGCTCTTAAATCCCCAAAATCCAGGCTTGTCCCTGTACTTCTTTTGGATGGACGGCTACCAATATTTGCTTTCCCGTAATATTTTAGTGTACTCATGTTTTCTAAATACGGAAGAAATTTAGGGTGATTCTTAAAATCCACATAAGTTTGGTAGCTTATATCTGCAAGTTCCTGCATAATTTGCTTATTCTCTGCAGAAAACAGGTTGCCTTCATTACTTGTTAGTTCATTTTCTACTCCTGCACCCAAAAGCTGTTCTAAATTATATTGGCAAGAATCTAATGTTCCAAAATTAGAGCTAATTGTTTGCCCTTGAATAGTTAATTGAATCTCTTCATCTTCAATGGTAGGGCCAAGAGAAGCATAGAATTGATTTGTGTTTCCTCCTCCTCTTGCTGGTGGTCCTCCTCGACCGTCAAAAAATATTACTTTTATATTGTATTTTCTCGAAACCTCGGTTAAAGCTTCTTTTGCTTTAAATATCCCCCAGTTTGCCATAAGGTATCCCCCGTCTTTTGTACCATCAGAAAAACCAAGCATTATGGTTTGTTTCATCCCACGGCGTTTTAAATGCTCTATATATACAGGATTATTATACAACGACTCCATTACCTTATGAGAAATCTGCAAATCTGGTATGGTTTCAAACAAAGGAATAACATCTACTGTTGGCAGCTCCCAATCACAAAGCCTTATCATAGCAAAGGTCTCCATTATGTTAAGCTCGCTACCATTATTACTGATTATATAACGATTAGCAGCTTTTTCCCCATTGTTTTGTTGTATGGTTTTAATAGCATATATGGATTCTAAAGTTGCTCTGGTTATATCTTCTTCAAAAATAGAAGGGTCTAGTTTTCCTGTAGTTTGAGAAAGTATTTCTATCTGCTTTTTTTCAGAAAGAGATTCATAATCTTTAGGAAAAATCCCTAGATCTAATACATTAGTTTTATTTACAATATCTGTAAGTACTTTATGATGAACTCTGGAATCCTGACGGATATCCAGTATACCAAAATGAAATCCAAAGATTTTCACTTTATTAATTAAATCTTGTAAATCTTCGAGAAATAAGGATTGGTGTTCTGTTATAAGCTCTTCTCTTATCTCTAGCAAGCCACTCATTAATGTATCTATAGATAACGGTTCTGCTGTTTTTGCATAATAAAAATTGTCGTACAGGGCATTTTCCAGAACTATTATTTTATCCTGTAAATTACCAAAAGTTATCCTACGCTTTAATTCGCGTATATCTCTGTAGTAATTAAGTAATATTGTTTTACGCAAACGCTTTGCTACTCTTAATGTAGTTTCTGTAGTAACAAAAGGGTTTCCATCTCTATCTCCACCTGGCCAAAATCCTATATTGATTAATTCATTTTCAAGATCTTCCCCATCAAATACATTTTGCTGAATATAACTATAAATGGTTCCTGCTGCATGATAAAAAACATTTTCAAGATACCAAATCAAACTCACGGCCTCATCATAAGGAGTAGGTTTTTCTTTCTTAAAGAAAGCAGTTTTACCTAATTGAGAAAGTAGTTTTTTTATTCTTGAAGAATCATTGTTTCGTATAGAAGCATCCAAATCATGAATGATCCCCAAAACTGTTCCCGGATAAAACTGCGTAGGATGTGCGGTTAAAGTTGGACGAATTTTAAAACGGCGCAAATACTCTTTAAGCTCTTGTAACTGTCCTTTTGCTTGTGCTTCTTCTTTTATACTTCTTAAAGTACCACGACCATCCATATTATTTACAACAGGAAATGCTGCATCCTCGATAGCATCAAACAATACTACCTGCCGTTCTATATATTGAATAAACCTGAACAACAAATCATGTTTTTCTTTAAGTGCAGGATTATCCTGATAACGCGAAAAAAAATCTTCTACAATCTCTGTAGGGTTTTTATGATTATCATATCCTTTTTCGCATACCTCTTTAAAAAGGGGCAATAAAACTCCTGTATTGCTAATAGAATCAAAGGGTAGAGTTATAAATATACTATTATATATCTGGTACTTTGCAAGAACATTTTCATTAAAACGTTCAATTTTTGGTTTTCTAGCCATTTGTGTGGTGGTGTATTGGTTAATGAATATTGTTTGCACAATAAAAAACCCTTTAAAAGATTTCTTAAAGGGCTCCTAATTATATTAAAAAAAGTATCCCTTTATAGTTCCTGAAAGATAGAATGCATTAAACGTTTTTTATCATTAATGCTTTCTTCTAATGAAATCATAGTCTCTGTACGGTAAACTCCATCAATATCATCTAACTTAAAAATAATATCTTTGGCATGATTGGTATCTTTGGCTCTTACTTTACAAAAAATATTAAACTTTCCTGTAGTAATATGAGCAACCGTGACATAAGGTATTTGATTTATTCTTTCTAAAACAAACTTGGTTTGCGAAGTGTTTTGAAGATAAATACCTACGTACGCTATAAATGAATAGCCTAATTTTTTATAATCCAGAGTTAATGAAGATCCTTCGATAATACCCGCTTCCTCCATTTTTTTAACTCGCACATGTACGGTACCCGCAGAAATCAACAGTTTTTTTGCGATATCTGTAAAAGGTGTACGGGTATTTTCAATCAACATATCCAGAATTTGATGATCAACTTCGTCTAATTTAAACTTTGCCATAGTATTTTATTATTTTTCCCGATTATTTACGTTGCAAATTTAGCAGAAAAATACAGTATCTGCACATTTTATTTCAACTTTTTACTAGTTCTGTTAAGAATAATTCAGAGTTTAGGTAAAATTTTAACAACTCAGCCTCTGGAACTATCTCTACTGTAACGTTTTCGTTGCGTATCTCTCTTTTTCTGCCCTCAATCTCCCTGTGTCCATGAAAATTTTGCAAAATATCTACTTTGGCAATCTTAGGAACAAATTTAACTTCATTTTTAACCAATTCTTCGCTGTATTGAATGGCTATATCTACATTTTTGCCTTTTAGGATTACATTTCTTATGATGATATCGTAAAAACATTTTCCGTTTTCAGGGATTAAAAAATAATCTTTATAGTTTTTTCCAGTAATCTTGGAGGTAGCAATATATTCTATTGCTGTTATTAAGGAATAAAAGATATACTCTCGTGTTTTTTCACGCTCATAATCATCGGGATAATGCCCTGCTTCAAATAATATTGTAGGAATTTCCATTTTGGAGAGTGTGTCCCCTACACAATTCAAATTAAAGCTATCATCATATCTTCCTACCATGTCAGGAATACATTTTTGAAGCACAAAATTCATTTTGCTTATAATATCCATAGCTACTTTACGGCTTTGCGTTACAGAACGTTCAACATTGCTTGCCGGAGATAAAAAAGATACTGTTGCGGGATGATTAGATTGTCCAGCACTAAAAATTGTACGTTGCCCATGAAGATTAAAAGCAAAATCAGGTTGAACACGCTCTACCAGATTACTAAAAACAATACTTTCTTTTTGTGTTTTTTGTTGCGCATCCCTGTTAAGATCTACTTGATTATAATTTAGCCTGGTATATGCTTTTGCACCGTCGGGACTTAAAATAGGTATAATATATAAGGTACATTCTTTTAAAATTTCTTTCCCTAAACTGTTTGAGCTATCGGTAAACAGGTTTAAAAGATCAAAAAGAGCTTTTGTAGTTGTACTTTCGTTACCGTGCATTTGAGACCAAAACAAAAGTTTATTAGATCCTTTTCCTAATTTAATTAGATGGATAGGAGCATTATTTTCAGATAAACCAATTTCTTTTATCTCCAGTTTTTCAGAAAATATATCTAACAGGGGCAAAATATTTTCTAAAGTAATATATCTGCCATGTAGTGAATTTTCTTTATATACAGCAAACCAGTTTTGTAAAGTTTTAATATTCATGTCTTGATAGTAAAAATACGAAATTACTATAGTTTACCGAGGTTTCATAACAAATAGATTTATTATTTACACTTGTAAACCTATCTCGTGTTTACAAATGTAATTTAGCTGTATTTACATTTGTAAACAATGATTATGATCTTGTTTGTTTATAATTGTAAACAGCTAATATTTCTCGATTTTCAAATGTATTTAAGATATTAACAATTAATTAATTCTAATATTAATAAACTAGTAATTACAATAATATTAGATGTTTATGCTATGTTACTTGATGTAAATATTTAATTAATAATTTCTTTTATTTACATTTGTAAACGTCTCCTTTTGATTATTTTGTTTACCTTTGTAACATGTATACTACTCAAACAAGTTTACAATGGTAAACGATAAAGACTTTGGAAAAAGAATTCAAGAAATTATGGATTACTATGCTGTATCAGCTTCTTCCTTTGCGGACTACATGGGTGTAGGTCGCTCTTCTATTTCACATATACTTAGTGGCAGGAATAAGCCTAGTTTGGATTTTGTAATGAAAATAACAGAAGCTTATCCCGAAGTTGGTTTGCAATGGCTTTTATATGGAAAAGGAACATTTCCTAAATCTGACCCTCCTACTATTAAAAAACCAACAAATATACCTGAACCACCACCTGTTTACAATGTTAAACACTCTTCTGCTTTAACATCTGATCCGGATTTATTTTCACAATCTGATCCTCAAAAGGAAAACTTAGAAGAGCTTATTTCTGCAAAAGAAAAAGATTTTACCAATATTCCTTTAGATTCTAAAATAGATCGCATTGTTATTTTTTATGCCGATGGTACATTCAGTTCTTACCAAATGAAAAAAACTTAATAACTTTTCCTCTCCTTACTATTAACTTTATAGAAATAAATTTATTTTCGTTTATAAATAAATCCAAATATGAAGCGGATAGCTTTACTTTTTTTATTCCCTCTTTTTATTACCAGTTGTTATCAACAAGAACGTAACTGTATTGATTTTCATACAGGAACTTTTGAGTTTGAAACTTTTTTAAATGGAGAGTTAAGTAAAACTACTTTTACCAGAAATGATAGTATAGAGATTGATTATTTCAGAGGAAAAAGCGATACATCAAGTATTAGGTGGATTAATGATTGTGAATATATTGTAAAAAATTTACATCCAAAAAATATGGCTGAAGAAAAAGCGATACATATAAAAATATTGAATACAATCAAAAATACTTACACCTTTGAATATGGATTAGTGGGTACTACTAATAAACAACGGGGTATTGCAAAAAAAATAAAGTAATGTTCAAAATTTTTTCATTGGCAGATGCCTGAACCGCTTATTAACACTCGCCTTTTTTGAAATCGCCCTTGGTATTGATACTATGTATATTTATTTCTGTAGCATGAGTAAAGATTTTATAATTTGGTTGGATCAAGAAAGAAAAAATCAATAAGATTAAAAGTTTCAATAAATTTATTTTTTAAAATTTTACTTTTATACATTTTCTCATAAACATATATAATATCATGGTTATTAAAATTGCAGAAGGAAACCTTAAAACAAAATATGGTGAGTATCATGAAATACTTTTTTATGATGGACAAAAAGAATCTTTTGCATTAGTCATGGGAAATGTAAGTGGTGAAGAAGAAGTATTGTGCAGGGTTCATTCCTCTTGCATATTTGCACATCATTTTAATAGTATTGAATGTGATTGCAGGGAGCAAATGGAGATTTCACAACAGCTTATACAAAAAGAAGGTAAAGGTGTTATAATTTGGTTAGATCAGGAAGGTAAAGCCAATGGCCATTTTGCTCTTTTAAAAAGTAAAGAACATAAAAAATCAGGTTTGTCGCAAGCTGAATCTTATAAAGCCGTAGGTTTTAAAGAAGATGCACGGGATTTTACAAAAGCAGCAGAAATTTTGAAAGAGTTAAGCGTTAAATCTATCAGGATGCTGACTAATAATCCTAAAAAAACTGCTACTTTAACACAACATGGTGTAAAAGTAATTTCTACAATGGCCATAACTATTGATCCCGGTAAAAATGCTGAACTTAGAAAAGATCTCGAAGATAAAATAAAAGAAGGACACTCCTATAATTTAGGTAGTTCTTAATAATCTTTACTTATAAAAATACTGCACATTGGATAATGCCAATTTTACTCCTACCAATACACAAAAAAGAATAGAACTCCTCGACATATTTCGCGGTTTTGCTGTGTTTGGAATATTTATGGTGAATATCGAGATTATGAATTGCACCTTTTTTAATCAAGAGATATTTAGTGCACAATGGTATTCTAATCTGGATAAATTAGCGGTTCGTGTATTACAATTATTTTTTTACAGCAAATTCTTCCCTATCTTTTCTTTTCTTTTTGGTCTTGGGATTGCAATGCAAATAATGAACCGAATTAAAAATAATACATACTCCTTTTCTTTTTTTATAAGACGAATGGTGATATTATTTATTTTTGGTTTACTACATATTATCTTTTTATGGTCTGGTGATGTTATACACCTGTACGCCATACTGGGCGTATTTAGCTTTTTTCTTATAAAAAAATCAAATACAGTCCTTATATGGTGTATGTGCTTATTGCTCCTGTTCCCATTTTACGAGCATGTCTTCGGATTATTGTTCGATTGGGTTGGATTTTCTCCTTCACAAATTCTACAAGAATATTCTTCCAAAAAAATAACGTACACTATTCGTTATGATTCTTATATCGATGGCGTAAAACTTCGTTTATTAGAATATGTTTCTAATATTCCTGTTTTATTCTTTTATCTGGCTCCCGTTGCTTTATCCATGTTTACCCTGGGGATTTATTTTGGAAAAAACAATTACATAAACTCTATAAATATAGTAGTAGAAAAAATTAAGAAACCAATATTGGGTATAGCAATTTTATCTAATATATATCGTGTGGTATTTTTATTTATCCTACCAAACTACCCGATATATAAAAACGAAATATTTCATTCGGTTTTTATTAAATTAATGGTTATTTCAGATATTTTTATGGGGCTTTTTTATCTGTGGATTATTGCATGGTTAGTTCAATATCCTGTATGGAAAAAAATATTCACCCCTTTTATATATGTTGGCAGAATGGCATTGACTAACTATATCATGCACAGTGCCATTGGTTTATTTATTTTCTCGTCTGTAGGGCTACAATTATACGAGACTTTAAGCCCCTACGAAACTGCCATGTTGGCAGTAGCGGTATTTACTTTACAAGTAGTTTTTAGCAAGATATGGTTGGATTATTTTAATTACGGTCCTTTAGAATGGATATGGAGGTGTTTTTCTTACAAAAAAATATTATCTATTAAAAAACTTAACTCCTAACATAATCATATCCCAAATCTTTACAAAAATCTATATATACTTTACCTAATTATATATAAATATTGATGCATTGTAACATTATAGTTATAAAAATTATGTGCATTTTTGCAAAAATCGAATATAACACTTCTAATTATATCTAAAAATGAGTCTGGAAAGAGAATTAAATAAACGTAGTGGATCTGTATGTGAATTATCTGGGGAAACAGAAAATTTAAGGGTATATGAAGTTCCTAAATCCCCGGGGACCGGTCTAGATTCGCATATTTTAATTTCTCAGACATGTCTGGATCAAATTGAAGACCCTGAAAAAACAGACCCAAATCACTGGCGTTGTCTTAATGATAGTATGTGGAGTGAGGTTCCTGCTGTACAAGTAATGGCATGGAGAATGCTAAACCGATTAAAATCTGAGGGCTGGCCACAAGATTTATTGGATATGCTGTATCTGGATGAAGATACCATTGCTTGGGCAAATGCTACGGGTGAAGGCGATGACAAAGAAAATGCTATAAAACATGTAGATGCTAACGGAGCGATTTTACAAGCAGGAGATTCTGTAGTTCTCATTAAAGATTTAGACGTAAAAGGAGCTAACTTTACTGCAAAGCGCGGTACTGCTGTTCGTAATATTTCCTTAGTGCATGATAATCCAGAGCATATTGAAGGTCGTGTTAGCGGACAACATATTGTTATCTTAACCAAATTTGTAAAAAAATCCTAAATTACAAACAATAAAAAAATAAAGAAGATGTAGTAATCAAATTCAACATAACTACTTCTATAATAAAAAACTGTGATCCTATTATAAAACAGAATCACAGTTTTTTTAATTTTAAGATTTAAGGTTCTTTTCTCCAGAAACCCTTTTCTTATCCGGTCACGTTCATTGCTTTATAACGAGGCTCATCACAAAAATAACCTCTTGCCCTAAATGCCTTAACCTGAAATGGTTTAGTAACCATGGCACTTCCTTGTATATCATGTGTCCAACAATACCATACTTGTGATCCATTAATATTTTTTAGTTGTGATTTTTCTATTTCAAATTCTTTGAATTTTTTTAGTTTACTTTTCATTATGTATAATTTTTTGATTAAAACACTTTAAAAATATCGAAATATCAAAATCTAAAGTTGTCTAATGTATAATCGTAGTCATTATAACTATACCTGTTAAGCCTTAATTTATATTCGATAAAAAAATAATTTGTTATCGCCTATTAACTTAATTTAACGTAACCCGATGTAAGAAAATTTAAGCCGGTCTGATTTTCGATAGAAAATTGTACTTGGGTAAAATCTGGCAGAGCTATCAAATACAAGTAGATTTTAAATCAAAAATCTTGTCATATAGAGCTTGAAAGAGCAACACAATTTTTGTTTCCGCAGGGTCAAGACAGGTTTTGTTGGCAGCCCCTCGTGAGCTTGTTCTTCGAGGTTATTGATTTGGAAAACCCAAACCAAGCACAATTTTATCTTTGTACCTGTACAAAACTTGTGCTCTCTGGTTTAATTATTTACCTTTCCTGCAAATATAAAAGCATCTATGTAATACCAATTTAACATATACAAAGAGAAATTGAATGAATTAAAAAAATATGTCAACCAACCTTATCCTTTTTATTATAAAGGCAAAAAGCTATTTCAGATAAGCATGGTTATTTTTCTTCTTGCATTCTTTTTTAACTATATTATCCAACCTTTTGAAACAAATACTGCCGAATTAAAGATATCTTATTTTTGGGTGGCATTACTTCATTCTATCAGCCCTTTATTCTTATTATTTCCTTTATCGATATTTTTTGCCAAAGCAAATAAATTTACAGAAAATTGGAAATTAAAACATGAATTTATTTTTACTATCTTTTTTTTACTCCTTGCCGGAACTACTCAATTTTTACTACGAGATATCCTTTACAACAATCCATTAAATTGGTCTTTTTCTTATTTAAAAGAAGAAATATTACATACCCTTGTTAGTGGATTTATGTTAGCTTTTATAATCGTTTCTGCTAATTTGAATATGCAGTTTTTCAAAAATAGCGAACAAGCTTCTGCCTTAAATTTAAAGCTAAAAAATACCAGAATAATAATTTCTCCTACTAATATTTATATAGAAACCGAACTAAAATCAGAAAGTTTTTATCTAAGCATCCAAAATTTTGTTTTTGCAAGATCCCAAGGAAATTATGTAGAATTTTGGATAGTTAATGATTCTGCCTGCCAACCTGTTTTAAAACGAATACGGTTAAAAGATGTAGAGAACATTTTACTGCCTTTTGGCAATATTATCAGAACACATCGCTCCTTCCTTTTAAACAGCGACTTTATCGAAAATGTAGACGGTAATGCACAAGGGTACAAAATACACCTTAAAAATTGTAAAGAAATCATCCCTGTCTCTCGCAACTATCTGGAAGCATTTAACGGCAAAATGCAGTAAGGTTAGATGTTGTTTATACCAAACTTTGTATTTGAACACTTATAGTTTGTGTTTCGTAACAAATTCTTGTTAATCGTACCATATTTTTTTTGATTAGGATATTTCCTCTGAGGTTTGCAAAAAAAACTTTTAGAATGGAAAGAAGATATGATTTAGATTGGTTACGGGTATTTGCATTTGCGTTACTTATATGGTATCACATTGGTATGTTTTTTGTTCCGTGGGATTGGCACATCAAAAATAATGTTCTTTATGAGTGGTTAGAATACCCGATGGTGTTTTTAAACCGATGGAGAATGCCTTTATTATTTATTATTTCAGGAATGGGAACTGCTTTTTCTTTAGGGAAACGGTCTGCTTTTCAATTTTCTAAAGAACGTATTTTACGGTTATTTATTCCTTTGTTATTTGGGATGCTGGTTATTGTCCCTCCACAAGTTTATATAGAAAGAATTTCTGGTTTTCAGTTTGCCGGTTCTTATTTTGACTTTTGGACACAACATGCTTTTGAAGGAAAATACCCTACCGGTAATTTAAGTTGGCATCATCTATGGTTTTTGCCTTATATTTTGATTTATTCTTTAATATTGTTGCCGTTTTTTATGTATATAAGGAAACATCCAAACAATAAATTAATACAATTATTAACCAAGTTAACTCGTACAAGGTTCGGGATTTACTGGATGATACTGCCTTTGCTTTTAATGGAATGGTTTCTGGATCCATTTTTCCCTATTACTCACGGGTTATTTGATGATTGGTTTAATTTTTTTTATAACTTAACCTTGTTTTTTTATGGATTTTTGCTCATTTCTGCTCGCAAAGCATTCTTTGAAGCTATAAGAAAATATTATACATCTTATCTTGTTATTGGTATGTATGCATCCGAGCAACTACAGTATAGAATTTTCTTGATATCCAGGTAGTAAT